>CANQBX010000026.1 GCA_947589095.1 uncultured Lachnospiraceae bacterium
GACCACGGCTTTCAGCCCGTTCACGATGAAATTTGTGGCGGCGGAGGGGAGTACGCCGAAACCACCCATGCTGATGGACGGCGAGTGGAAAAAGGCAGCGGACAGCGTCCGTTGGTGGTACCGCTATTCAGACGGCACATGGCCGACCGGCTGGGCGCAGCTGGCCTGGAACGGACGAATTGACTGGTATTACTTTGACGCAGAAGGATATATGGTGACCGGATGGATCACTTACGGGGGGCAGAAATATTACCTGCACCCGCTTTCGGACGGAACGCAGGGCTACATGTACACCGGATGGCATATGATCGGCGGCAAATGGTATTACTTCAGCGAGACTCCTGACAGCACAAAGGGGCACCTCCTGGTGAACACTACGACTCCTGACGGCTACAAAGTAGACGCAAATGGGGTGTGGATTCCCTGACCGTCTGAAGAATGTTTTGGGAGCGGGCCGCCGCATAGTATCATTACGTCAGGCTGCATTGAAAAATTGAACATCATAATATTAACGGGAATTGCCTTAGCGGGCGGTTCCCGTTTTTTCTGAACGATTATATTCCCTTTATTTTCCAGCAGATTATTGCAAAAATACAAATATGCAGCATCAATCCCGGCCGAAATGCTCGCCAGGAAGGGAGGGAACGGATCGCTGTTAGTCGTTGGGCACATGTTTCGGGATGGATAATGTAAAAAATGTCGTAGAGTGACCTACTCCACGACAACTTCTTACAAGCCGGAACGCTTTTATCAAAGGAATTTTACAAAAGAATTGAAAATTTGTCAATAAGATACACGTAAGAACTTTTTAAGATTCTTTGTAGATTCTTTGTAGAAAAAGGCGGCGGCAAGTTAAGAATTTATGAAACTATTGACACAAGTTATCAAGAGGAGGTTGCAGCAATGTTGGAAAGTACAGGGAATGGCTGTCTGGAAATGGCATTACAGAAGGGGAAGGATTGCCTGGAAATGGAACTGCCGAAAGGGAAGAAGTATGTTGTTGAAAAGATTGATGAAGGAAAATGGCTTTTTCTGGCGTGCGAGTCGGACGAAATGGCAACGCCGCCAGTTGTCCGGAACAGGACGCCGCTGGCAGAGTATGCGGAGAAATGGCTGAATACCGCCAGAAACAACATCAAAGAATCTTCTTACATGAAATACTGGAACCTGATGTATTCGTATATCATCCCGGAATTGGGAATGTTGGAATGGGAAGGCCTGAACAGAGAGACGGTCGAACTGTATGTAAGCAGGCTGCGCACCAGCGGAGGCAGAAAGCAGAAAGGTCTTTCCGCCAAGACCGTATCGGATGTCATGTCCGTCCTGCGCCAGATCGCCCGCTACGCGTCTGACCACGGTGCGCCGCTTCCTTTCGACCTTTCATCGGTTACCGTTAAGAAGGAAGAAGCGGAAATGAGGATCCTTACCGCGAAACAGCAGGAAACATTGTCCCGGTTCCTCCAGGAAAAGATAGAAAACGATTTTGACTGCCGGGATCTGGGCGTCCTGCTCGCCCTGTACACGGGGATGCGCCTAGGGGAAGTCTGCGCGCTTCGTTGGGAGGATATCTCCTTCCCAGAGCAGGCGGTCTTCGTACACCGGACGATGCAGCGGATCCAGACGAAGGACGATCCGCTCCGGAAGACAAAGATCATCATTACCACGCCGAAAAGCCGCAGTTCCACCCGCTGGATCCCGCTTCCCGAAGAACTTCTCCAGATCCTTGCCCGGTACCGGAAGGGAAAGACAGGTTATCTTCTGACCGGCTGTGAGGGTTCCTATGTGGAGCCCCGGGCGATGGAGCGCTATTTTCAGAAGATCCTGAAGGAAGCCGGTCTGGAAAAGATCAATTTTCATGTGCTGCGGCATACATTCGCGACCCGGTGCGTGGAACAAAGGTTTGACACAAAGAGCTTAAGCGTGATTCTCGGACATTCAAACGTGAACATTACCTTAAACCGGTACGTCCACCCGACGATGGAGATGAAACGGAACGATATGCAGAAGCTTTCTGTACTGCTGGCGGTCGGTTAGCGTCCTAAAACTTTTAGTACTGATGGCATCTGGCTAGCATCCTGAAATTTGGGGTACTGATGGCGTCTGGCTGGCGTCCCGGAATCCAGATGAATCCGGAATGCGTAAAGCGATCCATGGTTCAGTCGTGGAGTAGGTCACTCTACGACATGAGACTCCATCAGCGCGGTTCACGTCCAAAGTTAGGGTGCGCGCTGATAAGGAACATTATACTTCGATTGGTTTCGATTAGCCGAGAAGTTGTTTTATCGATCACAAAACCTGGATGGGACTCGTGAGCCTCGGGAGACGTTTCTGCTGAAGGGGGTTATAGCGGCCACAGCGGTCCGGGCTGCTCGGTAAGGGCGGAACGGAGTGGCGGAGCCTATCTGTCCGGAAGGACAGAGGGAATGACGGAGTCTGCTCTTCTGAGAGGAAGGAGCAGGACAGCGAAGCTTACTCTTCTGGAAGGAAGATGGTAATACGGCGGAGGCTGTTTTTGGGAAAGACATGAAAGATACAGAAAGGGAGTGGCTCTGACCATGCTGTGGTACGCAATACAGAGTTATACGGGGAAGGAAGAACAACTGACGAAGATGATCCGCCGCGTGGTACCGGAAAGATACTACGGAGAATGTTTTGTGCCTTATTTTGAGAGGCTGCGCTGCTGGCGCCAGCAGAACCAGGTTCACATCCTGCGGCTGTTCCCCGGATACCTCTTTATCTCTACAGATAATATTGAGGCCGTCTTTCAGTGCCTGAAGAGGGTCCCGGCCATGTCGAAGATATTGGCGGCCGGGGCGTTTGAGTTTACCCCGCTGTATGACAGCGAGGCAGAATTCTTGGAGGGTATATTGGATGCCGACCATATCGTGCGCCTGACTTACGCGGCGACGGACGGAAAGGGCCGTGTTACATACTTGTCGGGGCCGCTTGAGAAATGCGGCGGCCGTATTCATGATTATAAGTTTCGTGACCGTTACGCGCAGGTGAGGCTGACGATCGCGGGGCAGGAGAAGACGGTGCGGATGGGGATTATCTTAAATGACGATGTCCGCAGGGAGATGGCTTACGGGAAGGTAGAAGCGCATATCCCCACACCGGAGAAGTATGTTCTTGGCAATACGAGTACGGATCCGTTGACGCTCTGTCCGCATGGAAATGGAAAGCCGGCCGTTATGCTGCAGCCTGGCGACCGGGTGGCGGTGATAAACGGCGCTTTCGAGGGAATTGTGACTGTTATCCGTGAAGTGAGGAATAACATGGTCTCGATTGTTGTGCATATGTTTGACCGGGAAATGCCGGTGGAGCTATCGGTAGGGGAAGTGAGAAAGCTGGAAGCGGGGGGTAACGTCCCTGAGGGAGGTTATTTGAAGGGTGCCTATCTGAAAGACGATGCGGTTCCTATAACAAAGGTTGTGAATACTGAGTTTAGATTTGTTAGTGATCTTTCCAGCCACAACTGTTAACTTTCTTTGTCTTATTTTTTGGCCAATAAGATAATAACCAAATCAGCAGTTATGGCTGAAAAGATCATTAACAGGGAAAGCATATTTAATAGTAAGGAGGGAAGACAGGTGCTTTGGTATAAATTGAAGACGTGGTACGGCGGGGAGGAAGCGCTGGTGAAGGAGATCCGGCGTACCGTCCCGCCTTATCTGTATCAGGACGCATTTGTAATCTATAACGAAAGGGACGTGAGGCGGCAGGAGCGGGTCTTGATCGAGCAGAAGCCGTTGTTTCGCGGATGCGTCTTTATCACCTGCGAAGGGACAGAGTCGCTGTTTCGTCGCCTGGAGAGGATCCCAGCTATCAACCGACTGATTGCGACTGGGTATCTGTCTATGTTTCCGCTGATGGAGCAGGACGCGGCGTTTTTGGAAGCCATTTCCGGGAAAGACCATGTGGTGCGCGCCTCTTATATTCTGCGAGAGTCCAATGAAAGCGTTTATTATCGTGTCTATGGGCCGCTGGAGTATCTGCTGGATGGAATCGAGAAGATCCGCTTTTCTAGCCGGTGCGCAAAGACGCATAAGATGCTGTGGGGAGAGGATACGGTAATCCCTCTGGGGATTCTGTTGGATGTGGACGTGAACGCGCAGACTTTTTATAATGGGGTTGAGACGGTGACAGCTCCGCCGATGGCAGATCATTGTACAATTTTGGAAGTTAGGAAAGATGAAACGGGGAAGAACACTTACCGGGTGTGCGAGACTGTGGCGCTGATTCCGCGGGGAGAAGGGGTTGAAAAGACGGGGCAGATGAAAGAATCGGAAAATATCCATTTGGTGGTATAAGAGAAATGTACATGAGATAGGAAAGAAAAGGATAAACCAGATGAAGAAAGCATTATTGACCGCATCTATGGCATCTATGCTTGATAATTTCAACCGAAGCAATATAAACCTTCTTCTGGAGGTGGGCTATAAGGTTACCCTGGCGGCCAACTTTGATGCTTCCGAGGACTCAAGCCCACTGTCCAGGCTGATGGCCTTCAAGGAGGAGATGGAGGCACAGGGATGCCGTGTGATACAGATTGACTTCGGTCGGAAGCTTTCCAACATCTTCGGACAGCTCCGTTCCTACCGTCAGCTGCGCAGGCTTGCGAAGGAAGAGTTCGATCTGGTTCACTGCAATTCACCGATTTGCGCCGCGATGACGCGGCTGGTATTCAGAAAGAAAAGAAAGACACATGGAACCCGGGTGATCTACACCGCCCACGGGTTCCATTTTTTTAGAGGTGCCCCGGTCATAAACTGGCTTTTGTACTTTCCGGCGGAATGGGTGTGCGCACATTGGACAGATATCCTGAATACGGTGAACCGGGAGGATTACCGGTTCGCGAAGAGGTGGCTTAAGGCGGGGCGCGTTGTACGGCTGCCGGGGGCCGGGATCGACCTGGAGAAATTTAAACTAGGAAGTGCGGATCGGGAAGCGGTACGCAGGAGCCTGGGTGTCGGTGAGGATGAAAGGCTGCTGCTCTCGGTGGGAGAGCTGAGCAGGAGAAAGAACCAGGGGAATGTCATTCGGGCGCTGAGGATGCTTGCAGACGATGCCGGGACGGGAAGGTCCGCGCTGCGTCCGGGTCAACAGGCATCTGGATCATGTTCCGTGCGGGAGAAGCCGGATGGACGTGGTTTTGGCCTGCGGTATGCGATCTGCGGGCAGGGAGAAATGGAGAATGAGCTGAAGGGTCTGGCTGAAAAGCTTGGCCTGGCGGACCGGGTTATTTTTCTGGGGTACCGGGAAGATATCGCGGGGCTCTGCCAGGCGGCGGATCTGTTCGTGTTCCCGTCGCTGCAGGAGGGGCTGCCGATGGCGCTGATGGAGGCGATCGCGGTGAAAGTGCCGGTAGTATGTTCGGATATAAGAGGAAACCGGGAACTGGTGGGGGAGAAGAAGCTGCGGTTTGATCCGAAAGATCCGGAGGATATTGCAGGGTGTATCCGTAAAGCGCTGGATGGGGATCTTACAGAGACGGTGGAGAGACATTACAGGACAGTATATGGATACCGGATTGAGAAAATAGCAGGGAAGATGAGAAGAGAGTATTCCGCTTTTATATAGGTGATACGGACAGGGCGAGGTTGAATGTTCGATAAGGTACTGGGATTGATTCAGACATACGGCATAATAAATGTGGCGGTTCAGGCTGTGGAAAAATTGAGGACTCCTAAGAGATGCATTCGGCAGGACACGGTGATGGTATCGGAACGGTGTGCTTCGAAGAATTTTGAAAAGATGGAAGAACCCGATAAGCAAATAGCTGTCATATTTGTACTACATCGTTTTTTCCCGGATGGGTGCGGGGGAACAGAACAGTTTACAAAAAACCTTGCATCGGAACTGAAGAAACGGGACCATAAAGTTGCTGTGTGTGCATATTCCGAATATGAAAGACACCAGTATACTGACTGCACAGGCGGGATCCTGTGGCGTATGGAAGAAGTTGATGGAATACCTGTTTTTTATTTCCGTAAGGAAAGACCGAAGTTAAATCTGATTAAGGACATAGAAGCGAATGGTGATGATTATACCGGCTTTATGGAGATGCTTAAAGAAAGATATAAGCCGGACGTTTTTCACTTTACACATATGAGCCGGGTAAGCGGCATAGCGCAGTACTGCAGGCAGAATGGAATCCCGTATGTCGTAACCATAACTGATTTTTTTGCCTTGTGTCATTACTCTGTATATGTTCGCAAGGATGGGTGTTTTTGCAGCGGAAGCTGTGAAGGGAGAATGTGTGCCGAGAAATGTGTGTGTATTACGATGCACCAGACCGACCGGTATGAAAGAAGCAAGGAAATACTGGAAACTGCTGAAACCGTTACAGCTCCGAGCCGGTTTGTAATGGGGATTTTCAAAAGGGAATTGCCTGAACTTGAGGTTAAGGTAATTCCGCATTCCATAAAGGCAGTAAATGCCGGGAGGAATCCGGACGGAAAAAGAAACTCAGGGCGTTTCATTTATGTCGGCAGTTTAACGCCGGAGAAGGGTGTTCACACACTGATACAGGCTTTCAGCCAGATGCCGGATTTTTGCGCATTGGAAATATATGGGGGCGGCAGGCAGGGATATGTAAAAAAACTCCGGAAAGCAGCTGCCGGAGACAGACGCGTCACATTTGCCGGGGCTGTCAGTCATGAAATGATCGAACGCGCTTACCTGGACGCGGACTGTGTGGTAATTCCGTCAGAGGTGCCGGAGACTTACTGCATGGTCCTGCATGAGGCTCTGGCGAGCGGAAGGTTTGTGGTCGCAAGCCGGATCGGCGCCATCCCGGAGGCAGTGGCCGAGGGCCGCAGCGGACTTTTATTTGAACCAGGGAATGCCGGAGATCTTCTTGAGAAAATGCTGGCTTCCCTGAATCTGAAAAACACGGAGCACCGGGATCTGGACCCGTTATCGGAGATCAGGACATATCTGGGAATATATGGGCGCATTTGTCAGGGAGAAAGTTCCCGAAATGCGTATACCGGCGGAGAGGAAGGAACAGCCGTATGATCGGCGTAGTCATACTGAACTACGATACCTGGGAAGAATCCATGGAATGTATGGAAAGCATACTGGCAGGCAGTTCATCCGACTATATACGGATTTACCTGGTGGACAATGCCTCGCATGTTCGGCAGCCTGCTCCAGTGGCCGCATTCTGTCTGGAGCATTCCGTAACATATATCCAGAATTCGGAGAATACCGGGTATGCCGCCGGCAATAATGTCGGGATCCGCCAGGCCATGGCAGACGGATGCAGCGCCGTCCTCATCAGCAACAGCGATGTGCGGTACGGCGCGGACAGCATAGGTTTGATGTACCGGTACCTGACAGGGCACCCCGGCACCGGCATAGTCGGTCCCAAGGTTCTGTTCCCCGACGGGAAAGTCCTGGAAGGGTGCCTGATGATGCGAACAGGCGTCCGGGAGAAATATCTGCTCCGCACCTGCTTAAGGTTTCTGTTCCCGAAGTATGACAGGCGGTACTGGGGCCGGCAGCACGACTATGAGAATGAGACATTTCCCGCGTACGCGGTATCGGGCTGCTGTTTCATGATAAGCAGGGAATGCTTGGAACGTGTCACGCCGCTTGACGAGGGGACATTCCTGTATGATGAGGAACTGATCCTCGGTATACGGATGGAAGAGGCCGGGTATGGGACGGTTTATTATCCGGAAAGCGTCGTCCTGCATAAGACCGGGCAGAGTACCGGGGGGATCCGGACGAATCCTTCCGCCTATACGTATCAGATACGCAGTGAGATCTATTACTGCAAAAAATATCTGAATATGAAGAACTGGCAGATCCTGCCGCTTTACCTGTACCGCACGGCAGTATATGCCAGGTACTGTTTGGGGAACAGGAGGTTCCGAGAGATGGCGGGAACATTCCTCACTGATACACGGAAGGAATTCCGGAAATGAAAATACTGCATTATGTTCTGGGAATACCGCCGCTGCGCGGGGGAGGGGCTATCAAATACGCGCAGGATCTGGCAGAAAAACAGCGGAAGCTGGGCCATGAGGCGTCCCTGATCTATCCGGGAGAGATCCGGAAGGGCTCGGGAAAGGTGAAGATCGTCCGGCATGGGAATAGCAGGAAAGGGATCCTGTATGAGATCATAAACCCGCTTCCGGTCCCGCTCGCATGTGGGATCGCGGAGCCGGAAGCCTTCATGAGGGAAGGGGATATGGAGGTCTACGACAGCTTCTTCCGGAGGGAGAAGTTCGACGTACTCCACATACACAGCCTCATGGGGATGCACAGGGAATTCCTTGCCGCTGCGAAAGGGCAGGGAGTAACGGTCTTCTATACGACACATGACTATTTCGGCCTGTGTCCGAAGACGGATCTTTTCCGTGACGGAAAGGTATGCGGCGACGTATGCTGGGAAGGCTGCGCAAAATGCTGTGCCGGCGCAGATGGGGTAAAGCTGCTTGTAAGAAGGCAGTCGCATCTGTTTCAGTGGGCCATCCGGTATGAATGGGTTCCCCGGCTTAAGAGGAAGATCTTCCGTATGGCGGGGCTTGCAGCAGGGCGGCATCCGGGGGCCGGAGAAGCCGGGAGAACGGACAGCTATGGATCCTGCGAGGCGTCTTATGAGCTCCTGCGTCAGTTTTATTTAGAGGAGTTCTGGCAGGTCGATGCGTTCCTTTACAACAGCTCCGTGTCTGAGGAAATCTATGAGGGATACCTTCACCCGCAGAAAGGTACTGTTATCGAAGTTTCCCACAGCGGGATACAGGATAACAGGCGCATACGGACATATGGAACGCCGGTGCGGCTGGGATATTTGGGAAGACCTGATGGTTACAAAGGCTATGATCTCCTGATTGCGGCCATGGACCGACTGCTTCCGGAATATACCGGCAGGTTCACGCTGACCGTATTCATGGAGTACCAGAGTTACCGGAGAAGTTATCTGGTTCAGAAGAAGCCGTATGATTACCGGCAGCTGGAGGAAGTTTACCGGGATATCGACGCGTTGGTTGTTCCCAGCTTGTGGGCGGAGACTTATGGGCTTGTCGTGAGCGAGGCAATCAGTTATGGAGTTCCGGTAATTGTTACCGGGAATGTCGGGGCATGTGATCTGGTTCGCCGATATGAAGGTATCGGCTTTATCGTGAAGCCGGAGATCGAAGGTCTGGTCGAAACGTTCCGGAGGGTCATATCGGATGGTTCTGTGCTAATGGAAGCAAACAGAGCAATCTGCAGGGCGCCAATCACATATGGATATGAAAATTATGTAAGAAGGATTTTGGAAATATATTCTCAGGAGCTAACTGCAAAAGACTAACAGGTGAAATGATAAGGAGTCAGGATAATTTTGTATGAGATACTGAAGCAGCAGAAAAGTGAGCAGAACAAAAGTATTGATATTATTGTTCCGATTTATAACGCATATGACGATGTGGTACTCTGCCTTAACAGCCTGTATAATTATACGGACTTGAACCGAAACCGGCTGATTCTGATTAATGATCACAGCACGGATCCAAGAATAAAGGAGTATCTGGATAAACAGGCGCGAGAGAACATCATTGTAATTCATAATGAAGCTAATAAAGGTTTTTCAAATAATATTAATTTGGGTATTGCGCAGTCAGAGACCCATGATGTCCTGCTCTTGAATTCAGATACGATAGTAACGAGAAAATGGCTAGAGAAGATTGAGGCGTGCGCATATAGCGATCCGGCAATCGCGACAGTTACGCCATTGTCAAACAATGCATCCCTTTGCTCAGTACCTGTATTCTGCAGGGAAAACGAGGTTCCTGAAGGTTATACGATTGATTCTTATGCGGAACTGATAGAGAAGGTCAGTTTAAGGAGATATCCTGCTATTCCTGTGGCAAATGGATTCTGCATGTATATTAAACGGGAGGTCATCAGCAAAATCGGGTCTTTTGATGCGATGACGTTTGGAAGAGGTTATGGTGAGGAGAATGATTTCTGTCATCGGGCAGAGCAGATCGGATACCGTCATGCCATGTGTGATGATGTATATATATATCACAGCGGTACTGAGTCATTTCAAAGTGAAGAAAAGAAACGGTACATAGAGGAACATTCCGCCATTATAAATTCCAGATATCCGCAGCAGGCCCGTGCTACCGATATACACTGCCGTGATAATCCGAATCATGCTGTATTTGATAATATCAATATTCATGCCGGGCTTGAGAATGAGAGCAAGAATATTCTGTATGTGGTTCAGCGTGATTTCAGAAAAGGTGCGTCGGATAATGTAGGAGGAACACAGCTTCATGTAAAGGATCTGACGATGGGGCTAAAAGGGACGTATAACATATTTGTTGCTGCCCGTGACAGTTCCTATCTGAATCTGACGGCTTACATCGGCGAAAAAGAGTACTTTTTTCGTTTCTATATTGGAAATTATCGGAATTATATGTGGTTCCATGATAGAAGAATGGGAGAGATATTCGGGAAGATTCTTGACTGCTTCCAGATCGATCTTGTACATGTTCATCATGTATATACACTGTCCTGTGAAGTTTTCTATCAGGCAGATATGAGGAAAATACCGATATTTGCAACATTGCATGATTTATATTATATATGTCCTACTGTAAAACTTCTTGATACGGAAGGTAAATATTGCGGAGGCATGGGGTATGACTGTAAAAATTGTTTAAAAAAACGGCTGGGTATTGCTTATGAAACACCGCTAATCCAGATATGGCGGAAAGAGTGCGAAAATGTTCTGCGTATGGCTGAAAAACTGTTTCTGCCATCAGAATCAGCAAAACAGATTTATCTTTCCATTTATCCTGACCTGGCAGATAAAATGCATGTGATTGCACATGGATCGAACATAACTGAAAAACCCAGGCTTAATCACAGAGAAAGCACCTTCAATATTGCATTTATTGGTGGGATCAGTGAGGAAAAGGGCAGCGGCGTATCCGGACAGTTGATCAGAATGAATATAAGGGGTGTGAAATGGCATCTGTTTGGAGTTTTCGATCACGCAGATCGTTCTGTACTGAAAAACAAGAATTTTATAATGACAGGATCATATACCAGGGAAGAACTCCCGAGATTAATGGAGAAATATCAGATTGATCTGGTATGTATTTTGCCGATCATACCGGAAACTTTCTGTTATACATTATCAGAGGCGGTGGCATGTGGTGTCCCAGTGGTTGTGACAGAAATCGGAGCATTGAAGGAACGCGTATCAAATATGGAATGCGGATGGACGGTTCCTACGAGTGCATCTGCTGTAGATATTATGTCGCTTATTGAGAGAATCAAGGATCGGGGAGTGGAATATCAGGAGAAACTAGCGGCAGTTCAGCAGGTAAAATTGCGAACAGCGGCGGAGATGTGTGAATGCTATCAAAGTTATTATAAAGAAAAGCGCAAAATGAAGCGGTCAGCTTCAAAAGATTATGTCTGGATGCTGAACGCTTTTTTGATTGCCCAAAACGCTGGAAACTATGGGGGTGATGAGAGTGTGCTGCTTCGGCTTGCCGAGGCAGAAAAGGAATTGGAGGATATCCGCAATTCAACGACTTACAGAGCAATGGGAATTCTTGCGGGAATGAAGATACCATTCCGAAAGCAGATTAAGCAGATATTGGCTATGGTATATGGAAAAATAAAATAAATATAGAGAGGTTATTTGAATGAAAAATAATTCAATTAGTTTATACATAAAATTGATATTTGCTTATGCAATAATAGCGGTTTTGTTCTATATTGTGGGAGGAGAGCAATTACATTACCGTGAAAAATCCAGTGCGTTCGGCGATAAAGAAGGCGTTCTTTCCGAAGTATGTACAGGTGTAGAGTTATGTCAGGAATTTGTAGCAGATGCCGGCAGTATAAATGGGATATCTGTTGAATTTACAACATATGGGAGAGAGAATAGCGGCTCTGTTTTTATGACAATCAAAGAGAAAGATACGGAAATTATTGTAGCCCAGAATCAAGTGGATGCTGCTCTCTTAGAAAATGGAACCACTTATGATTGGACATTAATCGAACCAATCGAAAATGCAAGAGGAAAAGCTTATCAATTAATTATAACTTCTGATTGCCCTTGGGAGCAATCGCCGACCTTATATTACCAGGAAGCTGTGGGAGCAGGCACTTTTACGGTAAATGGGATCGAGATGCCATACGAGTTGTATTTCAGTGTGCAGGGGAAAGAACGTATCTGGTTTGGGACACACTATTGGCAATTGGTTTTAACAGTTGGTTTTATCCTGATCGTATATATGGTATGGTCAGAAATCCAAAGAAATAAAGGTCATATAACACTGATAACATTGATAGAAACGGTGTGGGAAAAGTATCAGTTTTTGATAAAGCAATTAATTGTTCGGGACTTCAAAGTTAAATACAAAAGATCCGTCTTAGGGTATTTGTGGAGCTTTCTAAATCCCCTGCTCACAATGACTGTTCAATATATTGTCTTTTCAACAATATTTCGTCAGGGAATTGATAATTTCCGTGTATATCTGTTAAGCGGAATAATCATGTACAATTTTTTCGCCGAAGCAATAGGACAGGGATTGAATGCGATTCTTGCCAATTCGTCTTTGATCACGAAAGTGTATGTACCAAAATATATTTATCCGGTGACAAAAGTAGTATCTTGTTCGATTAATCTGTGTATTTCACTGATACCGCTTTTGCTTGTTTCAGTCATAACAGGTGCGCCTATAACATTTGCCATGATACTGGTTCCATATGCATTGCTTTGCCTGTTGCTGTTTTGTGTGGGAATGTCATTGGCTTTGTCCTCGGCGATGGTTTTCTTTAGAGATACACAGTATTTATGGGGGATAGCCAGTATGATCTGGATGTACGCAACTCCTGTTTTTTATCCAGAATCGATTATACCGGAACAGTTCAGAGCAATCCTGGATTGTAACCCTTTATACCATATGATTAAATTTATAAGGGTGATTCTTATCGAAGGGGTATCGCCGGATCCGTTAGAATACTTGTATTGCCTGATTGCTGCAGTAGCAGCCTGTATTTTTGGAGCTTTTGTATTCAAGAAAACACAGGATAAATTTGTTCTTTATATATAGGAGTCCTTGATATGGTGATAAAAGCAGAACATATAACTATGAAATTTCGAATGGTAAATGATAAAGTAATCAGTTTGAAAGAATACGTTATTGCAACGCTGAGCGGGAAATTAAAGTATGAAGAATTGTTGGTATTAGATGATATCAGTTTTGATATTGATAAAGGGGAAGTTGTTGGAATCATTGGGAAGAATGGGGCCGGAAAGAGCACTTTACTGAAGATAATAGCTGGGGTTTTAAAACCAACATCTGGGAAAGTAACGGTAGAAGGAAATATTGTACCAATGCTTGAACTTGGCTCTGGCTTTGACCCTGAGCTTAGCGGAAAAGAAAATATATATTTGAATGGGGCGATTCTTGGATACAGTAAGGAATTCCTGGAGAGTAAATATGATGAAATACTGGAGTTTTCTGAACTTGGGCAGTTTATTGAAATGCCGATCAGGAACTACTCTTCAGGTATGTTAATGCGTTTGGCATTTTCTATAGCGACGGTAGTGCAGCCAGAAATTCTGATAGTGGACGAGATACTGGCGGTTGGTGATGAGGGATTTCAAAAGAAGAGCAGAGCTCGAATGATGGAACTGATGGGAGGAGGAACGACAGTTCTTTTTGTTTCCCATAACCTTTCACAGATTGAGGAAATGTGTGACAGAGTGATATGGCTGGAAGACCATGAGATAAAACAAATCGGAGACACAAAGAAAATATGTAGTTTATATAAAAAAATTTGGATGCAGTGATTGAACTATGAGCGGACAATATCAAGCGGGCTCTTTTAAATTATTCTCTGTAATTATTATTCACTATAATCAGCCAGACTTCTGGAAGACAGCGGTTGCCTCGGTTCTTTCTCAGATGTATCCGATGATTGAACTGGTATTTGCAGATGATTGTAGTGACAAGGTTCAGAAAAAGGATGTGGAAGATTACATTCGAGAGAATAGAAAGAAGAACCTGTTATCCTTCTCGGTTATATTTAATAAATCAAATCTGGGAACCGTAAAAAACATTAATAATGCTATTTTGACCTGTAATGGAGAATATGTTTTGTTTTTTGCGGCAGACGACGCATTGTGTGATGAACATGTGCTTGAACATTTTGCTGAAGCATTGGATGGCGTTCCTGAAGATGTATGCGGCGTCTTTGCGAAAAGCCTGGATTGCGATATGGAACTGGTGCCGCGTAAGACAGATCCGGTTTCTTTGGGGATTGAGATGGAATTCGGACAGTTATCGGCCTGGGAGCAATACAGACGTTTAACACAGAAATGTCAATTCTGTATCGGCGCGACTGCTTTTAAAAGCAAAAAACTGCAAAATTACTTACCATTGGATGAAAATTATTATTTGATAGAGGATTGGCCGTTTGCCTTACGCGTAACGAGATCAGGAGAAAGGTTCTGTTTTTCAGATTTTAATGCTTTGTTTTATCGTGATGGGGGTATATCCAGACCGATAGGCCACCGCAGCGAAGTTGCTACTGCCAGAATAATCCATGATCATTTGCTATTGTATGATCAAGAAATTCTCCCTTATACAAAACGACTTACTATAAAAGAGCTGAGAGATATTACTGAACGATATGATAAGGCTAGATGTGAATTAAAGAAACAAACGAAAGATTTGAAATCACTTAAGAGAATTGAGGTATTAAAGCGAGACTGGCGATTTGTGTTTATATTATGGAACAGACAAGATCAATTCTTTAAAAAAGTAGTAAGGGCCATAGTGGCAAGTATAGGACTGTTGATTGTGATCATGCATCTTCCTATAATAACACCGATATACTATGGGATAATCTCAGTTGAGTCTTTGTGGATATGGTTATTTTGTCTGACGCCAGTCAGAGGTTCTATCGTTCAGACTTATAGAAAAATTAAGCGGTATTTATTTAGTCCTGATGAATAATAATCAGGACTATTTTAATGCACTCTTAAGGAGGAAACCTATGATTAGAAATACCAAGATGCTCTATTTTCCAATGTACAACGATAAATATGGGAAGTTGGTTCCGGTTGAGGCGAATGGGAATGTTCCATTTGACGTTAAGCGTGTGTATTACATATACGAGGTAATGGATGGGATGAGAAGAGGTTTTCATTCCCATAGAGATCTTCAGCAGGCACTCATCTGCATCCATGGCAGTGTGAAGATATTGGTTAAGACACCGTTTGAGGAAGATGTAGTTTGCCTGAATAATCCCCAGGAAGCTTTGTGGATCGGTCCGATGGTATGGCGGGAAATGTATGACTTTGAAAATGACGGGGTCTTGTTAGTTTTAGCCAGCGAGCATTATACAGAGGATGATTATATCAGAGATTATCAGTCATATGAGCAGGAAGCGAAGGTATTTTTTAATGTTAAAGAGAAAAGGACATACAAATGAAACTGAGACCGCTAGAGGATAAAGATATCTGTTATATTTTGGAATGGATGCATGATCCTGTGATTAATAAGGTATTTAAGGCTGACTTCTCCGCGTATGATGAGAATAAGGTCAAAGTGTTTATCGATGGGGCGCTTTCTGAGGTAAACAGGCATTATGCGTGTGTAAATGATCAAGATGAATACCTTGGAACAGTGAGCCTTAAGAATATCAACTATATCGAGAAGAATGCGGAATATGCAGTAAGCTTTAGAAAAAGCGCCCAAGGAACGGGCGCTTCATTATTTGCTACGAAAGAGATACTAAAGATAGCGTTTTATGAATTGGGGTTATATCGGGTCTATCTGAATGTGATTGGATCAAATCAGAGGGCTAATGCCTTTTATAAAAAGGCCGGTTTTATTTATGAGGGGTCATTTCGCAGGCATATTAAGATAAATGGCGTGCTGGAAGATCTGAACTGGTATGGGATTCTGAAAGAAGAATTTGAGAAGGGAGAAAAAGACTATGAGAAGAATACCATTTGCAACATTTGAATACTTGCACCGATCTATCAAGGCTGACATTATGAGCGCAATAGAAGCGGTGTATGATAGGGGACAGTTTATTAGAGGGGAAGAGTGTGCGGCGTTCGAACGTGAATTTGCTGAGTGGAATGAGTCTAAATATGCTGTGGGAGTGGGATCGGGACTTGACGCAATATACCTTGCATTAAAGGCTCTAGGAATTGGTACAGGTGATGAGGTCCTTGTGCAGTCCAATACATTTATTGCGACTGTATTAGCGGTAAGTTATACGGGGGCAACACCAGTGTTGGTTGATCCTGACGAGATCACGTACAATATGGCATTAAAAGGTCTGAAGGAATCGCTTACCACCCGTACAAAAGCAATTATTCCTGTCCATTTATATGGTCAGATGGCCCAAATGGATGAAATCATGGAGTTTGCGAGGGAGAATCAACTTTATGTTGTAGAAGATTGCGCACAGGCGCACGGCGCAACGTTTATGGGTAAAAAGGCAGGCAATTATGGAAATATCGGCTGTTTCTCATTTTACCCGGGGAAAAACCTTGGGGCGCTTGGGGATGCAGGGGCTATTGTTACTGATAATGCAGATCTGGCGGAAAAAGTCCGGATGTTGGGAAACTATGGGAGCAGCCGAAAGTATTATCATGAATTTAAGGGATCAAACAGCCGGCTGGATGAACTGCAGGCGGCGATATTAAGAGTGAAACTCCGGCATCTGGATGAATATAATAAGGAGCGCGCAGATATAGCTGAGAAATATCTGAGGGGAATTGTAAATCCATTGATTAAGCTTCCCACCGTGGGACCGGATCGAAAAGCGATCTGGTATGTATTTTCGATTTTGTGTGAAAAGCGTGATGATCTTCAGCGGTATCTAAAAGAAAACGGAGTTGAAACCATTTGCCATTATCCGATAGCAATCTGTGATCAGCCGGCATATAAATATGACAATTTGGGTATTCAGCCATATGCCCGATACATCTGTGAGAGACAGTTGAGCCTGCCGCTATATATCGGAATGACAGATCAGGAATTGAGTTATGTTATTGATTTGATTAATGATTTTAGATGAGGCATGAAGATGAGTACGAAAGCGATTGAATATATTGTTGTACAGGCAGGCGGCAAGGGAACCCGGTTACAGTACCTGACGGAGAATCGTCCCAAGGCATTAGTTCCTGTTGATAATCGGCCGATGCTATTCCACTTGTTTGAAAAGTTTCCTGAGAAGCGGTTTATTATTATAGCCGACTATAAAGCGGATGTGATGGAGAAATACCTGTCTGCGTTTGCTAAAGTTAAGTTTTTGATTGTCGGCACAGATGGGAAGAACGGAACCTGTTCTGGTCTTAAAAATGCCATAGAGAAGATACCAGATCAGAAGTCTTTTATGCTGATTTGGTCGGATTTGGTATTGCCAGATGAATTCAAACTGCCAGAGAAAGGGCAGAACTATGTGGGTCTGTCGAAAAATTTCCGTTGTAGATGGCGTTATGAGAATGGACAATTTGCCGAAGTTCCATCTGAAACAAATGGCGTAGCAGGATTATTTGTTTTTAAGGACAAGACATTTCTGGAAGATGTTCCTTCAGAAGGAGAACTGGTAAGATGGCTCGGCGTCCGAAACGATATCCAATGGACGGAACTTCCATTATATCGGACAAAAGAGTTTGGTCTGCTATCTGAATACCAGGAATATAGCAAGACCCCGATTGCAGGAAGATGCAGGCCCTTTAATAAATTGACTGTCAATGATGACATTATCATTAAGGAACCCGCTGATAAACAGGGAGCAGAATTGGCGGAAAAGGAAAAGGCATGGTATCGATTTGTTAAGGATAAGGGCTATGGGAAAATTCCATATATTTATTCATTCGATCCGTTCAGCATGGAACGGATTCATGGGAAGAACATTTTTGAGTATACAGACATATCTTTTGAAAATAAGAAGGCTATATTATCAGAACTAATTGAAAATCTGAAGGAACTCCATAGTTTGGGATGGCAGAATACGGATTATTTCAGCATTCGGGAAGCGTACTATAATAAGACGCTCGCCCGGTTGGATAAAGTACGATCTCTGGTTCCTTTTGCGAATGAGAAATACATTCGGGTTAATGGAAGAAACTGCAGGAATGTGTTTTTCTTTAAAGAACAACTATACGAAAAGATTGCTAATTATCATTGTCCGTATTTTACGGTAATTCACGGCGATAACACGTTTTCAAATATGCTTTTGGATAAGGATATGCATCCTGTGCTGATCGATCCCAGGGGCTATTTTGGATTTACCAGAATTTACGGAGACCCTGTATATGATTGGGGAAAGTTATATTATTCGCTTGTAGGAAACTATGATCAGTTTAATCTGAAACGCTTCCGCCTGCATATATCAGAAGAAGAGATTCATCTGGAGATTGACTCAAATGGATGGGAAGATTTGGAAGGCGTATTCTTTGATCTTTTGGGAGATCAGGTAAAGAAGGCTGATATAAAGCTAATCCATGCCGTTATATGGCTTTCTTTAACTACCTATGCTTGGGAGGATTATGATTCTATCTGCGGCGCTTTTTATAACGGTCTTTACTATTTGGAAGAAGCATTGTCCTAAATACAAAATCAGAGGAGGAGAACATGAGAGACTATTTTGAGCAGACATTAAAAATACTTTCAGATTCATTGCGCGGAATTAATGAGGAAGACTTCAGCCGTCTATTGGATGAATGTGAACAGACCTTGAAGCAGGGGAGAAAGATCATTGTGAGTGGCTTGGGAAAGAATGTGCCGATATGTGATAAATTCGTCGGTACCATGCTTTCTTTGGGCCTTGACGCCAATTTTTTGCATACGAATTCAGCGGTACATGGCGATATGGGGATGGTTCACCCGGGCGACCTGGTTATTGTCCTGACGAAAAGCGGCTCCACGTTGGAATCTATATATCTTGTAGATGTGCTGCAGCCGAAACAGTGTAATTTATGGCTGCTCACGTTTAATGAAAAAGGGAAACTTTGTTCAAAAATAAGCAAGAAAATTGTGGTTCCGCTAGAGCATGAAGGAGATATGTGGAATATCATGCCTAACAACTCAACGATACTTAATCTAATTGTTCTTCAGACTCTGTCTATGAAGCTTGCCCAGAGAATGGGGATAAGTCTGGAGGATTTTAAGGTCAACCATCCCGGAGGGGCGATTGGGGAGCAGCTGCGATGACAGGAAATAATAGTTTATGCCTTTCAGCTCTGGGGCATACCTGGATTCTGGATCTTGATGGAACTATTTTGATACATAATGGATATAAAACAAATGGCATAGATGAATTTGTTCCCGGAGCCAAGGCGTTTTTGGAATCTCTGCCGGAAGAAGATTGCATTGTCTTTATCACTTCACGGAAGAAAGAATACCAGAAACAGACAGAAACTTTTTTAAAGGATAATGGAATCCGTTATAATTGTGTCATATATGAGGCCCCGTATGGCGAGAGAATATTGATTAATGACAGTAAACCCTCTGGTCTGCAAATGGCTTATGCTTGCGCTGTCAGGAGAGATACGTTTGATATAAAATGGGTAATTAGTCAAGAAATGTAAGAATAACTGAGCGAAAAGGAGAAGCCATGCAAGATGAAGAATTGCGTATAGCGCGATTTAACAGAAAGATCAAAAAAATAGATTCTTCTTATATCATTGTAACAATGCCGCAAGGTTTGGGGGATATCTTGTTTTTCTGTATTTTTTCAAAGGAATACCGCAGATTGCATCCCCAAAATAAATTAGCGCTGCTTGTTACAAAGCGCCATTTTTTAAACTTGGCGGAATTGTACAGGGATTGTTTTGATAAAATTCTATATGTAGATGCAGATATATTTTCGAAAATTGATAGTTCTCGATTGACATTTTACTATCATCTTATATATGACGAGAAAAATCCCCAGGTACACTTGGCAGATGCCGTCAGAAATGCGATTGGTGTAGGAAATAACGTTAATCCATACTATCCTGTAATATATGTCAGCGCGAAAGAAAAGAGGCGTATACAGAAACTGGGCGTGCAGCGGGGAAGAACGGTACTGATTTCTCCGGAAGCTGTATCCTGCAGTATTGACGCTTCCGAGGAAGACTGGTTGAATATTGCGGATATGTTGGAGAAAAAGGGATTTAGGGTTTTCTTTAACTGTGGTAATAACTTGATGTATGGAACTTATCCAAAGGTATTCTTGTCTTTAAGGGAAACATTAATTTTTACGCATTATGCGGGATATTTTATCGGTTTCAGAAGCGGATTATGCGACGTGATATCAGCATTTTCAGACTGCAGACAGATTATCGTATATCCTAATAATAAAAGGCGGGGAGAATTTCCCGCAGTTAAAGATTTTGATATAAATCCGAATGTGAAATACATGGAATACTGCAGTCTAAAGCGCGCATTTCCTGACAGGATTATTACGGAGTTTATCTACGAAAAAGGCAGAATGGCAGCTGCGATAGAGAGGGAGTTTGGCAATGGCGAAAATATTGGTTAGTTATTTCCGTTCGGATGAAATGTCTGTTAATGATACGTTGTGCTTCTGGGATTCATTTTTTAAGGAATTAACAGACTGCGGCAACGATGTATTGGCAATCAATAATGCTTACTATGGTATTTTCAACCCTAATCGGACGGACAATATCGGCATAAAGAACTATTTACTGAATGAAGCAATTAAATTCGCGCCGGATTTGATCATAACATTCAACCACCGGATCTTACAGGAGATCCTGGATGAGTTTAAGGATGTTCCTGTGGTGATCTATGACGGAGATGAATTGCGCTTTTTCTCAGATCTGGATGTGATCAAGGAGAACATTGAGCGGTATAAAGTATTTTCTATCGTAGAAGATTGGAGAAAGGATTATCTGGAATTTGGATTTAAGGACGATCAGATTTTTTATCTCCCTCCTGGAACTTCCATAAGAAAAGACGATAATATGCCCCAGACAATGAATATCTCTTTTCTGGGACAACGGCGATTCTTCTTGAGTTCTAAATTGAAGGACTGCATACGGGAAGGACGGGATTTGGATAAGTTTTATGATATGTATCTTGATTTCGTAAGAACCCATGACTATTCTTATGAAGACATTTATAAAAGAAATATGGCGTATCGTTCGGATATCCAGATGACGGATGCGGATTTATGGCCTTTATTTGATCAGAGTTATTTGATCTTTGCCAATCTGCTTGACCTTGGACTCCATCTGGGGGGACATGAGGCAGGATGGCGCGATATTGTGGATTTTGTTCCACAGATAGCGCTGACTCATAATAAAGCCAAGGTATTCTCTTTGAAAGAGAATCAGGATTTTTATAATTCTTCCATTTTATCCTTGTGTCCGATGCATCCGCAGGCAAAAGGAAAGGGTTATTCCTGGCGGTGCTATGACATTATGGCAAGCAACGCATGCCTGGTATCATCCTATTCCTCTGAGTTGAAAGAGGAAACGAAGGGGATGGTTGACCTACCGATGTTCCATACTCCAGCGGAAGCGCGGGAAATATGTAAGGATCTTTTGGAGAATCCATCGAAAAGAAAAGAGATTGTTCTGGCCTCTCAGGAATATATTGATAAAAATGGCCGTTGGATCGATCGGATCAGGAAGATGGAGCAGATATTGGATATGAAATTAATCTGCGAAGGGAAAAAGGGAGAGTTTAAAAAGCTTACCTGGCATCCGGCAGAGTGGGACATTGTATATCCACAAAGACAGACAATTGTAGAAACTTCACAGCCATTCAAAAAGGAACGTCTGCTTTCGTTGGGAGACAGAATCAGAAATAAAGTAGTAAATCCGCAGTTATTGATATCGTTACTTATCGCGGTTTTGCTGAACATATCATTATTAGCAGGAGCAAAAAATGGACTGTTTTCTTCAGCGTTTACACCTTTATTTATAGAGGGCCTGACTTGGATGACCGCAGTTCTAACGATTGGGTTGGCGATATTATTGGAATTATGTGTTATATATAAGTACCTTTACAAAATTGTGAGAAAGTTGTTGAGTTAGGATAATACGAGGGAATACGCGGCATGGAAAATAACTGGATACTTAATGAATTACGGGGGGGTACGATCCAGTGGGATAGCTGGAATCCTAGAATGAGAAGAATATTTGATTTGGTTTATCCGGATATTATGAATCATGAATATACGTCTGTTATGGACTTGGGTGCCGGTCAGATGTATTTAAAAGATCTATTACCTTCGGATATTGCATATTATCCGGTAGATTATCTGGCACGGTGTCCGGAAACTTTAGTATATGATTTTAATAAGCATGAGTTTCCAGAACAGAAAGCTGATCTGGTTGTGGCCGCAGGTATTATGCATTATGTTCAGGATACGGACTGGTGGCTGAAGGAGATACAGGAGCACTGTGGCAAGACATTTGTGCTTACTTATACGCCAGTGGAATTGGAAGGAGATATAAAGAAACGGGAAGAACTTTTTCTATGGGGGAATCATTACAGTTATACTGAGTTATATGAGTGTCTGATAAAGCATGGTTTTCTTCCCGTACATGTCGAAAAGGGCAATTATGATAATAAGTGGACAGAGCATGTTATTCTGGTTCTAAAGAAATCAGAGGCAGCCAATCTGCCTGATTTGGCTTCGTGCAGTGGATGCGGCATCTGTGCAATGGAATGTCCGGCAAGCGCCATACAGATGCGAATGGATAGAGAAGGCTTTGCACGTCCTGAATTTGACAGCGAAAAATGCATTGGATGTCAGAAATGTATGAGGAAATGCCCTTCTTTGAATATAGATGCGTCTAATCAGATGAACCCTGATACATACGCTTTTTGGGCCGATGAGGATGTCCGTTCAAAAAGTTCATCCGGCGGTGCCTTTTCGGTATTGGCAGATGCGGTATTAAAAAAGGGAGGATATGTATGCGGTGCAGCCTATGATAAATACAGGCATTCTATTTCACATATGATTGTGCAGGACGAGGCGGGATTATGCAGGCTGAGAGGCTCCAAATATGTTCAGAGTGATATTCAGCCTGTGCTGGAGCCGATAAAGCGGTTACTGGAAACGCAGGGTGCTCCTGTATTATTTACCGGGTGTCCTTGTCAAATTGCCGCTCTGAAGGCATATTTAGGAAAATCCTATGATCAATTATATCTGGCAGATCTTTTATGTGCTGGTGTGACATCGCCACAGGTTTTTACGGAATATCTGGAGGATAGTTATGATTTAGACAGAATAAGTAATGTAAATTTCAGGACGAAACAAAATGGTTGGGATCCTTTTTGGCTGACGGTCACTTATGATAATGGGGAACAATCCGTTGTAGGAATCGCGACGGATCCGATGGAGCAGCTTTTCCACAGCCTTTCTGGGATGCGTCAGAGCTGTTATGCTTGTGTGTTTTCAGCCTTCCCCAGACAGGGAGATCTCACGATGGGAGATTTCTGGGGAATCCAGAATTATGATGCTGTCTTGGATGACAACAAGGGGACAAGCTTTGTCAGTGTGAATAATGAAAAAGGAAGAAAATTGTATGAGATGCTGGAGCAAAATGCTGCGATGATAAAGCCCGTTCCGTGGCAGTATACAGGAACGAACCGCCTTTTTCCTTTTTTGAGTGAACGCAGCAAGATGCCGGAAACCAGGGAATATTTTTATCATTTAAGAGAAAAGCGTTCATTTGGAGAAGCTGTAAACAGGGCGCTTCAAATGAAATTTGACGTTGGCGTCGTCTGCAATTGGAGCGGCGACAATTATGGGGCCCAGATCACCCAGTATGCGTTTTATCATGTTCTTACAAGAATGGGGCTGGAGCCGATCATGATCGAGCGGCCTAAGATGCCCTGGCCGGGCGGAAATGACTCCAGAGCGGGACTGTTCCGAATGAATCCGTATCCAAGTTATGCGATGTGCCCGCTTTTTAGTGATATTGAAGAAATGCGGGCGATCAATAATTACGCTGATACGTTTATTGTACCATCCGATCAGCTATGGAATGCGTTATTTGCTGAAAAGGATCTGTTTGCGTTGGGGTACATCGCGAATAATAAAAAGAAGATATCCTATGCAACTTCTTTTGGATGTGATCCGCATAATTGGAGCGAGGATGAGCGGGCCCGCGAAGCCTTCTTTCTCAAGCAGTTTGACGCTATTTCCGTGAGAGAAGACAGCGGGATAAGAATTCTTCGAGAGTCGTTTGGCGTTTCGGATGCGGTACAGACATTGGATCCGGTGTTTCTGTGCGAGGATGATTTTTATGATGAGTTGTGTAAGAAATCCCGCTATTCTGAGAACAGGGGACATATTGCCGCGTTTATCCTGGATCCGAACCCTGAAAAGGCAGAACTTATTCGGAAATTGAGCAGAAAGACAGGAAAACCAAGCTTCCAGATCACAGATTCATATAAGCGAGAGGAAAGGGCAAAACAATGGGATTTGCCGGTAGAAATGAATGTATTTACGGAAGATCTGCTGGCGGTTATTAAAAACAGTGATTATGTTATTACAGATTCCTTCCATGGCGTGTGTTTTGCCGTATTATTTAGAAAACCGTTTTTAGCTATTGTGAATCAGCAGCGTGGGATGGCGAGATTCCTTTCTATTCTGCGCTTATTTCATCTGGAAGATCGCCTGATATTTGCAGTAGAGGAAGCGGATACGGATGTGCTTGAAAAGCCGGTTGATTATTCCCTTGTGGAAGCGGTTTTGCACAAAGAACGGAAAAAGTCTCTGGAATGGCTGAAAAATGCACTTCAAATGCCAAAGAAAGCGGATCTGACAGCTTATGATATTCTGGATGAGAAATTATATCAAAGGGGAAAGGATTTAGAAAAGTATAAAGAACAGAATAAGGGGATATTTGCTGGAATTGACAATCGATTGGTTAATATCGATAAAGAATTGTTGCGGGTTAATCAAAATACAGATGCTGTCAATTCGGAACTGTTGAGGGTTAACCAAAATATAGATGCTGTCAGTTCAGAGTTACTGAGGATCAACAAGAACACGGATTTAATTGATTCTGAGTTGCTGAGGATAAATCAGAATGCTGATGCGGTTAATCGAGAACTACTAAGTGTAAATAAGAGACAGGACGCGACAAACAAAGAATTATTAAGAATTAATCAAAATACAGATGCCGTCAACTCGGAACTGTTGAGGATTAATCAAAACATGGATGCTGTTAGTTCAGAGTTACTGAGAATCAACAAGAACACAGATTTAATTGATGCTGAGTTGCTGAGGATAAATCAGAATGCAGATGCAGTGAACGCAGAATTATTAAGAATTAATCAGAGAGGTGATGCATTTAACGAGGAGATTTTGAAGCTTAGAAACGTAATTGATGAATATAATTCTTCCTTTTTATTAACTAAAAAGGAGTTTGAAGAGTTGTATTCTATTCAGGAAAATGAGCTGGAATTGTATAGAAATACTTTAGAGAAACAGACAAAGAGAATCCGCGAAATGTCATCGAAAATAGAAATGCTGTCCGACAGGCTTGAAAGATTGGAAAAGTCTTTGTGGCAACGATTTGGAAGGCTTATTCTGTGGATTCCGCAAAAAATATTGAATGCTATAGAAGCGTTAACAAATTAATTTCTTTGCAATATGTTGGTATAAAGGTATCTCAGAAGTTTGTAAAATAGAAAATTTCGGGATTCTGTCTGTGGAATAGAGAGAAAGGAAAATAAATAATATATGCGACTTAATAAGGAACTAAAAACAGTAATGGTAAGTACATTTTTTTGGGGATTATTAGCACATGCAATGATGTTTTTAGAATTTTATCCATCTCATGATTCATTGAGCATTGTTTCAGAGGATGCAATTTGGGAAATCACTTTAGGTAGGTTTTGTCAACCGTTATATCTTTTGTTAAGAGGAAACATTAATTCACCGTGGCTTGTTGGACTTTTGTCCTTGATATATCTATCGTTTTCGTTGTTCCTCATTATACGGCTGTTTGATATAAAAAGTACGGCTATCATTTTTGTGTTGAGTGGCTTTTTTGTTACAAATCTGCCACTTATTGTTCTTTATGCGACGTATATAAATTGGGCAGATATTTACATGCTGGCCCTTTTATGTTGCTGTGCTGGGGTATATCTTGTTGAAAAATATCAGAGAGGATTTATTCCTGCAGTATTGTTGCTTTCCGTTTCAATGGGCTTATATCAGAGTTATATTTCGGTAGCTATTGGATTGATGATTATTCTTGTTTTTATTAATGCAATTATTGAGAAATCAGTATTAAAAATATTAAAAAAGGGAGTACGTTTTATTGCTTGTTTAATATGTAGTGCAATATTTTATATTATATTTGTGAAAATATCCTTGTGGGTGGCACAGGTAGACCTGACAGATGGTTATAATGGAATGCTTCAGCTAATGCGAAGTGATTTGCATACATTAATAAATCTGATACCGGGAGTATATAAACATTTTTTTGATTACTATTTTGGGAGAACAGGTTATAATACGCAGATAGTTCAAATTTGTTTTTCGTTATTGATAATTATAGCACTCTATTTATGGATTAAATATATGCTAAATAGACAAGTAATTATGTCCCAAATCGTCATTTCGGTATTTATGGTAGTTATTTTGCCCCTTGGCATCGACTTTATTTATATAGTTTCGACTGGATGGGCACATTTACTTATGCTTTATAGTTTTACGTTAATATATTTATTGTTTTTGGTTCCAATCGATAAAATGAAACAGATAGACACATTAAGAAATAATAGTGGATTGAAAATACTATATGGAATATGCATTGGGTTAAGTGCTGTTTTAATTTGGCATAATATTACATATTCGAATGGTGCTTACTATTATAAGAATATTATTGGAAGAACAAATGATGCATATATGGTTTCTATGCTTATTGAATTAGAGAATAATGATGAGTATGTAATTGGACAGACTCCTGTAGCAATCATAGGAAATTTTGAGGAATCATTTATGGCGGGAGATCGAAGGGGATTTGAAGAATATAGAGGTATTTTAGGTATGCATAATACCTCCGTTACGTACTTAGGTTCATTGGGGTATTATTGTACTTATGTTGTAGGAAAGCCGATTAATCTTATTTACGATGAAGGTTGGATTGATGAAATATCCAGAAAACAAGAAGTACAGAACCTCCCGACATTTCCGCATAAAGGGTATTGTTGTATTGTAGACGGTGTTATGGTGATAAAAATGTCATAAAGAAGGAGAAAGTTTATGGTGTTTGATAAGATTATACTGGGAGCTGGATTGTATGGCCTTTATGCAGCGCTTTATTGTGGGAAAAGGAAACAACGTGTATTAGTATTAGAATATGACACAGAGCCATTTATGCGGGCAACATATATTAACCAAGCACGAGTACATATGGGATATCATTATCCAAGGTCTTATTCTACTGCAATTAAGTCTGCAAAATACTTTGATCGTTTTATGGAAGATTATGGATTTTGTATTAACACATCGTTTAATCAAATATATGCAACATCCTCTGATTTTTCTTGGACAAGTTCAGAGCAGTTTAAAAAATTTTGTCGTGCAGCAAACATTAAGTGTGATGCTGTTATGACAAACCAATATTTTAAAAACAATTTATGTGATGGAGCCTTTTTAACAGAAGAGTATACTTACGATGCCCAAATATTAAAGAATTATTTTTTGGAGGAGATTGCCCATTATGATAATATTGAGGTCATATATGATGCTCGAATATCGTCAATAAAGAAAAATGATAGTTGTTACTATTTAACACTGCGGGATGGAAGTTCTTTTTGTAGCGATTTTGTTCTTAATGCAACATATGCATCAGTAAATCAAATCCTTAGTATGCTGGGATTTGAACCATTTAAAATCAAATATGAATTATGTGAGATTATCCTCTGCACTGTGAACGAAAAACTAAAGGATATTGGTATTACAGTAATGGATGGCCCATTCTTTTCGATAATGCCGTTTGGGACGACCGGTTTTCATTCACTGACATCTGTGACATTTACACCACATATGACAAGTTATGATACTTTACCCAGTTTTCCTTGTCAAAGAATGAGCAATAGCTTTTGTTCTTTTAAGCAATTGGGAAATTGCAATAATTGTCCTGCGAAACCAGAAAGTGCGTGGGATTATATGTCTAAACTAGCTCGCAAATATTTGAGGGATGAATATCAATTCGAGTATTCTAGATCGTTGTTCTCAATGAAGCCAATATTGAAGGCTTCTGAAATAGATGATTCACGGCCAACGGTCATTAAATATTTTTCTCAGAATCCGTACTTTGTTAGTGTATTATCAGGAAAGATTAATACAGTTTATGATTTGGATGAGGTGCTGCAATGATTAATACTAAGGAAACTAATTTTGTTTCAGCTGTAATATATGTGCATAATAGTGAAACGGTACTCCAAGGCTTTTTGAAAGAAATATATACGGTTTTGGAAAAAAACTTCTATAAATTTGAGATAATTTGCGTAAATGATGCTTCAACTGATAAAAGCAAATCGGAGATAGAGCAATTTGCAAAAATGGCTAACAACAGAACAATTTCTATTATCAATATGTCTATGTATCATGGTTTAGAGTTATCTATGAAGGCAGGGGTAGATTTAGCAATAGGCGATTATGTATATGAGTTTGATTTGCCTTATAACGGTGTTAACAAAAAAGTAATAATGGATATATATTATAAGGCTATGGAAGGTAATGATATTGTAGCGGTTGCTCCATCAAACAAGGGTGGGGGGGTGAATCGTTTGTTTTATCAAGTTTTCAACAGATATAGTTTATCAGATGGGGATATTGGTCAAGAAATATTTAGAATCCTTTCGCGAAGAGCAATCAATCGAGTTGATAGCATTTCAACAATGGTTGTATATAGAAAAGCGGCCTATGCGAATAGTGGTTTAAAGAGAGAAGTGGTTATAGATAACAGTTTTGATGATAAAGAAGTAGCCAGGAGTAATAATAGAAGTAATATTGAGTTGGCGATGGATACATTAATATTATTTACAAATGCGATTCAAAGACTTGCTTTCTGTGTAAGTCTTTTATTTTTGTTTTTGTCGATTGGAATTGGATGTTATACATGGATTTCATATTTTAGTATACGTAAACCGGTTGAAGGCTGGACGCCAATCATGTTGTTTCTTTCCATGGGCTTTTTTGGAGTTTTCTTAATATTAACAATCATATTGCAATATTTATCAGTTGTACTTCGGATAGTATTTAAGAAGAAACAGTATCTAATTGAGTCAATTATAAAAATAACGAATAATTGAGGTATGAATATGAAAATCAATATAGTGATCCCGGTTTTAAATGAGGAAAATTCCCTACGAGAAGGTGTTGAGAGGACACTGGAATATCTAAGGAGTGAAAAATTGCATACTCACTTTTCAATTACGATTGCAGATAATGGTTCTACAGATAGAACACCAGATATAGCGGAGGAACTTTGTGGTATTTATAGTAATGTTTCCTTTTTTAGGGTATCACAAAGGGGAGTTGGTCTTGCATTTAGGGAGGCTATAAGAAGAAATACGTCTGAAATAATAGGGTATATGGATGTGGATTTGGCAACAGATTTGCACCATTTGAAACAGGTATACTATTATTTTGAAAACGGGAAAAAAATAGTAGTGGGTTCCAGATTGTTGCCCGATTCAAAGGTATATAATCGAACATTACTAAGGGAAATTACGTCCCGGTCATTGAATTTGATATTAAAGTTGATACTGCATGTGCACTTTTCAGATGCAATGTGTGGTTTTAAATTTTACAGGAATGATGTAGCCCATGAGTTAGTGAATATGTGTAGTAATAATAATGGTTGGTTTTATTGTGCAGAGATGATGATACAGTCAGAATGGGCTGGTATAGAGATTACAGAGATGCCTATAGAATGGCATGATGATTTGAATTCAAAAGTAAAGATTGGAAAACTGAGTTGTGATTATATGAGAGAAATATTAAGGCTATACAAAGTGAGGAGGAAAAGAACTTGAAAGCGGCGCTTATAGGATATGGATACTGGGGGAAAATATTAAGAAGATACATAGAAGATTGCGATTCTTTTGAATTAGTTGGAATATATTCTGAGAATTATAATAGTGCAAATGGGATGCAATTCTTTGATTCATTTGATGAAATTTTATATAGTGATGAAATAGAAGTAGTCTTTGTTTGTACTCCTATAGGTTCACATTATGAGATATGCAAAAAATTATTGGAAAATAAAAAACATGTTTTTTGTGAGAAGCCAACTACTAAAAGCCTTGACGAACTTGTTACCTTAATTAAGATTGCTAAGGAGAGAAATAAAATCCTGTTTACGGATTACGTCTATTTAATGTCACGTTCAATAAATCAAATGAAAAAGCAAATGATAATGCTGGGGCAAGTATGTCGGATAGAAGGTGAAATTAGCCAATTTGGGAATTTTTATCCAGATGATACGGTTTATGAGATTATTGGCGTTCATTTGTTATCTGTAATTGCATTTTTGTACGCCAATGCCGTAATAAAATTACAAAGAGTACAAGAGCACTGTAAATTATCCTTGTACGATGGCAATATTGAGCTACTTATAAATGATAGCATACAAGTAAGTTTGAAATCTAATTTAATCTCTCCGAAAAAAACTAGGATAATTAAGGTTTTTGGGACGGAGGGTAGTTTATTATTGAATATGATGGATGAAGAGGCAACGTTACGATTTGTTGGGTATTGCATTGATGGAGAGGGAAAATGCCGTAGAAAAGAGGAAAAAAGCTGGAAGTACGACGAGTGTAATAATCTAAGATGTGTACTAAATCAATTTGCAGAAATTATTGCAAATAAGAATAACGAAGAAAACTATCGGATTTCATTGAAAGTGGATGAGTTACTTGAAATGATCAATGAGAGAAAATATGGAAGGGATCAAATATAAATTTGTTCTATTTGCTTTGAAGAAGAGCATGAAATGATATTAGTGAAACAAAATGGATAAGAATCACTAACTTTTGGAAAAGAGCCGAAGGTTGTCAAAATATAACCAATGAGATTAGGATAAGGCATGTAAAGTAAAAAGGGTGGAGATTACAATGAATATGACAAGAGTTAAGTTGAGCATTGAAACAAATAAGATTAGTCAAGATTATTCTTATATTGTCAGTTTTGCTCCAGAAACAAAATGTTATAGTCGGCTATTTCAAAAAGAAATTTGGCCCGTTTTCTATCGCTTTATCTGTGACAGAGACACAAGAGGGATAGTTTTTGATTTAAACAACGTTGATTTTATCAGTCCGCATGTTTTGACTAAGTTATGTTGCCTTGGAATGATTGCCAACCAGTATGGCAAGAAGGTGGAGATGCTTTTCAATCCAGTATCAAAAATCAAAGACTATCTGGGACAAATGAATTTTTTCACAATAAATGAAAAACACGGATTTATCTATATTGATGAGGGATTGACTGGGGGAGAAATTGGTGAAACTGGGTTAAACAAAATATTTCTTGTGTTTGACAAGTCAGAATATTAATAATCTCTTGAAAGTCTGCTAAGCGCTGAAGGTTGTGTCAGGGGCTATAAAACACTAATGAGGATGAAGAGTAATAACAATGACGATGGGATCCAATAATGATGCTGATGTTTTTTCTTTTTATGTTCTTAAAACCATTTTATCTCCAAGCCTCCGGCAACATAGGGGCGGCGGATATCTGCCTGATGGGCTGTTTCGCCTCGCTTCTGAGACAAAGACTGCGGGAATTGGTTCGGGGGGGCAGACAGCGTCGTTTGTGCGGATGGCGCACTTACTGGAAAGAGCGTGGCAGAAGGCTATGGTCCCACAGGGATTTTCCGTTGTATTGCTTTTTAGCAGCGGCTGTAGTACTTAATCTGTTCTATGCTTTCCGATTGCGGAATCATGAATTTATAAGGTATTCTGCTTTTTGGCTTTATAATGGTTTTGCCATCTGGACCTGGCGGATCATGGCCGGTCAGTGCGGGTTTCCGCTTTTCAGAATGGTAAATATCACAGCCAAGATCAATCTTGTTGTTCAGTATATTATCTGGATATCCGATCGAGGCCGGATTTTTCATGAATATTGGGGAGCTGTCCGGTACATGGGAACCTTTAATGATCCCAACCAGATGGCTTTCTTTTTGTTTATGATGCTTTTGATGATCTGGATGTACCGCTGCAAGTACGGCGACCGAAGTTTCTGGATATTCTTTCTGCTGACGCTTCCTGTATTGGCGGATTCCAAATCTACGGGAGTATGGCTCGGTATGACTGTATGGGGCGTCTTCGGGTTAGCATATGAAGTATATTGTCTGTGGAAGAAAGGCTACATTACGAGGCGCATGTTGGTTGCTGTTGGAGCGTGTCTTCTGCTGTCCGTTTCAATAGTACTGTATCTGCTCTGGCCGTCAGCGGATTTCGATGTCAGGACAGTTGATTATAACCTGATAAACCGTATCCGTGAAAAGATATGGAAGGTAACAAATGGCGGTTTTTACAGTCTGTCACTGGATCGTGGCGCAGGCCGGTTGTTTCTGCATCCGCAGTATTTGCTATGTGGAGCAGGTGAGGGTGGATTTGAGCGATTCTCAGATGCAGGAGCCGTGGATGAACTTCATTCTACCTGGCTGAGTATTTGGTTCTGCTACGGTACGCTTCCGATGGCTTTGATGGTTTTATGGCTACGAAAAGTGCTGAAGGCCAACACGCCGTGGATGTGGTGTGGGATTCTGTCGCTATTGGCAGAGAGTTTCTTTTTGATCAATTACCGGCAGCCGGTGTTTTGGATGATCTTGTTGTATGCGGATGTGGCGGTACTGGGAAGCCAAGAACGTGATTGTGAGGACCATAAGGACGCCAGAAAGAGCCGTAAAGCAGATGAACAGAACCTTCGATCTGCAGCAAAGTGACAAAGGAGAAAGAAATAATTATGCGCATCTGGAAGGGGCTGCTGTTCCGGTTCGCCAAAATAATGAATGTACTGCTGGTCACAGCGCCGTTTGCATATTGCTGGTATGCCTATTACGCGGAAAGACTGTATTCCCCATTTTTCAAACGAGGCAACTGGGCGGTGATTGCCTTGTATATGGCGCTTTATATTACTTATGTGAAAGTATATGACGCCTTTGCAGTTTCCACCAGCCGGATCGGGGAACTGGTTTATAGTCAGATTCTTGCGTTAGGATTTACCGATGCGATTCTTTATGTGATTACTTACTTATTGACAAAGTTCATTCCTAATCCATTGCCGCTATTAACGGCTTTTTTTGGACAGGCTGTTTTGGCGGTTGCCTGGTCAATAACCGCACATAATGTGTATTTTGCCATATTTCCCCCAATTCGCTCTGCTGTCATTTATGATCGACGTCCAGAACTGGAAATGTTGGTTTCGCATTACAGAATGGAGAAGAAGTTTAATGTAATACTGACGCAGGATATCTTCACATGTCTGGCGGATCTTGGTGCGCTGGATGAGATGGAGGCCGTGTTTCTCGGAGGAATCCACAGCCATGAGCGAAATATTATTTTGAAATATTGTCTTGATAAAAACATTGACGTATATGTGATCCCTCGTATTGGCGATACGATTATGAGCGGTGCAAAACGAACCCATATGTTTCATCTTCCGATTCTCCATGTGGGTTGGTTCCATCAGCCGGTGGAGTATCTGTTCGTAAAACGACTGATGGATATCGTGATCTCCGCTGCTGCGCTGGTGGTTGCTTCGCCGATCATGTTTTTGACGGCGTTTGTGGTTCATATGGAAGATGGTGGAACTGTGTTTTACCGGCAGGAACGTTTGACAAAGGACGGAAGGATATTTAAACTTCTGAAGTTTCGTTCTATGCGGATGGATGCAGAAAGTAATGGGGAAGCGGTTTTAAGTGAAGGAGAAAATGACAGTCGGGTGACTAAGGTGGGGCGTATGATCCGCAGGTACCGGATTGACGAACTGCCTCAGTTCCTCATGGTATTGAAGGGGGATATGGCGCTGGTGGGGCCCCGACCGGAACGGCCAGAGATTGCAGCACAGTATGAGAAAGCGCTTCCGGAGTTTGCACTGCGATTGAAAGGGAAGGCAGGTCTGACTGGGTATGCGCAGGTTTACGGGAAATACAATACACAGCCGTATGATAAGCTACAGATGGACCTGATGTATCTGTCGCATCCGAGTATTGTGGAGGATCTGCGGATTCTGTTTCTGACGGTAAAGGTATTATTTCAGAAAGAGAGTACAGAAGGGGTACGCAAATGATTTGCAATATGATAGATGGTTGATGCAAAAACAGTACAAGGAGAAATTGTAAGGCAGAAGCGTGGAACTATATTTATCTATAAGCATTATGATTTCGCAAGATTTGGGGACGCCGCCTGAATGGGCGGCTGTTGTTGATTGTGTCTCTATACAAATCGTTCGACGAGTATTCATAAAAGGTGGTGACGCTGATGTCCCGCAAGGATAGACCAAATAATATTTAAGATAATTAGAGTCATTTTGGAGGAATAAGAGTGACAGATAATAATCTACACAAGAACCTGGTGCATACTTCAGCAAAAAAAGAAAATAAAATCTGCAAAGTGGATGATGTGACATGTAAAGAACAATATTCAGTATGTCTGGCTGTTGTGATTATAGTGTTTATATTGCTTACATTATATTGTTCGCCATTTCGTGGAGCGATTGAAAATCTGTTTAAATGTGGTGTAGGGCGACTTGGAGTGAATGATCAGCTTGTGCATTGTCATTTAATAGACTTCGCGAAATATTGGGGTGAGTTGATATGGGCTTTGACAGCATCAGATGCAGCTTTTATCATTTTCTATTATGGCGCTCTGAATCAAACGAATTATGGGATTTCCTATAGGACAATTACAGCATATGTTTTTGGCTCATATTTCATTCCGATCCTTTTGGTGGGAATGTTTTTTATGTCAGTTTTGACCGTTATTATGCTCATTTTTAGGATGTACTCACAATTTTATCTACTGTCTTTTGGAACACTGATTTCCCAGATTATGATTGTTTTCTGTTGTATCAGCGTTACGTCGCGAACGATATGTCAGAAAGCGGTTTTGAAAGCTGAAATAGATCAGTATACTGCAATGCGAAAGCAGATAGCCGAGAAGTGTATTCAGACAGGGCAAGTTGTACTCTGGTATGGGGATTTAGAATTGCTGGAAAGGAATCGCCGCTATCATACAGAAAGTATTATGAATGGTAATGAAACAATACTTGAAAAGACGGCTTTTGTAGAAAAAATATTGGATATACCTTTTACTAATAGAAACAACACTTTTTCTGAGATTGACTATTATGCGATTAAATTATATATTGGAAAAAATCTTCAACTTGTATTTTCTCCACGTAATAATTTAATAAGGGATACAGAACGTCAGGCGGCATTGTCAATGATATATAATGTCACGGTTGATAGAATCAACGAATGTTCCAATAAAAAAACAGATGAGGAGGAACGAAAAGCGAGCATCGAATTGTTCCTTTTTCTTGGTTGCGTATTCCGGCTTTGGGTCTCTGATGATAGCTTGAAAGAGCGCTGGATTGCTATAGACTATATTATAAACAACCTTCTTCTGCACCAAACCCAGATGCGTTATATGAGTTTGGCGCTCCTTCTGCTGATCATGGATATTATGATGCAGGCAGGGCAAACAGATTGGGGCAAGGAGGATTTAGGATGCATTGCTGACAAGGAACTATTAGAAAAGATATTGTGTTTGGAAAAGGGGGAGAAAGAAGAACTTTGTACGGTTTTGTATGTTTTGTTTTCGGGTTACACAGATATTATAGAAAAAGAAAAGATATACAGAATTGTGTCTCAGCTGGGCAGAACTGATTCACATTCCAGGACTGCCTGTATTATGACTTATTTGATGAGAACAGATGAGGAGAGAAGACATGGTACGTATATTTCAATTTAAGAATAACTATTTTAGTAAAGAAAAATACGCTATAACTGCAGAGTACAATGCTATCGGATATTTTGACGGCTTGGATATGAGGAGGGTTGAGCCGGGAAGTGAAAAAGAACAGCGTATTATGAGCGATCCCTATTATACGTTGGCTGAGAAAGATGAAAAGGCGTTTAACGAAAATTGTGATTATTTCAATTTGTTGGGAATAAGCATGAGCGACGATGACAATGGATTCTGGACTGACCAGACAATGCCACTGTATTTTATTTCTTTTGTCCGCTTCCAAAAAAGATTAAACAATCTCTCTGCTTTGGTTCAAAATATGATGTCAGAAGTGAAGTCAGAGATAAAACAGAACACAGCAGGTTCGCTGGGACAGAATACGGACGAGAAGAATATTTCACAACCGGATGCTGAGATGATTGGCTATTATACGTTTGACAGCAGCGACCTGATCATCTGTCTGAAAACCAATAGCTACCATTTAGGTGATGGAGCTATCTCGAGTTATCCGGAATATGTCAAAAAATATTGCCCAACGGCCAGTCTGGAAAAGAGTTTCAGTGTATGTGTGATTAAACAGGATGAACTGGATTCTTTTAATGCTTTAGATTATATGATAGATGAAAAGGTTTCATGCCTTTTGAGATGTATGGTTTGTGATCGTACTAAAGAGGAGAAATATAGAAATAATCTGAAAAGCGAGTTATCGTCTGCTTATGAAGCGATAAGCGCCTACGATGTTCTTGGCAGTGATGATATTGTGCTTTTTGTAAAGAATGTAAGTATAAAGAAATGGATGAGGCTTTATGGCAAGGATGGATTGCTGACTCATTCTAACAGTTATTATAAAGAAGCATTTTTTAATGTTGCAACGGAGATATTAGTACCAAGAAAGGAGGATGCTTCCGATGTGTGAGAACGGAACCTTCAATCAAGATGTAAAATGTCTTAAAAAACTTCAGTCTGACTGTCAGATTCGAAAGGAGCCGGTTCTTGAATATTATTGTGACTGTATGCTGAAAATAAGGAGAGCCTATTATAAGGCAGAGCAAACAGATCTTCTTTTTTATATAAAGCAAATCATGAGTGCAGCGTTTCCCCTTGTGGTTAAGTACTTTGTACTTTGCGTTGATGAATATCATAAGGAGACAGATTTTTGCCAGCGTGCTAGGATTCTCCGGGATATCGAGGAATCTGTAGTAAAATTTGATGAAATGTTTGATTCCATTATACATGCAACCAATAGTGTGGATCGGATATTGTTCCAAACGGCACCGATCGCAACGGCAACGCACATCGCAGCCCCTAAACTTTGTGCGTATTATTCCAAGATGATGAATCAACTGACCTCGTTGCTAATGAAAACAAGTTCGGATGATCTGAAATATGGCTTCTGCGTATATCCGACATTGAACAGTGGAGCCGAAACAAAGATTCTATTTTCTACTGTGGAAAGAACAGGAAAAGTGGCGATTATATGGATACCGGCGTATAAAATAGCTGATATTAAAAAAATACGAGTATATCTATTTCATGAACTGTTCCATGTAATTCCGGGAGAGGATTTACGACGCAGAAAGGATCGTGCCGAAGTGTTCCTCAAACTGCTCATGTATAATGTTCGAGAACACATTTTTTTGGATTGCGATTTTTCTTTTTTGAGTATAACCAAGAATAGTTGTATCAGTCAAGAGGATTGGGACAATCAGATAACTGAAGTAAAAGAGATAATTACTCAGAAACTTTTTAAAGATACTGTAGACAGGGTTAATAAGGCGATTGATAAAAATGATCCAAGAGCTTATTATAGTACCAATATTAAAAACGTGTATTTAGACGTTTTTTGCCAGGATTTCACAAAATTGCTTTACAATGGAACTCAGAGTCTGTTTGAGGAGCTTTTAGGACACTGCTCGGTTGCCGGATTATGTTATAGTGATTACGAGCGGGTTTATCAGGGTATCGAAAGACTGTGCCAGTGTATTAACAAGAATATCTATGAGCTTATTGCGGCTGATATTATTTATGAAAGCTGCAATTTCTATATGGACATTTTCCGTGAAACATTTGCTGACCTAATGATGATAAGCACGTTACATTTGAGTAGAGCGGAATATTTGGATGCTTTGAAATATATAGATCAAGAACACCTTTATGGAGAACTATTTACGGTAGTACGGATGTTTTTGGTGTCACGCGTTATGAAAGAAAGGTCAAATGAATGTAAGATGGAGGGCTGGGAAACACCAGACAACTGGGAAGACTATATCAATAACCTCAAGGATGAAAAAGAGCTAAGCAGCGAACAGAAAGAATTAATCCAAACGCTTTCAGCAGATAATCAAGAGGATTGCGATATCGGAGTAACCCAGGTAATTATGGACCAGTATATAGATTCTCTTAGGAAGTGTGTGATTGAATATGAGAGCATAAAAAAGATGCTTGGGGAAAAATATACGGCATATTCGGAGGTGTTTTTGTGTGATGATGAGAATGAGATTATTCAAGGTATATGTTGTAGAAAATGGGATATAGAAGAGTAAGAACATACGAGAAGTTCATAAAAATGCACAAAATGGCGTAAAATGGAAATTTAAAAAATTTGAAAATTGTTGACAAAACGAAGAAATGTTGATAAAATATTATGTGATGTTTTATCTTCAAAACGAAAAGGAGAATGTGGTACGTATGGAAACAATGGCATTTAACTTAGATCACATGGTCAATACTCGGTTAGGGAATCCAATGTATAAGCCATTTATAAGAAAAAAGAGATTTGCTACAGAGCCTGAAGGGAAATTCAGGGATAGTGTAAGGGCCTCCGAGTATAGTGCGAAATATATGGGAAAAGGCACACATTCTGCTTTTATAGACAACATCAGATTAGATTGATTAAAGAGAAAAAGCTGCTGGTTCTTGTGAAAGGGTAAGAAGTAGCGGCTTTTGCATTTCTGGGGGAGTGGCAATCTGACCAGAAGAATGAGTAAAAATAAGGGATTACCGCTGAAAATGATTTGAGGAGGACTATCGCCAAAGTGTGTGCTGTATAGACGGGGGACACATCGTGGGAATGAACCATACCGGCAGACAAGGCGGCTTCTTCTCAAGTTGGTGACAGGTATTGGGGAAATCATGTAAGAGCGATGTATTGAAGTGATCTGCTACAATGAAAACATAAAAGTAGCATATCATATGATGAAAGAAGGCCACTTTTCGGGCTGGATGTTAGGTGTAGCATGGTCAGGGGTACAATTCAGGAGAGGATCGTAAGGATCCTTTTTTTGATGGGATTTTTGTCGTTTCCCCCTTTTATGCGGCTGATAAGGTTGGAGTTATGGTGATGGACAAATCACTGACGGCCCCCTACAATGGTGACGCATCCTCATTTATCGGGAGGAAGGAAGCTCCATCATCCGGCAGGTCATCTATTCAGTCGATATAACCCCTCAGGTGAATTTCCCGTTTCTCAGGGGCCATGCCTCTGGTGGCGGCCCGGATCTGGCGGTCCATGCGGTAAACATCGAGGGAATCGCTGACCGGATGGTGCCCGGCGATACAGATATAGCGGGAGCCGGATCTGCTCGAACGCGTCATAATTGAAGCAGTAGTCCTCCGGATACAGGTCATGAACAGAAAAGCTTTTCCTCCCGGCCATTATCCGTCCATCCTTCCTTTATCGGCTAGTTCCAGCGCGTTGGTATAGGTCTCCCTAATGAGCTTCATATGGCCGCAGGAGAAGAGGACGCGGCGGAAGTGGTCAAAGGAGTGAACACCGTAACAGGAGCGTTTGAGGATCTTGATTCGGTTGTGAGTTCCTCGCAGGGGCCGTTGGATTTTCATATTTCCAGCTGTTTTGGATATAGGAGCGGTGTCAGCGGATGGAGTCGGCGAAGCGCATGGTGCTCTCACAGTCGGAGGCGGAGTAAGTGGAGAGCCACTGCGTGAGGGCGTCGCGTTGCTCTGAGTAGGAGGGCGCCTGAAGGATTGAATGGAATTCCTGGAGGCGTTATAGGCTTCCCTGAGATGGCCAGAGAAAGTGAGGCGCGGTTCAACTGCCTGTCCTTGAGAACGAAGGAATTGCCTCAGTAAGATTCCTTGTTGAAAGAGAAAGTGGTGAGGAGCTTGGAGGATCGTTTGGGGAGCCGGTAGGGTTCCTCATCGCTGCGGGCACGGAAAGCGTTCTAGAGGGAACGGCGGATGTCGGAGACATTGTCGTTGAGGAGCCTGACGACCTGGAACAGGTCAATGCAGACCTTAGCATCAGGGAAACAGCGCTTGGTGAGTGAAATGAAGCCGCCATGCATGTCACAGCAGAAGAAGCGGACGCGCCTGGTTCCCCGGGTGAATAGTCCATGAAATAGGGGAGTAGGAAGTCTAGGGAGACCTGAGGGAGGACATCGACGACGCAGTCAAAACTGCCGTCGGAAATGTAGCAGTGGAAACGGCTGGCATTCCAGCGGTGGGAGCTGGGGTCGTAGGAGCCGGATAAGATCCTGAACTCATCGATATAGAGGGTGTGCGGGAGAGAAGCAGGCTTACGGAAATCGACAGAGCAGGGGACAGAGAGGACCTACTGTTCGGTGAGCCCGTTGTCGAAGGCGATGTCGCGGATGGAGCGAGTGTCGGCGAGACCAACGCAGGCGGCGGGGAAGACGTCTGCAGAGAGCTTCATGGAAGAGTGTGCAAAGTAAGACCTGTTGGAGAAGAATGCGCCGTAATGCTTGCAGAGGGGCCTGAGTAGATGGAAAGAGCGGAAAGAGCCCTTACCGGCGACGGAGACATGGCGTACGGAGGGGGAGCGGCCGGAGTCCTTGATGGCGCAGCCGCAGGGGCCGCAGACAGGGCAGAGACGGTTCGTGTCAGGACAGGAGATGAAGATCTCCATGGAATGGGGATAATCCATGATGCGGTCGATGGAGACATCCTGAGGAAGAGATATGAGTTTGCTAGTGATTTTTCTGGCTGTAACTGTTAAGCTCCTTTAACTTTGCTTTTATGTCGAAATAATAATAACAGAAAGTCAGCAGTTATGGTTGAAAGATCACTATAAAAACATCATAAACAGAAAAATTTTGCTAAATTAGACCGCTGGAATACCGGAAAATAGAGAAAAATCACCAACTTTAGGGAGTGTACACCCAAAATAAGATGGTGCTAAACGGAGGATTTATGAAGATATATATTGCAGGGCCACTCTTTAGCAGTATAGAAAAAAAGCAAAATGAGGAAATAGACCGCTTGTTAAGGTCGTGTGGATGTGATACCTATCTGCCGCAGCGAGATGGCGGATGCTTCGCGGAACTCCCTAGATACGTTAAAGGAAAGCCCAAGGAGGTTTTTCTTCATGAGAAAGATATAAAAGCCTTGGATTGGTGTGACGCCATATTGTTTATATTTGACGGCAGAGTGCCGGACGAAGGAGCTTGTTTTGAACTGGGGTATGCTTATGCAAAGAAGAAAAGATGCATTGGGTTTAAGACAGATACCCGTTCACTTATTGGAGGTGCTGATAACCTGATGCTATCGGTTTCGGTAGAGATAATTCTTCACAATGAGGAAGAATTGAGGAGCTTTTTTGAGCATTCAAGCATATAAATTAATGAGGTATTATAATTAAGTAAATGCTGTGGAGGGAGAAATGAACGATCAAAGCGAGAAAGTGTCCTACACTTTTGTTGTATCATGTGCTTTGTTTTTAACTTGTCTGTTGTTATCAAATCTGATAGCTGGGAAAATTGCTATTATTGCAGGAGCTATTCTGCCAGCTGCGGTAATCCTTTTTCCTGTGACATATATTTTGGGAGATATTTTTACCGAGGTATATGGGTTTAAAAGAGCTAAAATGGTTATTTGGCTTGGCTTTATCTGCAATCTGCTTGCAGTTGTTGTTTATATGATAACTGTTGCATTACCATATCCGGACTATTGGAGAGGGCAGGAAGCTTTTGCTGGGGTTCTTGGGACAACTCCACGTATATTATTAGCCTCACTGCTGGGTTACATAATGGGTGAGTTTTCCAATGCGGTCATTCTATCGAAACTGAAAGTCAAAATGAATGGGAAGTTATTGTGGGTAAGGACAATAGCGTCTTCCATTGTGGGAGAGGCCTTTGACACGGTGATTTTCATATCTATATCCTTTTGGGGGAGTGTTGATAAAGAAACACTATTTAGTATGATGTGTTTCCAGTATCTGTGGAAAATATGTTATGAGGTGATTATGACCCCTGTAACGTATGCGGTTGTAAACTTTCTGAAGAAAAAAGAAAGGCTGGATGTATATGACAGGGGCATCAGATACCGGCTATGGGAGTTGGGCAGGATCAGGGGTATATAACTGAATTCGCCCTGTGCGAATAAAAGCAGCTCTTCGGTAACTGGGAAGGCCGGGAAAGGAAAGTGTCGTGGAGAATCCAGTAGTTTGGTTGGTGTCGTGTGGAAAACATAAGAATAATGTAACTTGTCGGGCAAAGGACTTGTATAATTCTTCACGGTTTCAGAAGGTTAGGGAACTGGCTGAGAGTTGTGGGGCGCGGTGGTACATTATATCAGCAAAGTATGGATTGCTGGATCCGAATAGTGTTATAGAGCCATATGATGTATGCATGGAGGACTGCTCTGCTGAATATCTGAAGGAATGGCTCCGGAACATTGCAGGCCAACTTTCCGCTTTTGGGGAGGAAACTACATTTGCAGTGATAGCAGATGCGGACTATTCTGGCAGAATCGTTCCCCTATTGAATTCTGAAGGCTTTTCAGTTATAGCGCCGTTTATTCGAGAAGACAACGATTCGGTTGCGGAATATATGCAAAGAGCGGTACATGTTGATGATGTTGTTAATCTTTATGATTGTGTGATACGGTTAGCGGAACAATCCGGTGGTGTTCGTATTTTGCGTGAATGTAATGGAAGAATGTATTGGCCGCGTCGCGGAGTGTATTTTTTTGTTGATTTCCATGAGCAAAGTATGGTTTCACATGGTTTTCCGCGGATAGTCCGTGTGGGTACGCATGCAGTGAGCAATGGGGCGAAATCTACACTTTGGCAAAGGCTTAAGACTCATAAGGGAACAGAGAACGGATACGGGAACCACAGGGGATCAATATTCCGACTACATGTGGGCAATGCGATCATGAATAAAGAGGGGATAACATGTGACACATGGGGAATTGGACAAAATGTAGGGCCTGAGATTAGGGAGAAGGAGAAGTTTATTGAACGGCTGGTGTCCGAATATATCGGACAGTTAGGCGTTGTTGTCTTAGATATTAATGATATACCTTGTTCTACCAGTGATCGCGCGTATATTGAACGTAATTCGATCGCTTTATTATCATCTCTCAATGCATCATGCAATTTTTCAACATTAAATTGGCTTGGGAATTGGAGCGTCAGAGATGAAATTGTACATAGCTGTTTGTGGAATATAGACCATATAAGTGCACCTTACGAGCAGGATTTTATGAGGGTACTAAAAAACTATACTGATAAAACGATAGAGAATTACAATAAGCGAGGTTGAAGTCATGGGCACAGAGGAGATTTACAAGTCACTTTTATCGAGATATTGCAAATACATAGTCCATATGAGACAGCAATATCATTTGTCATCTTCAACATTGGGGATTGTACTAGGGGCTGGAGCCAGCAAGGATCTTGGCCTTCCAAGTTGGAAGGAGTTGGTATCACGGATTGCGGGATGTGATGAAATTAAGGACCTGGGTGTAAAGATTGATAATAATGCAGATCCGATATCCAGTGCGCAGCTTCTGTTTCAGGCATATAAGGCAGATATGATTCAGAGGTGTAGCGAAGATGATAGAACATATAATCGTGTGGATATGAAGATTCGTGCTAATTGGCAGAAAATAGTCCATTCAAATTTATATTCAGATATTGATCCTGACATTAATAAGCTGGTACCTAATGATCATTACCTCTGGTCCCTGATAAAATTGATTAAAAATACTCCGATGACAATCAACTACAATTTTGATGATACCATTCAGAGAATGCTTTCTGCTAATCGAACCGATGCGGAAAAAAGGAACAGCAGAGGATATACTACATTGTGGAATAGTAATGTATATATGTATCCCAAGAATAGCGTCGTATACCATCCGAATGGGTTCTTGCCCTATAGAATTAACGAGCATCCAAGTGAAAGACTTGTTTTTTTAGAAGATTCATTTGCGGATCAGTTAATTGACAGTATGCATGGACATTATAATGTACTATCGGATTATTTTAACCATAACACATGTCTTTTGTTGGGATTGTCCTTGAGTGATCCCACATTAAAGCATATATTAAGGATCAATGCAACGAATTTTCCGGGAATATATCATTATTATATAAAGCATCTGGATGAAGGGGAGACATATGAGAATGAGCGCGCTTTTGCAGATGCTAATTTTGACGTTTATAATTTGGTAAAGTACAGTTTACAAGGGACTACACAGGGTAACGGTCTGACGGGAGGATTACCGCCCGTCAGATTTTCCATGTAAT
>CANQBX010000027.1 GCA_947589095.1 uncultured Lachnospiraceae bacterium
GCCATTGCAAAAAGTGCTTTGTTCTTCTTAAATTCGTCGAAAAAGCCTTCTTTTTTCATACCAAACCTCCTTATTTTATTTCTTTTTTGGGCCCTTTTTTGTAAAACATATATAGATTAACATGCCCCCCGTGATTTGCCAACCGTTTTTGTATATTATTTACAATATATTTTGACGTGTCTTTGGGGATTCATTGTTAATGTGCATATTATATGCGCTATAATCAAAGAATTATAAGACATATTTTTGCATAACAAAAGAAGCCTTTGTAACTACTGCAGAAATTGCGGCCTACAAAGGCTATTGCCGGATCCCGTACCTTTCACGATACGCTTTCGGCGTCATACCGGTGTATTTCTTAAATACCTGTCCGAAATGGCTCTGTGAAGCAAAGCCAAAGGAATAAGCAACCTCGTCCAGCGGCTTATCCAGATAGACAAGTTCTTTTTTCGATGTTTCTATTTTCTCCCTTATGATATACTCCGACAGCTTGATCCCCTCTTCCTGAAGGAACAGATGGGACAGATACCCCGGCGTGATAGCAAGCTGACCGGCAATGTCTTTTACGCTCAGTTTGGAATGGAGCTGACTTGCGATCAGGCTCTTGCACCGCGTAATAAGCGGACTCTGCCGATTCTTTTTTACCTTCAGATCACGAACGGCCCTGCAGTATTCAATCTCAGCCTGCCGTGCGTAAGTCCCTGCAGCCAGTATATCCTTCATTTCTTCTATGTGCTGTATAAACGCATCCGACATGGAAAATGCGATCTCAGGGATCAGTCCGCCCGCGATGGCCGACCGGGAAGCCAGCGTAATCACAACGATCGACATATCCTTCATCTGCCGCAGCGGATCATGGGAAAGCGTTCCATATCTTCCGACAAAGGACTCTTCAAAGCTCTGGATCAGCGCTTCCTCATCGCCCTTTCGGATCGCTTCCTGTTCCCGCAGCTCCTGACTGTAGGGATTATGTACCGTCGCGTTCTCATGCAGCTCATACATCACTTTATTCAGATGCCTGCGCATGGAATAAATCTTCTCATCGCTCACAAAATTCTTCTGAAGCATCTCTTTTCTCTGGATCGTCCGGCCTGCAGCCGCTTCGTACAGCATCATGATCACTTCGAAGAAATCGTCCGGAGAAGCGATGGGCACCTTGTAGGGCTGGGACGGCTCCATAGAATGCGTTTTTACGATATAGCCGGACGCGGCCGCTTCCGTATGGGAAATGCAGCACGGCCCCATTACGTATATCGAATCCGCCGCTTTCACAATGCCATAAATGATCTGGTGCGGTTCCTGATAAAACGTCGGATATTCTTCGCAGCCCCTTTGCAGAATCTGTTCCGTAAACCTGCTGTCGCAGGAAAATACATCCTGCTGTTCCCCATGATCTGTATAGACATTCATCCGCTTTCCGGTTTTGTCAAATCTATGGATCGGCACATGGATCAAATGTGTGACGTGTACGCACAGCCTCTCAACATTCATTTCTGTGGTTCCCCCCTGAATCTTTTGTTCATTGTGTTTAATATACCATATCTTCCGGGAACCCAGACAGATAGATTTTTATAATAATATACAAGACCGTTTTCGATTTATATCAAATAAGATGCTATAATATCAAGATTCAGCTTTAAGCTGAATTTTTTTTGTTGAAAATTCCATGGAATTTTATGAGAACAGCTTCTTATTTTGACGTCAAAAAAAATCCGTCTCCGGAAAATCCGAAGACGGACTTACAACTTTATTGTATGTGTAACGGTTGCAGATTATTACTATTGCTCCTCAAACAGCAGAAAATAAGTATCTCTGTCCTTCATCACCTCGTCCGCCAGGACCGGATCGCCGGTAATGATATTATCGACGCCAAGCTCATACATTCTCTGCATGCTGTCCTGCGTGTCCACAGTCCAGGCGTGGACCTCCTTGCCGCGGGCGTGCAGCTCCGTGATCATCGCCGGAGTGACGAAGGTCGTCTCGACGCTGAAGAAATCCGCCGCCGGCAGATCATAGTAGAGACCAACGCCCACCGCCATGATATAGCCGCATTTCAGCTCCGGCGCCAGTTCCTTGACGCGCTCCAGGGCGTCGTACTGCAGGGATGTGATGACGCATTCATTTTCAAAACCGTTCTCGCGGATCACGCGGACCGTCTCTTCCACCAGAGTGGGCGTCGTTCCCTTGATCTCGATATTCAGTTTGATCTTCCCCTTGCAGTATTTTATCACCTCATCCAGCGTCGGAACCGGCGTACCGGCGTACTTCGCCGCGTCCCCTCCGGAATAGCCCTTGCTGGCGTCCAGCTTCGCCAGCTCCTCGTAAGTGTTATCGTCCACGTCCACATTCACGCCGGTACAGCGCTTCAGGCTGGTATCGTGGGTCAGGACCACCACGCCGTCGCTGGTCTGCTGCACGTCGATCTCCGCGTAATCCGCGACGCCGCTTTCAACGGCCGCCTGAATGGACGGGATCGTGTTCTCCGGCGCCACAGCCGAATACCCCCGGTGGCTGGTGATCTTCGTTTCCGTAACAAGCAGATCCAGAAAATCCGTCTCCTGGATTACAAGGGTTAGAACAAATACCAGTCCGACGCTGAGAGCCATTCCGCCCGCGTACAGTCCGACCGCCGCCAGCTTATGGAGCGAGAAACGGGGCCTCGGCTTCGCCTCCGGCGGGCAGCAGGTCTCCGGTTCGCCGTCCGCTTTCTTAAAACGGTGGAACAGCGCCGTCAGATAGGCATACTGCGCAAATGTGATCGTGCATCCCATGACGAAGACAAAAACCGGCACATAGGCGTTCCGGAGGATCAGAAGATACGCCTGCCCCCAGATCTTGATATCCGGCTCCACGGCCAGCAGGACAGCCAGAAAAAGGAGCGCTGTGAAGGCCAGAAACACCGTCATTTTCAGAACCATCCATGTCTTATAGAGAACGATCTTCACCGCGCTGGCGATCCTGCGCCCCTTCACAAGCCGCATACTGCGCCGGATCGCCTCCGGCAGGTCGCAGTGCTCCAGTATGAAATAGTGGAATACAAAAAGGCATTCCAGCACCAGGATGACCATCGCCGCCGCGGCAGCCGCATAAAGGAATAAATATACCGGCTGGTCCAGGATCACCTCCATGATATATTCCGGCACCACGATCTGAGAGATCATGTCCGACGCCATGAAAATATCGGTAAACGGCACCACGAACGCCGCAAACAGAAGCAGCGGCAGGTTCTTCAGCTTTAAAATATGCCTGGTATCGATGACAGACCGCTTAAACAGCGCGATCAGGCCGATCTTTTTCCGGTGCCAGGCGCAGTCCAGGCAGATGACGATTCCGGATATCTCCAGAACCGTCCAGATCATATAGCTCAGCGCGATGACAAGAATGGCCAGGAGGATCAGCGGATTCTTGAAAATATCCGTCAGGTTGTCAGTTGTGATGAAATCGGCGCGGGAATGCAGAAACGCCTGGGTCCACAAAAACCGCCCGATCGGCACCAGGATAAATTTGAACACGCCCATATACAGCACAAGATAGAAAAACATGGAGGAGGTGGGCCGGTGGAGGCGTTTTTCCTTGATATCGCCGTCTCCTTTGCTCCTGCGCTTCTTCTCAGCCGGGTCTTCTTCCGCTTCACTCCCGCCCTCTTTTCCGGCGGCGGCGTATTCATGGCTTCCATTCTTTTCTCCGGTCACACTGCCCGCTCCGTTCTTGCTTTCTTCTCTGATCTCATCGCTTTTCTGGTGCTCGTTCTCTTCACCAGCCATACTTCCCGTTTTGTTTTTACTCACTTTTCTGACCTCGACGTTCTCTTGAATCTCGCATTTTTCATTGGCTGTACCGCTTTTTTCGCTCACGCTTTCCTCTTCCGCACTTTCTTCTTCACTATCTTTTTTCTGCCAGAATGACATATTGCTTTTTCCTTCCCAGACGTGTTCCGTCCGTTCTCTGTGATATGTATTCGTCCGTCAGCCGTTACTCCGGAACGGAATTTTAGTGGATCCGCGGCGAAGCCGCCCCGGAGTTTCTCTGCGAAGCGTTCTGCGCCTGCCCCGTCTGATTCTGCGCATTTTCAGCCGCCCGGACATTCGCCCATTTATGCTGTCCCATCGCCGTCTCACGTTCAAAACGCGTTATTTTCTCGAAATTGACGCCCTCCTGCGCCAGAGCGTCGCAGCGGCCGGGCGCAGCGATCTTAGCCATACTCAGAGCCGGCAGGATAACAGCTCCTGCTTTCGCAAACAGGTTCTTCGGCGTATATACGTAACCTCCCACATTCTGCGTGGGATTGCCGACAAGCATAAGATCTTCCCAGTTCTGATCCTTCCACTGATCGGTCGGAATTTTCGTTACATGATCGCTGGCAAGCCATTTCGACATGGTGTCGATCCGGTTCCAGAGCGCGTCGATCTCCGAGGCTTTCAGAAGATCCTTGAATTTGTATTCGATCAGGGCCCGGTTCTCCGGCTTCGCCAGATCCTTCACAAAATTATAAGTGGTCTCATCCACGACCCGCACAAGTCCAAGCGGTACGGAATGGGCGCCGCAGCTGGCGACATCGAATTCGCCGAAGGACATATCATGATCGATTCCCTTGATCGAAACGATCCTTCCGGCGCCGTCGAGTTTCCATCGGATATTGTTCATGTGCCGATCTCCCTGCCCGCAGATCAGATCCAGCACCTGCATATCAGCCAGCTGCTTCTTGATTCCGGCCTGATTGGCGATCAGATCCTCCGGACGGTTGAACGGGTACTTCATCGTAATATCCGCGCCTCCGACTCCTGGCGCGAATTCCATGAACATTCCCGGCACCTTCCTGCCGCCTTCCTCGATGTACTCGGCCTTCTGCGCCTGGGCGACCAGATCCGGACACCCCATCAGTGACGCCATCACGGAAGTAGCGATCGCCCGGTTATTCAGATTATCCAGGTTCTCAGGCCGGGCGCCCACCTGAAGAGAGGTCGAGAAAAATGGTTTTGCCGTCTTTGCGATATCCGGTCCCAGCGCCGCGCAGGCAAGACTCTCCGCTTCTCTCTCCCTTTTTCCTTTCCCCGCAGGGATATACTTCTCAAGCTCTTTGCCGTCTTTGCTCCTTAAGATACTCCGGAGTTCTGCGTTCGCGGCAATGGCATCCCCAAGCATCTTCTTACCGTTCCGCGGGATGTCGCTTTTCTGGATCAGATCCTGCAGCTCGTCCGGATGGAACCCGCGCGGCGTCCGGTTGACCAGCTTCTGATCGATCTGTTCCGCCAGCAGTTCATACGCGCTTCGGGCCGCTCTTTCCGCCTCCCCTTCGCCTTCGGGAATCAGATTCTTTTCACGGAAGAAGTCCATGTATTCATCGCCGTTTTTCATATAGCGCATCTGGTTGAACCAGTCGGCATTCACCAGGCTCGTCCGTATGTTGTTCTTCGTCTCCTCCGACAGCCCGGGAAAAGCGTCGACCTTATCAAGGACGAGCTGCATAAATGATTTCGGAGCCGGCTCGTCCTTCGTAAAGAAGCCTTTATCCGGGCCGTCCTTAATGTAGATCCTGGAGCTCATGGCCGCACCGACTATCCCTGTATCGCCGCTTATGTCAACCGTCCGCGCTTCCTTCGCGATATCAAAAACCGTCTTCCTTCCGGCCGTATCTTCCGAAGGCTTTTGCGTCTTGCTCTTATAAACTTCAAGAACGACACGCTCTCTTTCCTGCAGCTTCAAAATATCGGAAATGATTCCCAGTCTGCGCTGGCCAAGCGAAGACGTGGCGCCCTTCCGCTCGCGCAGGTACGTGCGGCAGGCAGCGTCTAATTCCTTATACGCCGCGAGCATCGCGTCCAGATTCTTCGGATCATCGACCGGCTTATCCCAGTTGTCGGTTATCTTTTTCAGAGCCGCCGTGACACTCTTATATTCCTTTGAATCGATATGCAGAAAGCTGCTCCGCATTCCGGCCTCATACCCGCCGAGTCCTGAGACAAGCTGGTGGAAACCGATCCTGTTTCTTTCCGGAGTTCCCGGACCGGCCGGATTATTCGAACCCGCCGAATTTGCCGGACCCGCCTGGTTTTGCGGGCCCGCCGGATTATTCTGCCCGGCCTGATTCTGACTCACTGAATTTCCCGCTCCCGCCTGATTGACCCGAACTCTGGGCCCGGCCGTTCTCTGCAGTTCATCCTGCCGGACGGTATCATACATATCACGGTAGCGCTGCGGTCCCACGCCCGCATTCTCCCGCAGCCGGACGTCTTCCCGCGAATCGATCAGATGGAGATTCTCGTCCCCCGCCAGATAGACGTGGTGCAGATTATCGCCGCTCTGCGGATTCTCCCTGTAAAGCACATAATCCCGGATCTGCAGCATGGCGTAGGCCATGGCGGCCTCGTTATTCTTAATATCATTGCCGTCGAAAAATGAAACCGGCTCTCCGTCAAGACGCAGGCTCCGGAGGATCTGCATCAGATTTTCTTTCGAAACCGTCGCCGGATCGATGCCCTGGACTTCATCCGCCTCCTCCGGGGTGTTGTCCGCCGTCTCCTCTCTCAGCGTGTCTCCGTTTATCTGCCCGTCGAACAGGCGGCAGAATTCCCGGCTTAATTCCTTTATATATGTTTCCTGCGGAGTGCCTGCCCCCGCTTTCTCCCCGCTGACCGCAAGAGCGCGGATATCCAGGTCATAAGCGGCGCGCACACGGTCCTTTACATTGATCTGAAGCTGCTTTGATTTCATTTATCCTCCTTCCGGACGAATAAAGTCCCGTCCCCCTCCGGGAATTCCCCGGTACAGGTCATATTTTCCTTATGCTGAATACAGTATAGCAGAAAAAGCACAACAAAAGTACAACAAACAAAGCACAGCCGTTACAGGCAGCTGTGCTTTTCAGTAAAACATGACTATCATCCGGCCTGTTTACGCCTCGTCGATCGCTTTGCCAATATCATGTCTCATGTACTTATTGGCAAATGAGATCCACTCCGTCGCCGCATAGGCATTCTTCCGCGCGTCTTTCAGCGTATCCCCAAGGGCCGTCACGCCCAGGACACGGCCGCCGTTTGTGACGATCTCACCGTCCGCGTTAAACTTACTGCCCGCGTGGAACACGTAATAGCCGTCCTTATCATCAAATGCGTCCAGCCCGGAGATCACAAATCCCTTTTCGTAATGCTCCGGATACCCGTCGCTGGCCAGCACCACGCAGACCGCCGCGTTATCGTCGAACTGCAGGTCGATCCGGTCCAGCGTGCCGTCGATGCAGGCTTCGAACACATCCACGATATCGTTCTTCATACGCGGCAGCACCACCTGGGTCTCCGGATCGCCGAAACGTGCGTTGTACTCCAGAACCTTCGGCCCGTCCGCCGTCAGCATCAGCCCGAAGAAGATCACGCCCTTAAACTCCCGGCCTTCCGCCCGCATGGCGTCCACCGTCGGCTGATAGATATGCTCCCGGCAGTAAGCGTCGATCTCCGCCGTATAGAAGGGACTCGGAGAAAATGTCCCCATGCCGCCGGTATTCAGTCCCTGGTCTCCGTCCTTCGCCCGCTTATGATCCTGCGCCGAAGTCATGACCCGGATCGTCCTGCCGTCCACGAAGGACAGCACCGACACTTCCCGCCCGGTCATAAACTGCTCCACCACGATCCGGTCGCCGGCGGAGCCGAACTGCTTGTCCAGCATCAGCGTCTTCACGCCTTCCTTCGCCTCTTCGCAGGTTTTACAGATCAGCACGCCCTTCCCGAGCGCCAGACCGTCCGCCTTCAGAACGATGGGAACCGGCGCCGTCTCCAGATAGGCAAGCGCTGCCTCCGGCGTGTCGAAGGTCTCGTAAGCCGCCGTCGGAATCCCGTACTTCTTCATCAGATCCTTGGAAAACGCTTTCGAGCCCTCCAGGATCGCCGCGTTCTTCCGCGGCCCAAACGCCCGGATCCCCGCCGCTTCAAACGCGTCCACCGCGCCTGCAGCCAGCGGATCATCCGGCGCCACCACCACCAGATCGATCTTCTTCTCCTTCGCGAACTTCACCTGCGCCTCAAAATCCATCACCGGAATATTCACGCACTCCGCCACCGCCGCGATCCCCGCGTTGCCCGGCGCGCAGTAAAGCTTCTCCACCTTCGGACTCTGCGCCGCCTTCCAGGCGATCGCATGCTCCCTTCCGCCGCCGCCGATGATCAATATCTTCATGGAATCATTCTCTCCTTCCCAATCTCCCCATTCGCGATCATATCAATCGCCTGCGGCAGTATCACCCACTCCGCCTGCTCCATCACTCTCTGCTGCAGCACCTTCGGCGTATCCCCCGGCTGCACTTCCACCGCCTTCTGCAGGATAATGGGCCCCGAATCCATCCCCTCATCCACGAAATGCACCGTAGCCCCGGTAATCTTCACGCCTCTCGCCAGCGCCGCCTCATGCACCTTCAGCCCGTAATATCCCACGCCGCAGAACGACGGAATCAGCGACGGATGAATATTGATGATCCGCCCCCGGTATTTCGCGATCATTGCCGGCGGGATCGTCACCAGATACCCGGCCAGCACGATCAGATCCAGCCCATAGGAATCGATCTTCTCAAGCAGCGCCTCGTTGAATGCGTCTCTCGTCTCAAACTGCTTCGGAGACAAACACACCGCCTCCACGCCGTGGTTTTTCGCCCTCTCCAGCGCGTAAGCCCCTGCGTTATTGCTGATCACCACCGCGACCTCCGCATTCGTAATGCGTCCGCTCCCAATGGCGTCAAAAATGGCCTGCAGGTTCGTCCCTCCGCCGGATACCAGAACACCGATCCTCAGCATAAGGTGACTCCCTTCTCGCCTTCTTCAATATATCCGATCACATAAGGCGTATCTCCTGCTAATTTCGCGGCTTCCACGGTCTTCTCCACGTCCGCCTTATCCACGGCCAGGATCATGCCGATGCCCATATTGTAGGTATTGTACATCATCTGCTCCGCGATATCGCCCTTCTTCGCCAGCAGCCGGAAAATGGCCGGAACCTCGTAACTGTCCTTTCTGATCACCGCCCGGGTTCCGTCCTTAAGCATACGCGGCACATTCTCATAGAAGCCGCCGCCCGTGATATGGCTGCAGGCCTTGACGCGCACGCCCGCGTTCTTGATGCTCTTAAGCGCCTTCACATAGATCCTGGTTGGCGTCAGCAGCGTATCCCCAAGCGTAGCGCCCAACTCCTCATAGTAAGTATTCAGCCCTTCGGCTGTCATTTCTTTCTCAAATACTTTCCTCACCAGAGAGAATCCGTTGGAATGAACGCCGGTGGATGCCAGTCCTATGAGCACGTCGCCGGCTTTCAGGTCATGGCCGTCGATCAGGTCCTTCTGCTCCACGACGCCAACCGTGAACCCGGCCAGATCGTACTCGTCCTCCGGCATCAGTCCCGGATGCTCCGCCGTCTCGCCGCCCACAAGCGCCGCCTCGGACTGCTTACAGCCCTCCGCCACGCCTTTCACGATCTGTGCGATCTTCTCCGGAATATTCTTTCCGCAGGCGATATAATCCAGGAAAAACAACGGTTCTCCTCCTGCGCAGGCCACGTCGTTGACGCACATGGCCACGCAGTCGATGCCCACCGTGTCGTGCTTATCCAGCAGAAACGCCAGCTTGATCTTCGTTCCCACGCCGTCGGTCCCGGACAGAAGCACGGGATGCTCCATGTTCTTAACCGCATCCAGGGAAAATGCGCCCGAGAAGCCGCCGATGCCGCCCAGCACCTCCGGCCGCTGCGTGGCCGCCACATACTCCTTCATCAGTTCCACCGACCGATAACCCGCCTCAATGTCTACTCCGGCTTTCTTGTAATCCATCCTGTTTCCTCCGTTCGATTCTGCGATACTATATTATTATGATTATGTTCCTGTATTGATCGGTTCCGGATTACGCCGGTATGAATGAAAGAGCATCGGCGCGACCCGCCCGCGCTGTCACGCGTATTTCTCCACGATCTTCACCATCTCGTCCCATTTGCGCTCCATATCGGCCGCCAGCGCGAACTGAGACCGGGCGCGCACCAGGTTATGCTCCGGATAAGCGGTCCGGAAATAGACGCTGCCCTCCAGATAATCCGTCAGAAAACGCACGCCGCATTCCAGCGTCATCAGCTTCGCGCCCATCGGCAGCATCCGAACCTCCGCGTCCGTCAGGCTTCCGCCGCAGCCCTCCAGAAATCCTCTTACATAGCATTCAAAGAGTTCCAGCGACAGCGATACCTTCTTCAGATCCCTCTCGTCCTCCGCGCCCGTATTGGCGCCGAAACGGATGGAATCGCCGAAATCAAAGATCGAAAGGCCCGGCATGATCGTATCCAGATCCACGACGCAGAGCACATCGCCCGTTTTGGCGTCAAACATGATATTATTCAGCTTCGTGTCATTGTGGGTGACGCGCAGGGGAAGCTCTCCTTTCCGAAGCATATCCATGGCCACATGCGTCTCCGCTTCATGCGCGGCGACAAATTCCAGTTCCTTCTGCACGCGGCCCGCATAGCCCCAGGTATCGGCTTCAACGGCCCGCCTAAGCGCTTCCAGCCGCTTCGGCGTATCATGGAAATCCGGAATCGTCTCCTCAAGCTTCCCGGCCGGGAAATCCGCCAGCATCCGCTGGAACTGTCCGAATCCCTTGCCGCTCAGATAGAAATCTTCCGGCTTCTCCACCTGGTCATAGCAGACGGAATCCTCGATATAAAGCGTCAGCCGCCAGCACTGCCCCCGTTCATCCGTATAGTGTTTCTGTCCGTCCTTCGCGGGATATAGATTCAATGTCTCGCGGTCCGGGTCGCCTCCTCCGGCCTTGATCTTCTCCCGCAGGAACTCGGTAACCCGCTCCACATTATTATTCAGCGCTTCCAGGTTCTGGAATACTTCTCCGTTAATGCGCTGAAGAACGAACCGGGGATATCCTTCCACACATTCTATCCTATACGTGTCATTGATATGCCCGTTACCGAACAGGCGGTAGCTTACGACCGCACCGTCCGGCAGAAACGCCTTCAGCGCATTCTCTATGTATTCATTGCTTTCCGCTCTCATAACCATTTCTCCATACTTCTTTTCTGACAGTTTTAAGCGGTTCCTGTCTCCGCCTTCCGATCCCGGATCATTTCTTCATCCGGGACAGATACTCTTTATATCCGATCTCGTCAAGCTTCTCCGCCTTGGCCGCCACGTCGTTCTTAAGGGATTCCGTATAGGCTTTCAGCCTTCCTAAAAGCTCCGAGTCGGACGCCGCCAGGATCTTCGCCGCCAGGACCCCGGCGTTGGTCCCGCCGTTAATCGCGACCGTCGCCACCGGGATGCCGCTGGGCATCTGCACGATGGAATAGAGGGAGTCCACGCCGCCCAGATCCGACGTCTTCATCGGAATCCCGATCACAGGCATCGGAAATATAGCCGCGCACATACCGGGCAGATGAGCCGCCTTGCCCGCGCCGGCGATCACCACCTTCACGCCTTTCTCCTCCAGCGACTTCGCATAGTTAAAAAAGATGTCCGGTTCCCTGTGGGCGGAAATGATCGTCATCTCGAAATCCACTCCCAGCTTCTCCAGAACATCCGCCGCCTGCGCCATAACGGGCATATCCGAATCGCTGCCCATGACAATACTGACTCGTGCCATCCTAAACCTCTCCTTTTCATAATGCAGCAGGCACGCTGCCGCGCAGGGTCCGCCCCGGCGCAGCGCTCTTTCCCGCATATAGCCAATCGAAACGATTGCCGGCATATCCGTACGTTTCTACACGGACATGCCGGCACACACGCAGATGGCTATATCATACCATCTGAAATCTTTTCTGGCAACTTATTTTTTGATTTCCTGCTTCTATTCCTCATAATTCACTGCTTTATCAAACAGCTCCTCCACTTCCTTCGACGGTTCTTCCGTGACCAGCGACACGGCTACCGCCGCCAGCAGTCCGGCTGCAAAGCCCGGAAGAATCTCATAGATCCCGGTGGAAGCCAGGAAAGCCAGCCACCCCATATCCACCAGCGCGCCCACCAGGATACCGGCCACGGCGCCTTTGAAGTTGAAACGTTTCCAGAACAGGCTCAGCATGATCGCCGGACCGAAGGCCGCGCCGAAGACACCCCAGGCGTTGGAGACCAGATCCATGATGGAACCGGCGTTGGGATTGGACGCCAGCAGAAGCGCCAGCACCGCGATTACCAGAACCACCATGCGGCCCGCCCAGAGCATTTCCTTATCAGAGGCTTTGTCTTTGCGGAAGACCGGTTTATACACGTCGCTGGCAAATGCGCTGGCAGCCGACAGAAGCTGGCTGTCCGCCGTGCTCATGGAAGCCGCCAGAACCGCCGACAGAAGCACGCCGGAGATCAGTCCCGGGAATATCCGGCGCACCATCTCGATGAACACCAGAGAATTGTTATTAATGTTATCGTCGTAACCCACGAACATACGGCCAATGATACCGATGACCGCCGCGAAGATCACGATGATCACGGTCCAGGAAATACCGATCTTCGCCGATTTCTTCAGATCCTTCTGGGATTTCAGCGACATGAACCGGATGATGATATGGGGCATTCCGAAATACCCGAGTCCCCAGCCCAGTCCGGAAACAATATCCTTCCAGCTGGAGAACGCGTTCCAATAGCCGTCCGGCATAGCGGGTACCGCAGAGAAATCCAGCAGCGCCGTCGCGAAGATCGGGGCGATCAGCATTGCGCCCAGGATCAGCATCCCCTGGAAGAAATCCGTCCAGCACACAGCCGAGAACCCGCCCAGGAATGTGTAGCTGATGATAATGACAGCCGCCAGATACATGGCCACCGTGGCGTCCATTCCGATCACCGTATTGAAAAGCGTACCGCAGGCCTTGATGCTGGAAGCCGCATAGATCGTGTACGCCACCAGGAAAACCACGGCGCACAGGATCTGCAGCGCCTTGGACTTGGACAGGAAACGATTGGTCAGGTACTGGGGGATCGTGATGGAATCATTGGCTACGATGGAGAATTTCCGCAGCCGGGGCGCCTGATACAGCCAGCTGATCGTATAGCCGATGGCCAGCCCCACCGAGATCCAGACCTGGCCCAGTCCCAGCGCGTAAATGGACGTCGGCAGCCCCATCAGAACCCAGGCGCTCATATCCGACGCGCCGGCGGAAAGCGCCGCCACCCAGGGCCCCATCTCGCGCCCTCCAAGGAAATAGGTCTTCTCGCCGCCGTCCTTGGTCTTAATGAAGAACCAGACGCCGATACCCAGCATAAACGCCAGATATATGATAAATACAGCTACTTCCGAAATCCGCATGAAAAATTCCTCCCTTTTCTGCTTGAAATCACACGCAGGATAGTGTATCATATGTCTTAAAATTACAAAAGCGAATGTTTTGCATGATTTGCATGAGGAAATCGGATATATCGGAATTCTGCATGAATCGGATTTCAGATATTCTATACGTTTCATGCAGATTGTATAGAGTCGCTTTCTTATGTCAGAATCCGATGAAGATAATTCCCGTCTGGCAGCAAGTAGACATTTTATTATCTTGAAAACATACATAGAAGTAAGGAGCAGCCTATTATGGACATCAATATTCAGAAATACATGGCATTTATCAAAACCGTCGAATACGGCAGCTTCACTAAGGCCGCCCAGGTCTTAAACTACTCTCAGTCTGGCATCAGCCGCATGATCGGCGATCTGGAAAATGAATGGCATGTCTCTCTCCTGGAACGCGGCCGCTCCGGCGTCCGCCTGACCTCCGACGGCGTCCAGCTTCTGCCCTACGCCAGGAAGGTCTGCGACGAGTACCAGAAGCTGCAGACCCAGGTAGATGAATTAAACGGCCTGCAGACCGGTCTGATCCGTATCGGAACATTTTCCAGCGCCGCCACCCACTGGATCCCGAATATCATCGAGAAATTCCGTGAACATTACCCAAGGGTCAGCTATGAGCTGCTGATCGGCGACTATGCGGAGATCGCAGGCTGGATCATGGAAGGCCGGGTGGACTGCGGCTTCCTGCGTCTGCCCACGTCGGCCGACCTGGATGTGACTTATCTGGAAAGCGACCGGCTGCTGGCGATCCTGCCGGAGGATCATCCGCTGGCAGACTGTGAGGTGTTCCCGGTAGAACAGATCGACCGGGAACCTTTTATCCTGCAGGGAAAAGGGCTTAGGGCAGAGGCGGAGGATTTCTTCGAACAGCACGGGCTGCATCCGGCAGCCTACTGCACCACCTGGGACGACTATGCGATCATGTCGCTGGTGGAGCGCGGCGTAGGCATCAGCCTGCTCCCGGAGCTGATCCTGAAACGGACGCCTTACCATATTGTTATTAAAGAACTGTCCGTGTCGACGAGCCGCGATATCGGCTTCGCGGTCAGGGACAAGAAAACCGCCTCACTGGCTGTGAAGCGGTTTATGGAGTATCTGCGTTACAGATACAATGTAAAAAAGAAGCTGAACGGACTGCCAGCTTCCTTTTCACCGCGTCATCATGCGCCCTGTCCGACCGCCGCATCCTCCGCCGTGTCTCCGATGATGTCCCTGAGCTGATCCACGGAAAGGTTCTTCTCCTTCATCAGCTTCGTCACCTCGCGGATCCGCTCCTGCTCGATCTCCTCGATCAGCGCCAGCCGCTTCTCTTCCAGCTCCGTAAGCGCTTTCGAATGCTGCTCCATAACTTCTGTGATCTTCAGAAGCTCATCGTCCAGTTTCTCCTTTTTCGTGCGTCTATGCCTGCGTTCCATAGGTTCCCTCCTGCATATAAAGATTTCATGATTGTCCATATATTGGAATTATATGCGGAAAGGAACGGTTCTATACCTGTAAACTTCCTTTCTATGCCCCACGCTTAACGCAAGCCGTAAACGACCCGGGGCAGGAAAGGCTGCTTTCTGCTATTACGCAGCACAGGATGCACCATGAAAAAAGAAAAAGTCCGAATAACGGACTCTTTCGAATGGAGCTGAGGGGAATCGAACCCCTGTCCAAAAACCAATTCCCTGTTCTTCTACTATCATAGTCGCTTATTTGACATTCCCTCTGCCGGCCGGGAGGCGACACCCTGCAGGTTTTGGTAGCTTCATGATACGCCCGCGGGCTCAAAGCTTTGCCCGTGTCGTTTCTCACATAGTCGACGCCAGGATCTTAACGTGTGAGTGCGCTAAGGCTGACGGCCGCAATTAAGCAGCTAATGCTAAATTATCTTCAGCGTTTATATTTAGGTTTGTCATTTGACGCATGACGTGCGGATAGCTTCACCAGCTGCATGATCCCTGTCGAAACCAGTACAACCCCTTACCGGTACACCGCGGATGGTGCTTTACGGTGCAGGACTATAATACCATAGTTTTCGGTTGAAGTCAAACCTTTCATTCTTACAAAAACCGCACAATTTTCTGAACCAGACCGGTCGCCCTCTTCTCGATCAGCTCATAGAGCGCATGGGAGGCCAGCAGGATCAGGCAGGTGGTAAAAATGAAATTGAGCGCGATCGATACCTTCGGGCTGCCGGTGTAAAACTGAAGATAGAACCAGCTGGAAAAGGAGCAGATTGCCAGCCAGTGCGTCAGGAAGACGGAATAACTTCTCTCGCCTGTCCATACGAGCAGCCGCATCAGCCAGCACCGCCGTCCCGAAAGCAGGATCTCCCAGAGCAGGATAAACCCGGCCGAGGCCAGCGCGCCTCCGAGGCTGATCCAGAAGGTCGCGTCCCAGAACACAAGGATCCAGTTATGAAACAGGTCCTTTGCGGCCAGGTTAAAGGCATCGAACGCGATCTCCAGGCCGGCGGCCAGCAGGACCGCGCCGAGGCACAGAAGGGGTATCCGGGGCGTCCGTCCGTTCTCCTGCGCTTTCTCAAGCTGCACCAGGCCGAATGCCAGAAGATTGCCCAGATAGAAGCAGAAATAGTATCCGCCCATTAGCAGGAACGCCGCTCCGATCAGCGCATAAAGGACCAACTGGCCGCGCCGGCGAAGTCCGCGTATCACTTCGGACAGAATGATGGAAAAAAATGTCCCGAAGAAAATATACGGCATCATCCAGAGCGGGCCATAGAAGGACGTGTCGCCCTGGAATATCGTTGTAACGAACGGCGCTGTGATCATTTTATACAACGGCGTCGGCGTTACGTAAAAATTAGCCAGCAGCGTACCCGGCGCGTAGGGCACGGCCCTCTGGTTCCATAGCAGGCCGAGACGTTCGAACAGGATCACAAGGACCGCGAGCGCGAAGAGCGGAATCGTCAGCCGCAGATACCGCTGCACCGTCTCCTGGAACCAGGAGTACGGTTTGCCCCGGAACACCTTCAGAGAAATCAGAGCGCCGCTGAGCATAAAAAAGACGTAAACGAACATCGTTCCGTAGCCAAGCAGCCGCATGATCCCCCAGCTCAGGTTCCGGTCAACCAGCCCCACGCCGAAGCCGCCGAAAGCGCCGCTCCAGTGCGTCGTAAATACGAGCATGCATGCAATTCCTTTTAGCGCAGTGATGCTGTCATATTTCTTCATTGGTTCTTCTGTCTCCTTTTTCTGCGTCCCTGCCGCCTGTTTTCGCGTACAGCGGCTGGCTTCCGTAGATTCCTCACCGCAGGTTCTGCTTGAACTCCCTCTGCACTTCTCTCTTCTGGTCTTTCTTGGCGATATCCTCCCGCTTGTCGTAGAGCTTCTTGCCGCGGGCAAGGCCAACCTCCACCTTCGCCAGACTTCCCTTAAAATAGACCTGCAGAGGCACCAGCGTATAGCCCTTCTGGGCGATCCGGCTCTCCAGCCTGCGGATCTCCAGCCGGTGCATCAGAAGCTTCCTGACGCGCAGCGGGTCGCGGTTAAAGATATTGCCCTTCTCGTAGGGATTCACATGCATGCCGTGGATGAAGACTTCGCCGTGCTCGATACGGATATAAGCCTCCTTGATGCTGCATTTGCCCATGCGGATGGACTTGACCTCGGTGCCGTACAGCTCGATTCCAGCCTCATATTTGTCCTCGATAAAATAATCGTGGTACGCTTTCTTATTATTCGCGATCAGTTTGAAGGAATCCTTTGACATGATCCTAATCCTTTCCCTTATATCGGTTCATATGATTTTCAAACGGCATGACCGCTGCGATCCGCGGCGCGGCGGTCAGAGCTTCTCCGGATCAACGGCTCCGTCCGGCACGATCACAAAGTCGATCGTCCGCATCCGCTTATCCGTCCCGGTCACCTGCACCGTCACCTTCTGCCCCAGCTTATAGCGGCGGTTCGTCAGCTCGCCCACCATCTCCATCTTTGCTTCATCGAAGATAAAATAATCTCCCTCCAGGTCGCCGACACGCACCATACCCTCCACCGTGTTCGGCAGCTCCACATAAATGCCCCAGACGGTGACGCCGGAAATAACGCCGTCATATATCTCGCCGATATGGCCGGACATATATTCGCATTTCTTGAGCTTCTCCGTCTCCCGCTCCGCCTCGTCGGCCCGCCGCTCTAACGCCGAGGACTTCACCGCCACCTCCGGCAGCAGCTTCGCGTAATGGGCCGTGCGGCTCTTACTCAGACCGCCGTGCAGGTTCTCCTTGATGATCCGGTGAATCTGCAGATCCGGATAGCGCCGGATCGGCGATGTAAAATGGGTGTAATACCGGGCAGCCAGTCCGAAATGGCCGGTGCATTCGGTGGTATACTTCGCCTGCTTCATGGAGCGCAGCGTCATGCGGGAAAGCAGCGCCTCTTCCGGCGTTCCCTCGATCTTCGCCAGAAGCTTCTGCACCTCCTTCGGATGAACTTCGCCATTGGGAACCCGAAGGACATAGCCGAAATTATTGATAAACGCGGCCAGCCTTTTCATTTTCTCCGGATCCGGCTCTTCGTGGGTCCGGTAGAGAAACGGGATCTCCTGCCAGAAATAATCCTCCGCCACGGTCTCATTGGCTATCAGCATGAAATCTTCGATGATATTCGTGGCCGCGCTGCGCTCATACGGCTTGATCTCTACTGGTCGGCCGCGTCCGTCCAGCGTGATCTTGCTCTCCGGAAAATCGAAATCGATGGAGCCGCGCCGGCCCCGTTTCGCCCGGAGAAGATCCGCCAGTTCCTTCATCCGGTCAAACATTTCCACAAAACCGTCGTACCGCGCCATTACGTCTTCATCGCGGTTCGTAATGATTGCGTTGACGGCCGTGTATGTCATACGGCGGTCCACACGGATCACTGTCTCCGCGATCTGATGGCCGACGACGGCTCCGGAGCCGTCGATCTCCATGATGCAGCTTAAGGCCAGACGGTCTTCGCCCTCATTTAGGGAGCAGATACCATTGGACAGCTTATGCGGCAGCATCGGAATCACCCGGTCCACAAGATAGACGCTGGTTCCGCGGCGCTTCGCCTCCTGATCGAGAGGCGAGCCCTCCGTCACATAGTGGCTCACGTCGGCGATATGGACGCCCAGCGTATAGTGATCGTCGCTTTCTTTCGAAATAGTGACGGCGTCATCCAAGTCCTTGGCGTCCTCGCCGTCGATGGTGACGGTCTTAAGATGGCGCAGGTCGAGGCGATGCCGGAAGGCAGGCGGCAGTTCGTCCGTCGGGGCATCTGTCTCCGGTTCCGTCATTTTGTTTTCTGTATAACCGCGATTATAAAGGCTCGGCTCAAGATCATTCACCGTATAAACGCCGGCGCATGCTTCCGAATCGTTCTTCTTTCGGGCACCTGCCGACGGCTTCATCCAGATCGAATCGGCGATCCCCGCCGTCTGCGCCATCACGTCTGCCGGGAATTCTTCCGGCAGATCATAGGCCCGCACGATCGACCGGATATCCACACCCGGATCATTCACATGACCCAGGATCTCCGTGATCTCTCCTTCCGGATTCTGCCTGCCATTTCCATAATCCGTGATCCGCGCCGCTACCTTATGGCCTGTGACCGCCCCCATATCTTTCCCCGAAGGAATAAATACATCCTGCGTCAGCTTCTGGTTATCCGGGATCACGAAACCGTAATTCTTATTCTTCCGGTAAAGGCCAATCACCGTCGCGTTGGCACGCTCAAGGATGCGCGTAATCTCGCCTTCCGCTCTGCGCCCGTCGGACGCTTCCTTAACGGACACCTCCACCTGATCGCCGTGCATGGCGCCTTTCGTCTTATCCGCCGGTACGAAAATATCTCCGTCCCGTCCGGGTACGGTCACGAAGCCGAAGCCTTTCGCCGTCGCGCCAAAGATTCCGCTCATCGTCTCCCGGACCGGCTTCCCATAACGGCCTTTCTTCGAGACACCGGCCTTGCCCTCGGCCACCAGCTGGTTCAGGACTTCTTCCAGCTCTTCCCTGCGTTCTCTCGGTACGTCCAGGAAGATCGCCAGCTCCTTCAGCTTCATGGGCCGGTATGCCGCATCGTGAAACAGTTCCGTCAGCATCCGCTTGCGCTTATTTTTCTCCTCGTCCGTCATCGTCATTCCTCCGTCACCGCCGGCCTGAGCGCCGGAAAACAGATTCCCCGGTACCGCATCTCCCCGAAGGGGACATGCCCGAAGGACAGGATCTGCGGATTCCCAGAAAAAAACACTCTTGTTTCCAAGAGTGTCTGTCCTTTGCGTTTACCAGATGATGTTCAGTACCAGCGCCAGAATCAGAAGCGCGGCGGCTGCGAACTTGGTGAACTTCTCCAGCGTGCCCTCCATGGAGCGGCCTCTGTTCTTGCCCCAGTAGCTGTCTGCCATACCGCTGATGGAACCAAGTCCCGCGGACTTGCCTTCCTGCAGCAGCACGATAACGGTCAGGGCGATACATATAAGAACAAACACAACCGATAAAATCACTTTCAGCACTGCCATGCTCTACACCTCCTGTAATAAAACAAAGGTATTTTAGCACACTTTCCCGAGAAAAACAACCTCTATTTTCGCAAATTAAGCACAAATTCAAAATATGATTCCACCGCGCCGCGTAAAGCCGCATCAAAGTCATATCTAATCTGGTCCCACTGCTTCCGAATCCGCAGTATCTGCTCAATCCCGCATCAAAATCAATATCACGCTATTCACAGCAAACAGATTAATTCCGAAATCACCCAAGCAGCTGCTCTTCCATTCTCAACAGTTGGTTGTATTTCGCCACCCGGTCAGTGCGGCAGGGCGCGCCGGTCTTGATCTGGCGTGCGTTCGTCGCTACCGCGATGTCAGCGATGATCGAGTCCTCCGTCTCGCCGGAACGGTGGGAAATGATCGTGCCGAAGCCGGCCCGTTTCGCCATCTCGATCGCCTCGAAGCTTTCCGTCAGCGTGCCGATCTGGTTCACCTTCACCAGGATCGCGTTGCCGGCGCCCAGTTCGATTCCTTTCTTAAGACGCTCCGTATTCGTGACAAAAAGGTCATCTCCCACCAACTGGATCCGGCCTCCGAGTGCCTCCGTCAGCATCTGCCAGCCTTCCCAGTCCTCCTCGTGAAGTCCATCCTCGATCGATACGATCGGGAAATGATCCACCAGCCGCTCATAATACGCCACCATCTCCTGCGCTGTCCGCTGAACTTTCACGCCACTCATCTTTCCCTCGCCACTCGGCTTGCTCTCACTACTTATCTTACTCTCGCCGCTCATCTCACTCTCGCCGCTCGGCTTGCTCTCGCCGCTCATCTCACTCTCGCCGCTCGGCTTGCTCTCGCTACTTATCTTGCTCTCTCCACTCGGCTTACTCTCGCTGCTCATCTTACTTTCACCCGGGAAAAAATAGGTGCCGGAAACTTCGTCGTAAAGCTCACTGGAGGCTGCGTCAAGCGCGATGGCGATCTGCTCACCAGGTTTATAGCCGCTGAGTTTGATCGCGTCTACCATATAACTTAATACTTCTTCCGCATCTTTGAGATCCGGCGCGAAGCCGCCCTCGTCGCCGACGGCGGTGGAATATCCGGATGTTTTCAGTACCTTCTTCAGCGTATGGTAGATCTCGGCGCACATGCGCAGTCCTTCGGAGAAGCAGCGGGCGCCGACGGGCATGATCATAAATTCCTGCAGATCCACCGTATTGTCCGCATGGACGCCTCCGTTTAAGATATTCATCATCGGCACCGGAAGCTCCCACGCGCCGACGCCGCCCAGATAGCGGTACAGCGGGATCTGCAGCTGACTCGCCGCGGCGCGGGCCACGGCCATGGAGACGCTGAGGATTGCATTGGCTCCAAGCTTCGCCTTATTGTCGGTGCCGTCGGTTTCCTTAAGGATCGTGTCGATGCGGCGCTGGTTTAAGGCGCTCTCAAAGGCGATGGCATCTGCAAGAACCGTGTTCACATGCTCTACGGCTTGCAGCACGCCTTTGCCGCCGTAGCGGATCCCGCCGTCTCGAAGTTCAACGGCCTCGAATCTGCCGGTGGACGCGCCGGACGGAACCGCCGCACGGCCGCTGGCGCCGCCTTCCAGCTTTACCTCCGCCTCTACCGTCGGATTGCCGCGGGAATCCAGGATCTCGCGTGCGCGGACTTCGGTGATCTCGAATTTGTCGTACATAAAAATGGCCCTCCTGTTCACATATGTTCTGTGTGATAGGATGACCATTTTTAGCAAAATTACTCTTAGGATTATTCTCTCAGATTGATTCCCATACTGCTTAAGCCGTGGAGAATCTTCCGCATCACATCGCTGACTTCCTTATCCTCCAGCGTGTGATCCTTGGCACGGAAGGTGATGGAGTAGGCGACGGACTTGTAGCCGGCCAGGATCTGGGCCCCCTCGTAGATATCGAAGAGGCTGCAGTCCTCCAGGATCCTGCCGCCGCGCTGGCGAATCATGTCCTCGATCTGGCCTGCCAGAATGTCCTTGGGAACCACCATGCTCAGGTCTCGGGTGACGGCCGGGTATTTGGCTACGCCCTCGTACTTGCGGTCGAAGGTGGTATACGGCAGGACGGACGGGAGATCCAGAACCGCCACATAGGCTTTGTCGCCGATCTTGTAGTTATCGGCCACATCCGGATGAAGCTCGCCAAGATAGCCGACAATTTTCCCCTCATAGACGATACTGGCCTGGCGGCCGGGATGCAGGAAGCTTAACCCCGCGTTGGGATCGTAATGGACCTTCTTCGTCATGCCGGCCTTATCGAAGAACTCCTCGACCACGCCCTTCATGCTGAAGAAATCCACGTCGCCGTAAGCGCCGAGTACGAACTGCTGGCGTTCATCCGGCAGCTCCGTCAGCGGAAGGGCCCCCGGAAGATAGACCTTGGCCAGCTCGTAGAGGCGGACGTTCTTATTGCGGCGGTTGTAATTGCTGGAAAGGGAGGTCAGCATTCCGTTTAACGGCAGCGTGCGCATAATGCTGAAATCCTCGCCCAGCGGGTTGGAGATCTCCACCGCGCTCCTCAGCGGCGAATCTGCCGGGATCAGCAGCTTATCGTAGACCTTGGGGCTCTCGAAGGAGTAGGTCATGCTCTGGCTGAAGCCGGAGAACTGGGCAATCTCCTTCGCCACGTTCTCGATGCGCAGGTCATAAGGCAGGCCGCCCATGGTCGCCTCGCCGGAGGGCAGCGTGGTGGGGATATTGTCATAGCCGTAGAACCGGGCCACCTCTTCCGCCAGATCGCAGGGGCGCTCCAGATCCTGCCGGAACGTGGGAGCGACCACCTCCCGCTTCTCCGCGTCGAATTTCAGATCCAGTTTCTTAAAGTACCCAAGCATGGTCTGCTCGTCCACGTCGGTTCCCAGAAGCGCGTTGATCTGATCCGGGTCAAAGGGGATCCGCTTCTCCGTCTTCTTATTCGGATAAATGTCAATGATACCGCCGACGACCTCGCCAGCCCCCAGCTCCTCGATCAGCTGGCAGGCCCGGTTGATGGCTTCCTCGGCGTTGTTGGGATCAAGGCCCTTCTCAAACTTGCCGGAAGCGTCGGTGCGCAGGCCGATCTTCTTCGCGGACAGACGGATATTGGTGCCGTCGAAGCAGGCGGCCTCGAAGACCATGGTCTTCACATCGTCGGTGATCTTGGAATTCTCACCGCCCATGATGCCGGCGATTCCGACTTCCTTCTCGCCGTCGTTGATCATCAGGACCGTGTGGTCCAGTTTCCGCTCCTGGCCGTCCAGGGTCTGGAACGTATCGCCATCCTTGGCGCATTTGACAATGATCTCGTGACCGGCCAGCAGATCGTAGTCGAAGGCGTGCATGGGCTGACCGTACTCTTCCATCACGTAATTGGTGATGTCGACAAGATTGTTAATCGGGCGGATGCCGCTGGCCGCCAGGCGGCGCTGCATCCATTGGGGAGACGGCGCAAGCTTGATATTCTTAACCATTCTCGCGCAGTATCTGGGACACAGATCCGGATCGGCCACCGTCACCTTCAGGTAGTCGTGGATATCCTCGTCATTACCGGTAACCGTCACCTGCGGCGGATAGAACGGCTTGTCAAAGGTAGCCGCAGCCTCGCGGGCGATGCCGACGACACTGTAGCAGTCCACGCGGTTGGACGTGATCTCATACTCGAAGACCGCGTCGTGAAGTCCCAGAACTTCGACAGCGTCCGCGCCCAGAGGCGTATCCTCCGGCATGACGTAAATGCCGTTCTCCGGCGCATCGGGATACATGTCGCGGGAGGAGCCCAGTTCCTCGATGGAGCACATCATTCCGTTGGACTCGATGCCGCGCAGCTTGCCTTTCTTAATGGCGATGCCGTCCTCCGGCATCGGGCCGCCGTCGTGGCCGCCGGCCACCTTGCCGCCGTCAAGGACGACCGGTACCTTCTGCCCTACCTCTACATTCGGTGCGCCAGTGACGATCTGGATGATATTGTCATCGCCCAGATCCACCTGGCAGACAACCAGCTTCGTCGCGTCCGGGTGGGGCTCGATCTTCGTGATCTGGCCGACGACGATCTTCTCAAGATTCTTGTCAAGGCAGGTATAGCCCTCCACCTTGGTGCCGGACAATGTCATGGCGTCCGTGTACTGTTTAGGCGTCACGTCCAGATCCGGGACATATGCTTTGATCCATGATAATGCTGTATTCATGATCGGATTCTCCTTCTATTATCTTTACAGAATTTTAATATTGAAATAGTTATCGCTTTTCTGTTCTGATCAAAACTGCTTCAGGAACCGTATATCATTCTCATACAGCAGTCTCATGTCGTCGATCTCATATTTCAGCAGGGAAATACGCTCCAGGCCGACGCCGAACGCGAAACCGGTATACATCTCCGGATCCACGCCGCACATCTCGAACACATGGGGATGAACCATGCCGCAGCCCAGAATCTCGATCCAGCCGGTACCCTTGCAGAACCGGCAGCCCTTGCCGCCGCATTTGAAGCAGCTCACGTCCATCTCTGCGCTGGGCTCTGTGAACGGGAAATGATGCGGGCGGAACTTCACCTTCGTATCCTCGCCGAACAGCTGCCGGGCGAACTCCGCCAGAGTCCCCTTCAGGTCTGCGAACGTGATGTTCTTATCAATGACCAGGCCTTCCACCTGATGGAAGGAAGGCGAATGGGTGGCGTCTACCTCGTCGGAGCGGAACACGCGCCCCGGAGAGATCATGCGGATCGGCAGCTTGCCCTTCTCCATGGTCCTGGCCTGCACCGGCGACGTCTGGGTGCGAAGCACGATGTCCTTATTGATATAAAAGGTGTCCTGTTCGTCCTTGGCCGGATGGTTCGGCGGAATGTTCAGCTTGGTGAAATTGTACTCGTCGTACTCGATCTCGGGGCCTTCCACGACCTCATAGCCCATGCCCACGAAAATACGCTCCAGCTCTTCCAGGGCCAGCGTATTGGGATGGCTGTGTCCCACATTGCTCTTCTTCGCCGGCAGGGTCACGTCGATGACTTCCAGCTTCATCTGCTCCTCGCGCGCCTTCCTGGCCAGGGCCGCTCTCGTCTCCTCCAGCTTCGCCTCGATGAGGGCGCGGGCGTCATTGACCATCTGGCCGACCTTCGGCCGATCCTCCGGCGCTACGTCCTTCATGCTCTTGAGAACCGTGGTCAGCTCGCCCTTCTTGCCCAGATAGGCCACCCGGATCTCATTTAACCGGTCTAAGGCTTCGGACGCCTCGATCTGCTTTAAGGCTTCCTCCTTGATCTTCTCTAACTTCTCTTTCATGTGTGCTCCTTTCCGTGGGACATAAAATACAGGGATGTTTTGCGGCATTGACGACTTTCCGATCGCGGACGTTAAACGACTTCTAACGCGCCACCTCGAAAACGCTGTGCGTTTTCTCGGTCGCGGGCATTGTTCCAATGCCCGCTCTGCCGGGAACAAATGTCCGTCGGTTTCCGCAAGCGGAACCGCCGGCCTTTTGTTTCCGGCGCTGGCGCTGTAACAATTTGCCTGCGCGCAAAAATCCCTCCATCACATAACATGATGAAGGGACGAAATCTCCGCGGTACCACCCTGATTCCTGCAATCATTCATATGCAGGCGCTCTCATGCGTAACGTGCATTCTACGTCGCAGACTACATCTCATAGATTCATCCGCGCGGCTCATGCGTGAAATTCGGGTACTTCAGGGAACTGAAAGGAACTTGCAGCCGGTGATTCCTTCTCTCTGCCAGGATCTGAAGCCTCTACTGTGCGCCGTCATCGCCTTTTTTGTGTAAATCTTTTATGATTTTAGCATATGAATTTGAAATGTCAAGCACTTTTTCCGGAATCCGCAGAGTCTGCTTTCCGATACTCTTCCAGCAAATCTTCCGCCAAATAAGCATCACTCATACAATGAAGATCCGATACGCCATCCCGGATCAGTTCACGCTCCGTCGAATGGTAAAAAAAATCCATCGCTTCTCTGGCGGGTATATCTGCCAGTTTTGCAAACTTCAGAATAATTCGGCCATATTTCATATGCAATAATGTAGCGTTTGCCTTCATATTGGAAAACTCCTCTCAAATTTCAAATACCGGTCCAAAACCTCCTGTCTGCGAAAACAAATCTGTAAATTCGGTTCTTCCATAGCTAACCGGCCAATTGCTTCTAAACGGTTGATCAGATTGCCAAAATACAATTCTACCGTATCAAATACGCGATCGTTCGCTACGCCGCCTATCACTATGTCGTAATCAAACAAATCGTTCCCGGTACGGCACTGCGAAATAAAATCCAGCCATTCCTCCGAATAGCTTTCAAATCTTTTCGTACAATAAATATCAAATGCTGTCTCATCAAGATTATACACCGAAACAACCCCGTTTTTTCCCCTTCGAATGAACTTCCTGCACCAGTTCCTTGCCTGTTCTTCGATCGGCGTAGTATAGAAACCGGCTCCAAAATCAACTTCTTTTCGGGAATGCAAAACATCCGGCTTCATCACTACCCTGTCAGAACCGTGAAATAAAATCATACGATTACTCCCTTTTCTTGCATCATATCGATCAGGTCATTCACAATATAATCCTTTCCCTGCGTGTGAAGCGCATTATAACAGGGAATAATATAACCGTCCAAAATATCGCTTTCCCGTGCAAAGGCATCGTAAACGGCAGCCGCGTCCACATGCAGGCGCGCAGCCACATTTTCTATACAGAAAACCGCAAATTCCATTTTTTCATTATCCATTTCAAACCTGTACGTTGTCATGTGTCAGTCCCCCTCCATGAACATAGTATATCACAATAAATTTCAAAAGGGAATTCTATTTTATAAACGGGACGCATTTCACATTCTATTTTCTAAAATACGATATACCGCGGTTCCGACTGCGTATTGGACTATAAAAAGCAAAAATACCATTCCGATTATCCATGCCTCCACATGAAGCAGAGCAAGTACAAACGCCAACAGGATCAGGGAAACGGTCATAATCTGGTAAGTTACATGTCCCGCTTTCATCCGCAGATATTGTTTTCGCTCATCAACATAGTTAATGTGCGCTTCCTGCTTTCTCTTCTCATATTCGTCCTGCCGTTTCGGATTCTGCCAGTAAATGACACGGACCGTATTGACAATCGAACTAAAGGCAAGGCCGCACCCCATTGCAAAAAGCATAGATGAGTAATAATCAACCTGTAATACTAATCCGACGCCGATCAGAATAACGCCGATTACAAACTCGATCATAAAAGATTTCTTCTCTTTCATTTTGTGTCCTCCTCATAAATAAATATTTCTTCAATACTCATTCCAAAGTATTTTGCAATTTTGAACGCCAACAGAATTGAGGGGTTATATCTCCCATTTTCCAAAGACCCGATCGTCTGTCGTGACACTTCCAGCGCAGCAGCTAATTCCTCCTGCCTGATACCTCGCTCTTTTCGTAATTCCTCTAAGCGATTTTTCATAAAGGCCTCCTTTCTGTATGGAAAGTTTGCTTTCCATGTTTTCATTATAACACAACACAAGGAAATGTCAAGTACACTTTCCATATTTTTATAAGACTCAGCTCTTGTCGGATAAGAATAACTTTCCGGCCCGACTTCTCTAAACAAATAAATTACAGCGTTCGAGCTTCTGAACCCAAACGCTGTAATTTATATCCTATGCAGTTTATAACTTCTTCCTCTGCAAGAGGAAATTATATAATCCGATTCAAATGCAGAAAACTCATTATGATAACGTGCCAGATTATCTGCAATCCGCTGACAGTAAGCATCAATTTTCTGAAGAATGATCCTGTCACGTGTTTCGATAAAGCAACACCTCCTCATCTTTGATCATATCCAGAAAAGCACGGTCAGACGATTCACTTGTCACCAGATCTACCGGAAGTTTCAAGGCATCCTCAACCGACAAACGAAATCCGCACAATTGAAAAAGAGAGCTAATCTTCCCTTTCTCGATTTTGAGGTCGACATCACTTGTAGACGAAGCAGTTCCTTTCGAATAGGACCCAAAGAGAGAGACGCTTGCTACTCCATGCCGCTGAGCGATTGGGGTAATGATGCGCCGGATATCTTCAATACTGTACGTTGTCATGTGTCAGTCACCTCCATGAATAGAGTATATCATAATAAATTTTGAAAATAAAGATGGTAAATCATTATTGATGAAGCTTTATACATTAAATTGACATATGTTGTAAAGCGCGGGTTTCACATTCTTTTTTCTAAAATAAGATATACCATAGTTCCGACTGCGCATATTTCATTGGTTCATTTGACTTATGGAACCATATTTTTGCAGCATTTCGTGATAATCCCCGCGAAAATGATAACTGAGCCCGTTTTTATTTTCACCAATGATTTTCAGACCAAGATGCTCTAATATGCCATGCGCCTTGTGATTCTGTTTATCTGAGTATGCTTCAACCCAAAGCGTATCCGGCGGAATGATCTCAAATAAATAAGAATACAACTGACGGAACAGACCTTTGCCCTGATAGCTTTTTTGAAATTGGATCTCACACATCATAAAGGTTGATGAATACAAAGAATACTCAAAATACCCGACGATTTCGGCAGCATGATAGATTAATACAATTCTGTATGTTTCATCTTGAATCGACGGCGTAACTGCGTTAAGCCAACAGTGAAGATCATATTGATAATCATTTCCGGTTGGGGCGATCACGCTCATGTTGGAATGCAGTATCTGAAAAAGGATCGGTAAAACATTGTCTGCTTCATTTTTTTCAAGAATACGAAACGATATCATATCCATTGATCATCTACCTCCCTTTCCATCTTTTTCCTGACAATAAACGCCGTATATTTCAACCCGACGTCGACTCCATATCTGGAAGCGGCTACTCCCAATTCGTTGTCGTCAGCCTGTAAGCTGCGGTATTCAAAGACCTTTTCGTAAACGATCTCAAAGCCGTTATTGAGGAATCTGTCCTTCCAGGATGTCTGATTTTCGAGAAAAATACTCCATGGCTTACGGCCCCATTTTTCAAACAGGCCTAAAATCGCTCCGATATCTGCCCACTCGTTTTCCACAGTGTAAAATACGCCGTCCGCAGCAAGCGTTCTCCGTATTTCCGACAGTGCCGAAGCATAACCGCTTTCGCCGCCGCGTGAGCTGGAAATGCCGATAAAGCTGCTGTATGCCTTAACGCTGTCCGTCTTAAACGGAATATCAAATATCGAAAACTGCGCAAAGCTCAGCTTATCGCATTCTTCGCCCGCGTCAAGATACTTCTTCCACTCACTTAAAACAAAGGGATTTGCGTCGGTCGCAAGGCAGGGAAATGCCGGGCTGAGCTGCCTGATCGACGGGATAAATCCCATTCCGGGGCCGCAGGCCAGATCAATTACATATTCCCTGCCGCCGAGCATATCCTCAAGCATATGCCGGGAAGCGCTGTTTTCCAAGAGCCTTTTGCTTTTCCATGAACGGGCGAATTCGCCGCTTCTCCATTTATCAAAATCACTTTTGTCAAAACAGTCTCCGTCGTTTTCATTTCCGAAATAATAAATGCCGTTTTCTTCCTTAGGAGGTTTGTTCGTAAAAATCTGTGCAAAAATACTTTCCATCGGCCAAGCTTCTATCCTTCTGTTTTAATCTGAATCGTATCATCCAGAAATACCAGTTCTCCGGATTCAACCATCTCATCCTGCATATAAACCCGCTTTTCGACAACAAGGGAGTCCTTTTGCATATTGAAAACATAATCAAAATTACCACGGTCCGAAAGCTCGTAACTCGCGCCGCCGGCATAATCGTAGATAAGGATCCGGTTATCGATTATTCCTGAACCAAAGCTTATCGTTGAACAGATCTCCGGATTTCCGTCGCCGGTCAGGTCATAGAAATAGACGCTCCATATTGGCATTCCGGTATAAAGTATAGCTGTTTCTTCCTCAGTCACAGCTTCCAGATACTCATAATAGCAACGAAATGTAACTCCCGGAAATGCGTCCAGATGATACTCCCTGGCGTCGTCCGTAACAATTTCATCTCCGTTAAGGCAGTCAAACCATTTGATTACACGATCAGTGTTTGAGGGTTCACCGTTCTCAGATACAGGCGTTTTCTTACAAGCTGACAATGACATTGAAAGTGCGATACAAATCATGACGGCGGTGATCTTTCTCATGGCATCTCCTCAGGTTTCTTCAATCAAACTTCGCGTATTCCGCCAGTTCATACGCCCTCTCACGGGTCAGCTCCGCCGCCTTGCTGTTCATCACCATACTCTGCATAGATCCGCCTTCGTATTCGGCGCCGGCTTCCTTAACCGCGGCTTCCTTCTCCGTGATCCAGGCCCGTTCTTCCACCGTCAGCTGGTCCATAAGCTCCGGATTCAGATTCGTCTTCATGATCCCCCAGATCACATTCAGCGTATCGTCCCAGAGCTGATAGATCTGTCCGGATATCTCGTTCATATCCATCTGCGACGCCGCTTTCTGAAGTTCCGCTTCCAGATCCGCCGCCTGCTCCTCCGACGCGGCGATCTCCGCTGCGATCCGGTCATATACCGACGCGTACTCCTGATACAGATAACTGGAAAATCCTTCGCCCTGGGCTTCATTATAAAGGCCATAGAACCCCAGGGTATCGCCCTGTATATCCCAGTGGACCCAGTTTACGTAATCCTCGGGCAGATCGGCAACCCGCGATTCCGGCAGGTACAGATAAAGATCCTTTGCGCCGTCCAGCCCATAGGCCTCCGTATAAATGTAATGGATCTGCTCCTCGGTGTTGATCTCCTCTCCGATTCCGTAAGGATACTCGATGGACTCGATCCGGAATACATACGTGGTCTCATTCACCCGCTCCGGCTCCGTAAACTTCCCGGAAAAGTCACAGTAATACAGGGTTCCGTTGGGATAACCTTCGCCCGTATCCCCCATATCCGCGTCCTGATAATGACCGTCGAAGGTTCCGTCCGCATGGATATCCATCGCCGTGTACCAGGCCCCCGCGCCGCTGCTGAAATAGAACTCCCAGCCCGCCAGATCCGCGAATGGAAATGAAGCCGCATCCGCGGCGGCCGTCTGTCCGTCAGTTCCTGCCGAGGCATCGCCGTCAGCCGCCGGCTGCTGACCTTCCGAATCACTGGCAGAAGCATCCGCTGATACCGATTGTCCGTCAGACTGTCCACCTTCCTGCGTCGCAGAACTGTCATCCGGACCATCATCCGAAGGCACCTGAGTATCTCCTTTCTCCTCCGCTGGCTGCTTCTTCTCATCCTCTTCATTCTGTGCCTGCGTCTCCACGCCTGTCAGTCCGGAGGACACCTCGATCCGTTCATAAGTATTTCCGCATCCAGCCAGACTTCCCAGAAGCAAAGTTCCCGCGATAATCGACAATATTTTTCTCATAATTTTCTCCATTCCACCTGAACATTTCAAGCTGCCGGAACATCTCCTGTTCTGCCCTGACATTCTCCGCAAATGTCAGGCAAATCGCAACTCTCTCTGGAACTATCATAGCATATTAACGGCAGAAAATTTTTTCTTTTTCCTTAAAATTTATCAAAACCTTCTGTATAAAAAGGAGCGGGGAAAACATGAAATTTATCTTGCGCATATTCGCTGATTATGTTAAGATATAGATAAGGGAAGCCATGAAAGCGGCTCTACCCAACACAATATATGTTGCTTAGCGCCAGAGGCGCCAGCCGTCACTATTGGGAGTAGTGGCGGCTATTTCCTTTTCCCGAAGACCTGATAGCATAGGCCCACGAGGGCAACCATAAGTACGCACAATTGGATCATATCCTGATACGTGACATACATGGCAATCCCCCCTTCCTTCGTGCCCGGAGGCATGCTGTCCGGAGGGCTGGAGATCCCTCCGGTGACCTGGAGGGCAGAGCCGCCTTTTGGCTCCGTGGTTTCCCACGTTCACATCATACCACATTTTCTCATTTTCAACAAGCGGCAAGTGCATGGCAGTTCCAAAAACGCAATCTTGTCGTATGAATAGCGTTCCTATCGGCTTACGTCGCCGCGAACTGGCTGTTATAAAGCCGGGCGTAGAACCCGCCCCGCGCCAGCAGTTCCTCGTGCTTCCCCTGCTCGACGATATGGCCGTCCCGCATGACCAGAATCACGTCCGCCTCGCGGATCGTGGACAGACGGTGGGCGACGATGAAGCTGGTGCGCCCCTCCATCATCTTGGCAAATGCCTTCTGGATCCGGATCTCAGTCCGTGTATCGATGGAGGACGTGGCCTCGTCCAGGATCAGCATCGGCGGCAGGCACAGCATCACGCGGGCGATACACAGCAGCTGCTTCTGCCCCTGGGACAGATTGCCGCCGTCCTCGGAGATCACCGTGTCGTAGCCTTGTGGCATACGCCGGATAAAGGAATGGGCGTGGGCCTCTTTCGCTGCCCGGATCACCTCTTCTTCCGTTGCGTCCGGCTTGCCGTAAGCGATATTTTCCCGGATCGTGCCGGATTTGAGCCAGGTCTCCTGCAGAACCATACCATAATTGGCCCGCAGGCTCCGCCTGGTCATCCTGCGGATATCGTGGCCGTCCACCCGCACCGCGCCGGAGTCCACGTCGTAGAACCGCATCAGCAGGTTGATGACCGTGCTCTTGCCGCAGCCGGTGGGACCGACGATGGCGATCCGCTGGCCGGGTTTCACGTCCAGATTGAAATTCTCGATCAGTTTCACATCGTTCCGATAGGAAAAATACACATGGTCCATAGCCACGCTTCCATCCGCCTTCTGAAGTTCCACTGCGTCCGCAGGCTCCGGCGTAAGCGGCTCCTCGTCGATCAGCTCAAAGACCCGAGCGGCGGACGCAAGCGCGTTCTGCAGCTCCGTCACCACGCCGGAGATCTCATTGAACGGCTTCGTGTACTGATTGGCGTAGCTTAGGAAAATGGACAGCTGCCCCACGGATAAGAGACCCCTCACCGCCGCCAGCGCGCCCGCGACGCCGACGCAGGCGTAGACCAGGCTGTTGACAAATCGGGTGCACGGATTGGTGATCGAGGAGAAGAAGGTGGCGCGCAGGCTGTAGCCCCGGAGCCGCTCATTGATCTCCTCGAACTGCTTCTGGGCCTCATCCTCGTGGCCGAAAGCCTGGACGATCTTCTGGCTGCCCAGCATTTCGTCTACCAATGACGTCAATTCTCCTCTTGTCTCCGACTGCTTCCGGAACATAAAATAGGTCCTCTTCGCGATCTCGCTGGCCACCACAAGGGAAACCGGCGTCACGAAGACCACAACAATCGCGATGCGGTAATTGATAACAAACATGAACCCCAGCGTCCCCAGGATCGTGATCACGCCGGTGAAGAGCTGCGTAAAGCCCATCAGAAGTCCCTCGGAGAACTGGTCGATGTCCGCGATAATGCGGCTGATCACATCCCCCGACGGATGGGAATCGATATAGCGCAGAGGCAGCACCTCCAGATGGTCAAACGCCTTCGTGCGGATATCCTTGACTACCTGATACGTGATCCGGTTATTGATATGGTTCATCAGCCACTGGGCGGCGCCGGTCACGGCGACGACCACCGCCATCCGGTACAGGATGGTCTTGATACCGGCGAAATCTACATTGCCCGGCGCGATGATCCGGTCCACGGCGTCGCCTACCAGGATCGGCGCGTAGAGCGTGGCGGCCACAGTAACGCCCGCCAGCAGGAGCGACACCAGAACCCACCATTTATAGTTGCCGATATAGGCAAGGACGCGTTTGATCGTGGAACGGTGCTGAAGAAGCTGAGCGGACGCCTTGCTTTTGGCTGGCGTTTGCGCCTTTTCCGCGTCTGTCTTACTCACGGCCGGCTTCTGCGCTTTGGCCGCGCCGGTTTCTTTCTTAGACAGCTTCTGCGTCATGACCGCATCTGTTTCTTTCACAGTCGGCTTCTGTAATTGGTCGTTCTTCTCAGCCATGCGTCCTCACCTCCTTCTCCGACAGCTGGGACAGGCAAATCTCCCGGTAGACCTCGCAGGTATCAAAGAGTTCCTCATGCGTTCCCTGTCCCACCAGGCGTCCGTCGTCCAATACCAATATCTTATCTGCGTTCCGGATCGTAGTAGCCCGCTGCGACACCAGGAACACAGTCATATCCTTTGTATTCTCCCGAATCGCCTTCCGAAGCGCCGCGTCCGTCGCAAAATCCAGGGCCGACGCGCTGTCGTCCAGGATCAACAGCTCCGGCTGACGCACCAGGGCCCGGGCGATGGTCAGACGCTGCCGCTGACCGCCGGACAGGTTCCGGCCGCCCTGCTCCACAGGCAGATCCAGCCCCTGTTCTTTGGAATCCACGAACTCCCTGGCCTGAGCAATGTCAAGCGCCCGGTAAATCTCCTGGTCCGTGGCGTCCGCCTTGCCCCAGAGCATATTCTCACGGAGCGTTCCTTTGAAAAGCACGGCCTTCTGCGGCACCACGCCGATCTTGTCCCGCAGCTGCCCGACCGGATATTCGCGCACATCCGTGCCGTCGATCCGAACAGATCCTTTCGTCACATCATAGAAACGCGGGATCAGGTTCACCAGCGTCGATTTGCCGGAACCGGTACCGCCGATGACGCCGATGGTCTGGCCGCTCATGGCGGTGAAGCTGATATCGGACAGAGACGCCTCCTGCGCGCCTGCGTAGCAGAAATCCATGTTGGTAAATTCTACCTTCGGGACTGTTTTCGGTATCCGATCTGCGCCATAGCCCTCTGTCTGGTTCGCAACACGATTTTCCGCATGCGCTTCTGCATTTACGCCGAACTTGACAACTGTATCTACAGATAACTTCCCAGCTTCTACCGAAGAGCTATCTGTCGCCGTTCTCCCCTCTGCATCTGTCTCAAAACGATCCGTATCTGACAGAACCTTTTCCGCTTCCGTCACGATCTTTCCATGGTTCTTCTCCGTGATACTCCCCTTCACATCAAACACCGTGCTGATGCGGTTGGCGCATGCCAGAGACTTGGAGATCGTAATGATCAGGTTCGCCAGCTTGACCAGTTCTACCAGGATCTGCGACATATAATTGACAAGCGCGACCACCTCGCCCTGGGTGATGATCCCCTCGTCCACCTCCCACGCGCCGGTCCAGACCAGCACGATCGTTGCGGCATTCACAATGATGTAAGTCGCCGGATTCATAAGCGCCGATACCTTTCCCACAAAGACCTGGGAACGCACCAGCATATCATTTTCCTCGTCAAATTTCGTGATCTCATCCGGCTGCCGGTTAAAAGCGCGCACGACTCTCGCGCCCAGCAGGTTTTCACGGGTCGTCAGAAGCACCCGGTCCAGCTGCCTCTGTACCTTCTTATAGAGCGGCATGCTCACAAGCAGCACGCCAAACACCACCACCGAAAGCAAAGGGATCGCCACCACGAAGACCAGCGCCGCCCGGACGTTGACCGTAAACGCCATGACCATAGCGCCGAATACGATAAACGGCGACCGCAAAAACAGGCGGAGCACCAGATTCACGCCGGACTGCACCTGATTGATGTCGCTGGTGATCCGCGTGATCAGCGTCGACGTCCCGATCGTATCGATCTCCCGATAGGACAGGCTGTTGATATGTTTAAACAGCTCGTTTCGCACCGCCGTCCCGAATCCTACCGCCGCCCTGGCGGAGAAATACTGGGCCGTCAGCGAGAAAGCCAGGCCCAGAAGGCCCAGAAGCACCAGCACGCCGCCCATTTTCAGGATCTGCGAAAGATCCCGGCTGCGGATACCCTCGTCGATGATCCGGGCCATCACAAGCGGCACCAGCAGATCGAAGGCGGCCTCCGTCATTTTCAGAAGCGGCGCCAGAATGCTTTCCAGCCTGTACTTTTTCAGATATTTCAGCAGTTTCCACATATCTCCTCCTATATCACATGTTTTCCGCGGCCGTATACGTTTCCATTCCCCGCATGACCACAGCCAGAAGAACCGGAACGCACAGTATGACTCCGAACATATAACGCACCGTCATGCAGGGACCCAGAAGCAGGGTCAGGATATATCCTGCGCAAAACAGCGGCAGCACCAGGTAGATCCATCTTCTGCGCACGGCGATCAGTACCGCCGCCGCAAGCACCATCCATGCATAAAAAGACGTATAGAAAATAAGCGATACGACCGGCAGATATTTCTGGAAATTGACGTCGTTAAACCAGCTGTATACCTTTTTCAGCGGCGGGAGCAGGCTTCGGCTCTCCACCCGGTGGGCCTCGTCAAAGGGCCGGCTCATCTCATATTCCATATAGCAGCTGGAATCGCCGCCGAGATACCAGGCTCCCAGCGTATTGTAAAGCGGAGCCAGAATAAAATCCCCGGGAAACCGTTTCCCCATCCGGAGCCAGAGCCGCAGGAATCCGGTCCTGTTTCCGTTAAAATAATCCGCGTTAAAGTGATCCTTTACCGGGTCGGACAGCCAGTAGCGGTACTGCTTAAGCGCGTCTTCCGGAATATACCGGAACAGTTCTTCTCTTTCCTCTGCCCCGATCTCATCCGAATGATTCACATAGATTCTGGCCAGCTGCTGGCAGGGAATGCTCATCATCTCCGCGACGCTTCCCTTGCCGGCGTGCAGGCCGACCTCCAGCGCGGAGAAGCCTCCCTCGGTCAGGATAACCGCCGCAAACAGGAGCGCCGTCAGCTGCAGAAGGAATTTCCCCTCCCTGCTCCGGCGTCCCGCAAAAAGCCATACGAGCAGCATCGCAAACACCGAAAATGCCAGACCGTATACGGCATTATTACGGAACATTCCCATAAGCGCCGAGACGGCGAGGAAGCCGGCGAGCCGCCATCCCCGATAGACCCGTCTGCTGCTTACCATATCGCACAGGCATGTAAAGACGTCCAGAAACAGACATCCGAACAGGACGTCCTTCGTAGTGCTGACCCCGAGTACGGGAAAGAACGGGAACAGGATATAAAACAGCATGACCGCCAGCCAGAGTCTCCGGCCGATCCGGAGCCTGCCGAGAAAGCTGCCGGCAAACGCAATGCTGCCGGACAGCACGAGCAGCTGGAACAGGCTGTGTACCGCCAGGCCGGCGTTATAGGATCCGAAGATATTCTTCCCGAATTCAATGAGCCCGGAGCTTATAAGGGTATGGATCAGCGGATGATGCGTATTGTAATTGTGAGAAGCGAACATTCCCCACTGCCAGATCATGTCATAGCAGTACAGCCCGGGAAAGAAAGCCAGAAAGCACGGAATATATGCCAGGAAAACAACGAACCAGGCCAGCAGAAAGACTCTCCCGGCGTTCTTTCCGTCCTTTCCGTCCGCCGATTTTTCTTCGCGGTCCTTTATACATCCGGCCAGCCGGAAAAACGCCGGTTCCAGAAGCAGAGCGGCCGGGACGGCGCATAAGGCCATAAAGGCCGTCGTCCCCGCGTTGATAACGGCAGGTATTCCGTTGGCCGCAAGCCTCATTCCCATGCCCAGTTCTTCCGTAAAGCTCAATAGCCAGGCCAGGGCAAACGACCAGGACGCCCTTGAGCGGTCCGTTCTGAATTCCGCGGCGGCTCTGCCAGCAGCGGCAAAATACGCGGCAAACGTCAGAACAGACAGGATCGTCTTATTAAAATACACGCGGTCGGACAGACCGTATACGCCGATCAGCGCGCTGATCCCGACGGTTCCCGCCGCCGCGGCGATCACCCTCAGATATATATCCCGCTTCCGCTGCGCTGTCATTCTTTCCTCCACCGTTTCAGTCCTCCGTAATAACGTATGAATTCCGCCAGGATCCACAGGACGGACGCTATGCAGATGCACTCGGCGATCCGCCAGCCTGCCGGTTCCGAAAACCTGACGGCCACCGTTCCCTGCGCGTCGTTTAGCAGGACACGGATCGTATTTCTTTCATTCCTGATTATATCCAATTCGTTTCCGGAAGAATCATAAGCGTGATAACCCGGATAGTACAGCAGCGGAACATCCGCATATTCCTCCTGTCCGCCTCCCGAATAGGTAAATGACGCGGCCAGCCCGTCCCTGGCCTGCCCGGAAAGAACGATGTTTCCCGATGCGCTGAAGCTGCCGTCCAGCCCGGATTTGGGCGTATTCGGATACATATACTCTTTTTCCCCGATGATCGGATTGACATCGTCCTCCGACCAGACAGCCGCCTGCTGACGCATATGGTCGTTAAGCAGGTATTGGGAGGAGACAAGCGAAAGCGTCAAAACGACCAGCAAGCCCGCTCTCTTATGCGTCTCCCCCGTCAGTCCGGCATACGCATAGGCGCAGGCCATGGAGAGGAAGCAGGAGGCAAGGGACAAAAACCTCCACGGGAACTGCAGATAGGAGGAAAACATATTTATAATCCAGATCCTGGACAGGCCCTTCCAGGGGAAAAGGTCAGTCGCCAGCAAAGCGAATCCCGCGCCCATGACGAACAGAACGACCGCAAGCCTGCTGCATTCCTTCCTCTTCAGCGCAAACTCGTATATGAAAAGCAGCGAGCCGATCACTATGACCGCTCCCAGGGAGGACGCCATCGCCGCCGACAGATCTGTATTTATATATACGCTTGAACCTGCCGCCTTCGGAAAGAACTCGATCAGCTTGGCGAGCGGGATCGCTCTGTCGGCGCCGACCCGCATAAGGGAGCCCGTATCAATATCGGTTCCCATATACTCGATCAGCGGAAGAAGGAACCACAGATTCAGAAGCAGCGTACTGAGCAGCATCTTCACAAGCGCGGCGAAACGTCTTCTTGTCAGGATCCTGCGGATGCAGGCCAGGCCGGCCGCGACGCAGACCACAGCGATCAGAAGCGTACTCAGCACATGGCTCTGCACAACGCCCGTAATTCCGAGGCTTAAGAACATCCACCGTCGCTCGTCGCCGAAAAACAGCTCATAAAAACCGTAAAGCACCAACGGCAGGAAGACCATCGCCAGCAGCTCTCCGACCGCCATCCGCTCATAGGCGTTGCACAGACGGTATGTACACAGCGTATAAATAACGGCGCTTATGCATCCGATCCTCTCCGAACGGAAAAGCGAGCGGCTGCAGTAATACATGACGGCAGCGGACGCCCCGTTTACCAGAAGCAGAAAGAGATTGAACGCCGGAACGAACTGAAAGCCCAGAATATGCAGTATCGCGGGAATATACACAAACAAAGGCGGATAAAAGACCGGATCCGCGTACCCGTAGCCGTTTAAGCTGAAGGCGTTCAGCCGGACAGGGAACATTCCCTGCCGCAGGGCCGTTTCAATGCCGAGAATCCGGTTCAGATGAAAATTCATATCATGCCCGTGGACAAGATAAGACAGAAAGACCGGGGAAGAGGACATGACGACGGCGATATAAAGCACCAGACAGTATGCCCTGCTCTCCGTTTTCCGGCAGCAAAAGAACAGTCCGCAGCCCGCAGCCGCCAGAAGCAGAACGATCAGCCGGATATTGCTTTTGCTTTTCTCCGCCCGGTCGGCGTCCAGAAGCAGCTCGCCTTCAGCCGTATAACTGGCTGTCGTATGTCCCGCCAGAACCTGGGGATCCAGGCCCTCCCGCGTAAATGTCAGCACGGTGTCTCCCACCCGCCGCGCGCCGGTGTAAAGGGCCCGGTCGTCTCCGAAGCAGTAAAGGCGGCCGCCGATCACGGCGGGTCCGGTCAGCGCAGCCCCATCCTCATCAAAGAAAAAGGTCTCACCGTCGATCTGCGCCCAGCCTGTCAGCATGATCCCGGAATCGTCAAAATAATACCAGGCGCCATTTAACTGCATCCAGCGGCCGCTGATCTTCTCGCCGTTCTCATCATAATAGAACCAGCCGGGTTTCTGCTCCCAGTGGGCGCGGCCTGTCCCGGCCGCCGCCGCTGAAAAAAGCAGCACGAATACGGTCAGCAGGATCCATTTTCTACGGTTCATGGCTTCTCGTCCTCTTTCTTCTGTTCAAGATTTGTCTCCCGGCACAGATATACCGGCCTTCCTTTCACCTCGGAATAGATTCTGGCAAGATACTGTCCCAGAATACCCAGGCAGAACATCTGGATTCCTCCGATGAGCAGGATAATGCAAATGGTCGACGGCCACCCCGCCACCGGATCGCCGAACAGAAGGGCCCTGCCGAAAATGATCAGCAGGAACAGGAATGCCAGTAGGCAGAACAGGATCCCGATCCCTCCGGAAATTATGGCCGGCGTATTGGAAAAGGCGAAGATTCCGTCAAAACTGTATACCAGAAGCTTCCAGAACGACCATTTCGTACTGCCTCTTCTCCGTTCCCGATTCTCATACTCCAGCCATTTGACGGAATACCCGACCCAGTCGAACAGTCCCTTCGAAAAACGGTTATACTCCTTCAGCTCAAGAAAGCTGTCCAGAAACGTCCGGTCCATCATCCGGAAATCTCTGGCGCCGTCGGGAACCTGTATACCGGTCAGGCTGCGGAACAGCTTATAGAAACAACCCGAGAAGAAGGAGCGCAGACGCGACTCGCCGCGCCGGTCGATCCTTCTGGCCGCCGCGCACTGGCAGTCTCCCTTCTCCAGGCAGCTCACCATCTCCGGCAGCAGCCCGGGCGGATCCTGCATATCCACATCCATGACCGCCACATAATCTCCGTCCGCATGGGTCAGCCCGGCATAAAGCGCGGCTTCCTTGCCGAAATTTCTGGAAAGGGAAAGATATTTTACATGCGGATCGGACCGGGCCAGACGCCGTATCTCATCCAGCGTTCGATCGGACGACCCGTCGTCCACGTAAAGGATCTCCAGGTCATAATCTCCCAGGGAGGACTCCCGCACCTTTCCGATCTCCTGAAAAAAAGCGTCTACCGTCTCTTCTTCGTTGTAGCACGGAACGACGATGGTAATTTTCTTCATAACGGTTCCTTTCGTTTTATCCCTATAGCAGCCCGCCCGGGTCCGATTATATCATACTATTTTTATTTTTTCCACTACCATGATGCATTTCATGCAGCGCCGAAACAGTGCGGCGGTTCTTTCCGGCCGCTCAGTTCTCCACATCAAAATTCTCCAGCAGGGTCTTCTTCCGTTCCGGCCGGTTATCCCCATGATGCACCATAGACATCGTCACCATTGCCAGCGCTGTGAAGACGCAGGCGTAAGGGAACAGCGTCCTGTAGGACACATACTGCAGGAACGCTCCCGACAGAACCGGCGTAAGGATCTGGGCCGACATGGAAAACGTATAGTAAAGGCCGGTGTATTTGCCCACATCGCCCGCCCTGCACATTTCCACCACCATCGGCAGCGAATTGACACTGACCGACGCCCAGCCCATGCCGATCAGCACAAAACCGATGTTGATAGCCGGATGGAACTCCTTAAAAAAGATCGCCGCGAAGAAGCTGACAAACATCAGCGCAAGCCCGCCCAGGATACACACCTTCCGGCCGAATTTCGCGGAAACAACGCCTATGGGGATATAGCCGATGATCGCGGCCACCGTCGCCACCATCAGACAGTTGGCGAAACCGCCTCCCGCCATCCCCCATACCACCCGGGCATAGCGGGAAAATGCGGTTGTGACCGCGTTATAGGCCATGAACCACAAAAAGATCGACAGCAGGATCATCACCAGGCTGCGGCGAACATCCGGAGCGAGGCGGGTACGGCCTGCGGCCGCGGATGCAGTTACGTTTGAGGCGGAGCCGGAAGCTTCCGCCGTACGGGCATCTGCCGGGGAAATCGCATCCTCCGGTTCCGCGTCCCCGTCCTCGATCCGAACTTCCGCCGCCAGTTTCTTCTCCCGGATCGTACAGATCAACACAACTACCGCCAGCACCATAATAAGCGCCACGCCCAGGAATACCGGCGTGTAATCCGGTTTCCCATCCTCCTTCAGCAGCACGCTGATCAGGATCAGCGTGTAGACGCCGCCGATGGCCCCCATCAGATTGATAATGGCGTTGGCCTGGCTGCGCAGCGGCTTCGGCGTCAGATCCGGCATCAGCGCCACCGCCGGCGACCGGTAAAGCCCCATCGCAATCAAAAGGAACAAAAGGCTTCCGACGAAAAGTCCCAGGTTTGCCAGATTATCCGCCAGCGGCAGAAGCATCATCAATGCCACGGCCAGCGCCGTGCCGGCCACGATAAACGGCGTCCGCCTGCCGAACCGCGTGTCCGCCTTATCGGAAAGTGAACCGAGAAGCGGCAGCAGGAACACGGCCAATACATTGTCGGCGGCCATGATCATGCCGGTGATCGTTTCATTCAGATGAAAGGTTCCCTGCAGGATCAGCGGAATGATATTGTCGTACATCTGCCAGAAAGCCGAGATCGACAGAAACGCCAGTCCGATGAAAAATGTTCTTTTGTAATTCAGTTTCATTTGCACCCTCTCCTAAACATACCCGTACCAAGTTGCTTTGCTGCATTTTCCCGGCCATTCCCCTGCCGGTTTTCTTTCTGTCCGGTCATTCCCTTTCACCGGGCATTCCCCTGCAAACTCACCCCCAACTCAGGATTCATTTCCTTTGGCTCCAATATCAGAAGCCGCCAACCTCTTTCCCTCTTTCACTCGTATTTCTTCGCCATCCACACGATCGGCACAAAGATAAATAAACATGCCGCCAGCACCACGATCATCTGTACCGCGATGGCCACCGGCGACGCCCCTTCGCTCATCCACGGTCCCGCGAATCGGTAGATCAGCCAGAACACCGGCGGATAACCGACCGCCACGCACAGGATCTCCGCCCGCAGCGCGTCCACAATATGGGGCCAGTTCCGGTTATTAAAATAGACACCCGGTACGGAGATCTTAAACGCGCCCTGCTGGACAAAACTGATCTTATTCTCATCATAGTAAGCCGGAAGCCGCGGCTCCATCCGGAAGCAGGCCCAGAGTCCGAAAAGCAGCATCAGCCCGCAGACGAGGAACACGCTGCTGGACATCTCCGTAAGCGGCACGCCGATTCCCAGAAGTACCGCGATCTCTCCCAGCACCGCTCCGAAGCAGCACCAGTAGCGGTGCTTCCAGACCCCCTTCCTATTCTCCCAGGCTTTCTGCTGTTCCGCGCTCATGCCGACGGAATAGGTCACCAGTTCTTCCACCTCATGAATGCCCATCTGCCGGTCCGCCGCCAGCCGCTCACCCTTTAAGAGTTCTGTGACCGTCACTCCCAGCGTCTCCGCCAGCGGAAGCAGGAGCGATACGTTGGGCATACTTAAGCCGCGCTCCCATTTGCTCACCGCCTTGTCCGACACGTACAGCCGGTCCGCCAGCTCCTTCTGGGTCATGTCCTTCTCTTTCCGCAGCTGCGTGATAAACGCGCCGAACCGTTCATTTTCATTCTGATACATCTTGGCCGCCTCCTTTTGTTTTATGGCCTCAATGTAGCAATTCCGGACCGGAAACGCAACCGACTGTCGGTAGAACCCGGCGAAAAACGCTCAGGCAGCGGGAAATGAAGCCTCTAATTAGCATCCATGCGTATCGTTTAAACAGATGCTGCGCGGGAATAAAGGCCATTCGAATCGCTAAAGATCATGGCGAAAACACCCATCGCAAACATCATGGGTTCCTCCGCCTCTCCCTCTCGATCTTCTCTTCTGAATCCTCCTTCGCAAGCTGACGCACCTTCCGGAAGAACTCCGAAAACTGCGTCTCTTTCTGCCCGTAATCCAGATTCAGCTGATATTCCAGCGGAATCCATGTGGAGATATCCGCCTCATTGTGCTGGATCACCGCCTCCAGTTTGTCAAGCGCCTTATAGATCTTCGCCTCCGTACTCTCCATGGCATCCATCTCCGCAAAAAGTGCAGCCACCCGTTCCCGGTATCCTTCCGGCAGCGACCGGATCCACGCTGTCACCTGCCGCGACTCCTCGCATTCATCCGCATCCGTCTTCTCAAAGGTCGGAATATCGCCGGTAAACGCCTCTCCCATGTCGTGGAACAGGCACATTTCCATGACGCGCACCATATCCGCCTCCGGAAATTCGTCCCGGCAGAAATACGCCATCATCAGCAGATGATATGTATGCTCGGCCACGCTCTCGTGCCGCCCGCCGGCGGTCCAGGAGTGCCTGGTCATATCCTTTAAGCGGCCTGTCGTCCGCATGATATCGATAAATGTACGCGCGTCCATTTGAAAGCCCTCCCTGTCCGTCATAATCTGTTCTGTCCGACGATCCGTGCTTCACCAGTCGCATATTCAGGCCTTCTCCGCCGCCTTCGCCGCCATCCCGAAAATCACAAATCCCGCCGCGAACAATATCGCCAGCATTCCCACGCCGCTGGATGGATTCTGCGTCAGCTGGGTCATGGCGCCCACCAGCGCCGTGCCGATAAAGGCCGCGCCCTTGCCGCAGATATCGAAGATCCCGAAGAACTCCCCGGACTTCTCCGGCGGGATGATCTTCGCGAAATAGGACCGCGACAGCGCCTGGATACCGCCCTGGAACATTCCGACGCACACCGCCAGGAACCAGAACTCCCACTGCTTGTC
>CANQBX010000028.1 GCA_947589095.1 uncultured Lachnospiraceae bacterium
GCCGCAGAGGTAGCCCGCAGTCTGAAAGAGGCAATGGACTTTGAGGGCAGTCCGCAGGAGAAACGTATCAGAGGGTATCTGACCACTTTGGGGATAGACTACGACACGCTTACGAAAGAGGAATTCGTCACACTGATCGGCATTTTGAAGAAATCCAAGAAACTGCAAGATAGACAAGGCAGCCAGCGCGGAAAAGCCAGTCCGCAGTTCTCACATGGGAAAGGCAAGAGGAAGCGGAAATAACAAGTATGGCTATTTCAATTTACAGGAATGACAATGCAGGGAGTCGCGTTTTGCGACTCCCTGCGCAGCGCCCGCCAAAACATGGGGTAACAATTCGCTATGTCCTTTGCTGGTGACGGTGAACGAATTTCACCGTTTGGCTATCGGAGAAGCGAATACGCTTGGATAAAAAAGAACGGAGCAAGGCAAAACCAAGCCTATACTCCGTTCTTTTTTGTCGTCCCAATCCTGTCTGACAGATGCCGTAATCAAATTTTGTTTCAAAACTTTCTTACGGACACCCGCCAAAATGGGGCTTTTTTAGGCTTAAAGGAACGGATTTTTCATTAAAAGAAGGAGCGAATTTTAATGGCAACCTGAAAAAAGAAAAGAGGTGAATTTGGGTGTATGGAAGAGTTTTTTGATGTTATTGAAAAAGAGATTTAAATACCTTTCAAAACCTTTAAAAGGTATTGATTAAAGTGCTTGAAGATGCCCATTTTACGCAGTTTTCTTGCGTTTAAAACCTTTTAAAATGTGCTTTCAAATAGCATGTTTTAAAAGGTTTCTTTGAAAAATTTTAATGGCAACCATTTAATAGCAACCATTTTCTGCAAAAAAGCAGCATCCTTCGAGCCATGAAAGATACTGCTTTTTCCATGCCGGAGGGCAGCCCGGCAAGGCGGTAAATGCAGTTTGAATATATCATGAAAGGCTGTGCCAGTCAATATAGATAATATTTCCGGACCGGCACATTATACGGCGTTCCCTTTGGTAGGAATAGCTGCACCCCCTGCAATCCGATCTAATTCTTCATAGATCACAGTATGCACCCGGTGCTGTCCACGCCGATCTAATTTATCATATGTTTCAAGGAGTTCCTTTTCATCTTCAGAAAGCGAAAATATATCCTTATGCTCTGATATTGGAGCTTCTCCTTTCAGAATCCAGTCAGTAGTGCAATTGAGAATTTTTGATAGGCTAATAAGTGCAGTGGCCGATGGAAGACTGCTTCCATTTTCGATTCCACTTAAATTTCCTGTAGATATACCTGTTTTCTCTTTAATCTGCCCCCCAGTAATTCCAAGTTCTTTTCTTCTGGTAGCAATGCGCTCGCCGATATCAGATCTCATAATAACTCCAATCATAGAAAATATACACTAAAATTAAAGGTTTATGTTGACAAAACTCTTATATTAGAGTAAAGTTATATTGTAACACTTTTACAACTTCCATTATAGCACGCAGAACAATTACGGTAAATGTTATTTTGTAACGATTTTACAAAAACAAATAACGCCAGGCGGCAAGAAAAGGAGGAAATGCGATGGATAATAACAGGATCGCGAATCTGGAGGAGTTCCGGCGCTGGGTAAAGGTTGAACTGGCCAAGAAGGAGATGTCCCAGACGGAGCTGGCGAGGCAGATGGGCATACCCCAGGCGAGGATCAGCGAGGCGACGCACGGGAAACAGTCCGGAAACAAGTTCATTGTTTCAATCATCCGGGTGCTGGGCGGCGATGTCAGAGATTTCGAGGAATTCTTAAAAGCCATTTAAGAGGCGGTTCCGGTTTGTGCGGAAAAAATGGGCGGATGTTCCATACTTAAATTAGACGGGCGCGGGACGCCCGGGAAAGGAGCGGAGATGAGTTGCAAGATGCTTTTGAACAGGAAGAAATTTCTTAATGAGACGGAGTTTGGCAGGGCCATGGAGAAGCTGGTCCGGGAATGGGACAGTCTTCTGGAGACGAAGGAAACACCGAAGACGATCCGGAAGGAGGCACACTGCATGTCGCAGTGGGAAGTATATCAGCTGGCCATGAAACAGTTTTACGGCCTGGACTGCTATTTTACCCGGACGGATGAGTATTTCGGCATCTGGATCGAGGATGACGCCAGCTTCCTGCTGAAGGTGGACCGGGGACAGGAGAACGAAAGCGCAGCAGGCGAGCTCCTGTCCCGCCAGCCCATAAAGCCCGAAGTAAGAGAAGCTCTGGAGCGGACGCAGCGCCTGGCAGATGTTGCTGAGAAATACAGCCGGAGCGTCCCGGACCAGCCTGCGAAAGGCGTTATGGAGCTGGTGCTGGAACACCCGGCTGGAAGAACGTGATCACTTCTCGAGCAAGTAACGGAACTCTTCCAGATCAGAGATGTCAATTCCCTTCTCCCTTAGGACGATGCAGAGAAATTTATGGTAATTCTGCAGTGTACAGTCCGCAAAAGCAGAGATGAGCAGGGTGGCAGCCCCAAAAGTCAGGGATTCCGTAAAAGCCTCCGGGTTACTGCGGATAGAGTCGAGGGTGGAACTCTCATTCAGTTGCTTTACAAATACGGAACGTGCTTCAGCCATTGATTGGTTGACGAGAGAAGTAAAAATGGACTCATTCATGTAGGTACCTCCTTTTATAGAGATTGTACCACGAAAACAGGTTTGTGAACAGATTCTAAAAGGCAGTTCTGGTTTGTGCGAAAAAATGAGCGGATGCTCCATACTTATATCAGACAGGTGTGGGGGGACCAGAAAGGGGTGATTGCAATGAAAAAAAGAAGCGCTGTGAAAGTAGTTGTTCGCATGAATGACTTTTCGGATATTCAGACGGTCCTGGAGAAGATCCGGGAAATCCAGAAGGCCAACTGCAAGGTAAAAGTTGAACTTGAAGTTGACCTTCGGAATGGCAGGTAGCCTACTCTTCCCTGAGAACATCGATTACCGTGAGATTTTCACCAGAAACAGTAATGACGCCATTCTGGGAATAGAGCCACATTGTTCTCAGTGGAATCCGAGCGGACAGGATATTGTCACCGGCAAACTCACTTGTCCCTGCGGGTGTGCTGACAATGACCCTTGTGATGCCGGACGCCTCATATACCCTTCCGTCTGAGTAGACAAAATGGAAACTGTACATGGAAATCCTCCTCCTTTCGTATTGCTCGGCTGTTGCAGCAGTCGGCATATCCATTGTAAAGGAAAATAGGGGAAACGGCAATAGATGATTCTTTCGACAAAAATGAAATCATGAACAGTCGAAACCGGCGAGAGCCGGTCATGCGGGGACGGCCTCCCGCATCTGATGATGACAGGCTGGAAAGGGGTGATCAGATGGCTCAGATGCTGACGGCCAAGCAAGTGGCCGAGGTTAAAGGGTGTAGTTGCCAATATGTGAAGAAAATTATCAAAGACGGCAAGCTCCCGGCCGTGGAAACCGTGAATGGGAAGAACCGGAAGACCTACCTGGTGCCGCTGGATGCCCTGGATGAGCGGCTGCAGCACAGGTGGTATGAGATGGCCATGGACAGCCGGCCGGAGGGGGCCGACGCCCCGGATCAGACGCCCGGAGCCCCGGTCGAGGAGTTTACGGAAGCGGAACGGGCAGAGATAGACTTCTGGATCGGCCTGGTGGAACAGTGGCAGCAGTACAGGGCCATGCCGGGGGTTACATCCAAGGCGGAGGTGGATCGGAAGTTCGTGACGCTCTGCAGTCTGGAATATCCGGACCGGAAGATCTCCGTGGATATGCTTTACCGGAAATGGAAGGCCATCAGGGAGAATGATATGGCGGCTCTGGTGGACAAGCGGGGAAAGTGGCGGAAGGGCGAGAGCTCCATCGATGATACGATCTGGCAGGCGTTCCTTTATTACTATCTGGATGAGGCGCAGCATCCGATCCGGAAATGCCTGGACTACACGAAGCTGTGGGCCCAGGAAAAGCGGCCGGACCTGTACGCGGACATCCCGAGTTATTCGGCGTTCTACCGGAGGCTGAGCTCCGAGGTGCCGGAAGGGGTGAAGGTGCTGGGCCGCGAGGGCCACAAGGCGTTCAACGACCGGTGCGCCCCGTATATCCGCAGGGTCTACGAGGATATCGCCAGTAATGAGTGGTGGATCGCCGACAACCATACGTTTGATGTTATGGTGAGGGATAAGGACGGGAACCTGCACAGGCCGTACCTGACGGCTTTCCTGGATGCCAGGAGCGGGATATTTACCGGATTCTATGTCACAGATAACCCGAGCTCGGAGGCCACGCTGTTCGCCCTGAGGAAGGGGATCCTGGAATACGGCCTGCCGGATAACATCTATGTCGATAACGGCCGGGAGTTCCTGACCTACGACATCGGCGGCCTGGGACACCGCAGGAAGAAGCCGAAGGACGGCGCAGCGACGTTTGAGCCGCCCGGGGTGTTCAAGCGGCTGGGGATCAACATGACCAACGCCATCGTCCGCAACGCCAAGGCCAAGATCATCGAGCGGAGGTTCCGGGACGTAAAGGATGACCTTTCCAGGCTGTTCAACACATACACCGGAGGGAACCCGACCGAGAAGCCGGAGCGCCTGAAGTACGTGCTGAAGAAAGACGCCATCTACACCGATGAGGAGTTCAAGGAGTATGTGGAGGCGGTGATCCGGTATTATTTCAACCTGCAGGTTTACAATGGCCCGGTGGCCGCCGATAAAGGCAAGCTGAAGATGGATGTATACAATGAGCGGCTGACAAGGAGGAGAACGGCGTCGGCTGGCGATCTGAACCTGATGCTGATGAGAAGCAGCCGTCCGCAGAAGGTGGCCAGGCGGGGCGTCCACCTGGATATCGCGGGAGCCCACATCGATTACTGGAACGATGACTTCATTGAGATGATGTTTGGGAAAACGGTATATTTCCGGTATGACCCGGAAGACCTGAAGGAAGTCAGGATATACGACCTGGAGGACAGGTTCATCATGACGGTACCCGCGGATAACCAGGCGGTACTCTCATACGGGGCCAGCAAGGACGATGTCAGAGAGGCCATGGCGAAGACCAGGCGGTATGAGAAGATCGCGAAGCAGTATAAGGAAAATGCGATCCTGGCTGAAAATGACCGGATCACATCCATGGAGCTGGTCCTTATGGAGGCCCAGCGCAACAAAGCGGAATACCAGGGAAAGGCCAATCCGAAGGTGCTGGAAGTCGCAAGGGCAGACGAGGAGCCGGCATTCAAGAAAGTCGTAGGAGGTGCGAACCTGGATCTGATGAATAAAAACGCAGCCAAGAGGCGAGGAGGTAAGTGATGAAAAATTATAACGCGGAACTGCAGGCGAGGCTGGAGCGGTTTCTGGAAGAGGAGAATTTAAGCCAGGCAAAGGCGGCCCCGGTCCTGGGGATCAGCCAGGCGGTACTGAGCCAGTACCGCAGGAGCGCATATGACAAGGGCGATATCGGCGAGGTGGAGCGGAAGCTGGCCGAGTTCTTCTGGATCAAGGATGAGCAGGCCGAGAACATCCGCAAGGCGGAACCTTATAAGCTGGCCCCGGGTTATGTGCCCACATCGATCTCGGAGGGCGTCTACAAGACGATCCGGTACTGCCAGCTGGAGAAGGGGATTGTGGTCATTGACGGGGACGCGGGGATCGGCAAGACGAAAGCGGCCGCCAAGTTCCTTCAGGACAATCCAACGACCACCGTATACATCAAGGCGTCGCCCTGCACCAGCACGCTCCGGAGCCTGATGCGGATGATCGCCAGGGCGCTCAAGATCCCGGAGAACCAGCGGACGGAGGAGTTGTCCTTCGCCATCCAGGAGAAGCTCCGGGCCACGGATAAGATCATCATTATCGATGAGGCCCAGAACATCAAGTTCACGGCGCTGGAAGAGGTCAGCCGCTGGACGGATGAGGATATGTTCACCGGCCGGCCGGGTATCGGGATCGTCCTGATCGGGAACGTGGAGGTCTATAACAAGATGCTTGGCAAGCAGGAAGCGATCTTCGCGCAGCAGTTCAACCGGACGCGGCTCCACAGCCGGTACCATACCACGGATGTCACCCGGTCAGACGTGGCGCAGCTGTTCCCGGTTCTCCAGGAGAAGGGGATGGAGAAGGAACTGAATTACCTGTACAGCATCAGCCACAGCAAATGGGGCGTCCGGGGCATGGTGAACGTATTCAACAACGCGGTCAACAATGAGGATATCTCCCTGGAGGGCCTCCAGAAGATGGCGGCCACCATGGGGATCCGGTTTATCTAAATCAAAGGAGGGCAAGTCATGAGACGGTTTAGCAGCAGCACTTACAAGATGATCCTGGGGGCAGCGTTTGGGATAACGCTGGCAGCGCTGATCGGGGCGCTGGTCGTGGCAGGAGGACTGAATTTTCTCGGTTTCCTAATCGTCCTGATCCTGATGGCGGTCACGCTGGCCTTCGGGTGGATCCTGGGGTACCAGAGCCGTGTGCGCGAGCGCCGGCAGAAGCTCTATGACGAGGGGTACCGCCAGGGTGTGATCTACACGGCAGAGAAGGTCCGCAACAGTATCTGGTTCCCGTTTATCAAGCAGTATCTTTAAACCGGCCGCGGGGGAAGCCCCGGCCTTAATGCAGCCGCCTGGAAGGGCGCCGGTCACAAGCCCGGAAGATGCAGAGTGGGGCAGAAAACAGAATAAGGAGGCGGTAAATTTGAAGAATGGAAAGAAACCGACGCTGGAGCAGAAGCGGATCATGCGGTGCCATGGCCTTGTGCCGGACAACTGGCTGGTGGTCAGGAACCTGCCGGATTCTATCGAGGTAGTGAGCCGGCTGTCACTGAAGAAGATAGGAGCCGGAAGGCCGAGGACCCGGATCCTGTCCAGGGATATGTAAGGAGGGGCGGGATGAAAAACGGAAATAAACTGCCCACGGAGTTCATGGCTGACTTCACCAGGGTATGGACGGAAGTCCGGTTCTGCGCCAGGATGCTTTCCCTGGGCAAAGCGTACATAGTGAAAGGGAAAAGGAACGGGAAGACGGTCCGGTACACCAGGATGAAAAGGGGGTACGATTATGCGGGACTTGATACTGAGGATTTGTGATCTGACACGGAAAGCGGTGAAACGGATCGGGTGCTGGTTCCGGGCGGTCGCGGACCTGTTCAGATACAGGATGTGGTTACCTCATCTATACGTTGACCTGCCCCTGGAAGAGGTGATCATCATTTCGACGGATAAGTGGTCACGGGTAGCGGACGGCTATGAACATGGTCCGGGAGAAACGGTGCATCCGAGGGCGATCCTGGTCAGGAGCCGGTGCGTCCGGTGCGGCCATGAAGAATCGTGCTGGTACCCGGACAGGGATACTTATGAACAGATGGAAGGAGAGTAGAGAGATGGGGATCCTGGATGTTGTGCAGGTCACGTTTATCGTGCTGAAGGTGACCGGGGTGATCCAATGGAGCTGGTGGGTGGTTTTAACGCCATTATGGATCGTTCTGATCGCCATGTTGTTAGGGGGAGAGTGAGAGCCTCACTCCTCTCCTAATGCAGCCGCCCAGAAGGGTGCCGGTCACAAGCCCGGAAGATGCAGAGTGGGAGAGAACCGGAAAATAAACGGCGGAGGCTGCGGCCGATGCCGCCAGGAAAGGAGAAGCCATATGTTGTTAAGCAAGAAAATCACAAAAAGCGGGTCGGTCACACTGCCGAGGTCCATGCGCCAGGAAACAGGCATCCATCCCGGCGTCCCTGTGGACATTGAGACGCGGGACGATGGGACTGTCACAATCCGGAAGCGCGTCATGTCCTGTTTCCACTGCGGGAGTGTCGAAAGCGTGGTAAAGGTGAGCGGAATCGAGATCTGCAGGAACTGTGCGGAGAAGATATGGGAGGCGTTCAATGGAAAACAATAACGAGATCAGGATGAAGGTGGACCGACTGGCGGAGCTGAACCGGCAGCTGGCAGAAGTCAAAAGAGAGGCGGACACCCTGAAAGCGTGGTTTGAGAACCGGGCCACGAATGAACTAAAGGACACCAAAAGGAAGACCATCGAATACTGGGGATCCGGAAATTCCAGGGTGGTGGTCAGCAACAGCGAGACGGTGAAGCCGGTATCCATGACGATGGTGCGCCAGCTTCTGGGCGGAGTGTTCCAGGATTTCGTGAAGGAGGAACCGTCCTATACCATGACGGCGGCCTGCAAGCGGCTTTTTGGGTTCATGTTCCTGGGAAATTACACGGAAGGGAGCCTGGACGATACGATTCGGGCCATCACGGGCGATGAGAAGCTTCAGAGGACGCTCAGGAAGAAGCTGAAAGGAAAGTATGAGAAGGATACGGAGACGCTTGTCAAGATGGCGGGGCTGTCCGGTGAGGAAGCCAGCGACTGGGCCTACCTGACGGCTGAGATCATCAACTGGGAGTGGATGCTCCAGATCCTGCAGGCGGCCGGCTGGGAAGGGACGCCCCAGGAGGCGGTGGACCTGCTCCGGGCCGCGGTCATCGTGGATGAGGGCATCAAGGTCACGGTTGAGTCAAAAGAGGAGGAATGATCAGGATGGCAGGGCGGCAGATGCGTGGGATTGAGAGATATCAGATCCGGAAGATATACGCCATGGGAAGCGGCCTGGGGATCGTGGGCCATGGCAGGGAGGACGAACTCCATACGCTGGTGGCCGGCATGACCGGCAGGAGCTCCATCAAGGAGCTTACATATCCGGAGGCGGCGGAGGTCATCACCAGGTTGGAGGAGCTGCAGGGCGGTGCGGCTCCGGCCCGTCCGTCCGGAAAAGGGAGACGGGAACCGGCGGAGGAGAGGCCGGGAGGTGTCACGGCCGGCCAGCAGAAAAAGATATGGGCCCTTATGTACGAACTGAAGAAGTATGACCGGACGCCGGCAGATATCCCGCTTGGGGACCGGCTCTGCGCGGTGATCAAAAAGGAACTGCATGTGGACGCCCTTGCCAGGAAGCCTTTTGTATGGCTGACATTCAAGCAGGGGAACAACCTGATCGAGATCCTGAAGGGTTATGTAAGGAACGAGGAGCGGAAGGCGGTGGATGAGCATGGACCTGCTGAATGAGGTACAGATCGGGGATCTGGATGACGAACAAAAGAAGATCGCCGGACTGATCGGGATGGACGCCTTCAGGAGCCTGGTCCGGGCTTTCAACGGGACTTCGATCTACATTCCGAAGATCGAGAGCCTGGAGAAGGTAATCCGGGACAGCCGGATCCGGGATGAGTTTGATGGGGGCAATTACAGGGAGCTGGCGTTAAAATACGGATTGACAGAAACCTGGATTCGGAATATAGTTTTTGATAAGGCCAGGGAGATCAAGGCACGGCCGATAGACGGCCAGATGTCCATATTCGACCTGCCGGGCGTGTAAGTTATCTTTTCAAGTAGTTTATTTGAAACTTGCCTTTATAGAGGGTATGCTTGTATTCAGAGATACGAGCATACCCTTTTTTAGCGAGGTGGGACGATGAACGAGTGGGTCATAACAACGGCGATCGGACTGGTGATCTCCGTGATCGGATATTTCCTGAAACGGACGATGAGCCAGGTGGACAGGCACGAGGCGGAACTCCGCCAGGCGGCCGGAAAGGAAGAACTTCGGGAGGTCAATTCAAACCTTTCCTTGGAGATCAAGCAGATCCGGGAGGATTACACGCCGAAGAAGGCGCATGAAAAGGATTTTGATGAGTGCCGGAAGGAGTTCAAGGAGATCCGTGCGAATTATCTCACCAAGGATGATTTCATCCGTGAGATCAATAAGATGGACAGGAAGCTGGATCGGATGCTGGATATCATGATGGCCAGCGCCGGGAAAGGAGCGGGAGATGAATAAGGAAGCAGAGAGAAGACGGTTCAGGGCAGGAGCCTTCATGGTCAATAACGGAAGGGTGCTGCTGACGATCAACCTGCTCCGTGAAAAGTACAATGCGCTGCGGAGCGTGGAAAAGGGTCTCCGGAACGAGGGGATCGAGAGGCAGGAGTTTATCGACAGCGTGAACTTCCTGGCCGAAGAGGGTTATATCAGCCTGAGGAGCATTGAAAACAGGGAGGCGGCCAGCCTTGCGGATTCCGACTACCTGACGCTGGAAGCGCGGGTCACCGGCAAAGGGATCCGGCTCCTGGGCGGCGGGATCTCCGACAACATGGTGGACCTGGGCGACTGATCATGGATCAGGAGCGCAGGAGGAGGAGCGTCGGCAAGGTGGACCGGCTGCCGCCGGAGCTTAGGGACACCGTGGAGCAGATGCTCCTGACCGGATGCACATATAAGGAAATCGTGGCTTTCCTGAAGGAGAACGGCGAGGAGATGAGCCAGATGGCCGTCTGCACATACGCCAGGAAGTACCTGGCCACGGTGGAGATGATCAATGTGGCCCAGAGCAATTTCTCCATGCTCATGGATGAGATGAACCGGTATCCAGACCTGGATACATCCGAGGCGCTGATCCGGCTGGCAAGCCACCACGTTATGGAAGCGCTGACCAATGTGGATGGGGAACAGATGAAGGAGATCCCCATTGACAAGCTGATCCGGGAGACGAACGGGCTGATCCGGGCAGCGGCCTACAAGAAGCGCATCGAGGTCCAGAACCGTGATAACTATGAGGCCGGCCTTGAGGCGGTCAAGAGCCTGGTGTTTGAGGCGATGGCGAAGGAGAACCCGGAGCTTTACCGCCAGGTCAGCACATATCTGAACAAGAAGAAAGACGAAGGACTGGAGGTGTAGGGCGTGTGGTACGTCATCCAGGTGATGACCGGCGAAGAGAAGAATGTCGCCGGCAAATTAAGGGATAGTGGTATCAGGGCGTCCGTTCCTGCTGAGAACCGGCCCATCCGCAGCGGCGGCGTCTGGAGGAAGAAAGAGTATATCCTGTTCACCGGGTATGTCTTCCTGGAGATGCCGTTCAATGCGGATAACTATTACAAAGTCAGGAGGATCCCCGGGGTGATCCGGTTCCTGGGAGACAATGCAAGCCCATCGACACTTTCCTATCTGGAAGCCGAATGGATCAGGCTTCTGTCGGGAAGAAACGGGCGTCCGCTGGAGCCCACGGTGGTCCGGGAGAACGGGGACGGGAAACTGCAGATCGTGAGCGGGGTTCTTGCCAGCCTTGAGCACAACATTGTCAAATGGGACAGGCGGAGCCGGAAGGCGGTATTTGAGATCACGGTATGCGGCGAGAAGAAGACGGCCCAGCTGGGAATCGTCCTGGAGGGCGAGGAGCTGATGACCGAAGCGGACGGGGATTGGGCCCAGGATGGAGCCCAGCCGACGCTTCAGGCGATGTTGAAAGAAGCGACATGATGGCGCAAGGTTGATTCGTCCCGGCGCTTGAAGGGAGCGGACATAAGCGGGGAGAACCGAGCAGGAAGGAAAGACTGGTTGGGTGGCGAAGCCTAACCATCGGCCCGTTCTGCACGGTGCTCCTTTTTTATTGTCTGTAAACCCTTTTAAAACGCCCGGAAACCCTTTTAAAATCGTTTAAATGTGCGGGGGCCGGGGATTGTGCCACTACGACAAAAAGGCGTTCTGTGGCTTTTCTGGCGCGAGGAGGGAAAACGGTGAGAAAAGGCAGGGAGCAGAGCCTGAAAACCCTGATCGGGGCAATGGCTGAAGCCGAGAGCAAAACATATTATGATGAGCAGGACACGGCCGCCAGCGACCTGGAGGGGCTTCTGCGGACGTTCCTTTATAAAGACGATACGCCGGAAAGGCAGCGGATCCGGACAGACTATGAAGCCGGGGCTGTGCCGCTGACGGGAAAGGACGGGATCAGGCAGCGGCTGGGCGCTATCGATATGGAATTCTTTGGCCGGGCGTATTTCCCGCATTACTTTTCCAAGCCATCCCCCCAGTTCCACAGGGAACTGGATGGGATATGGCATGAAGGGGTGCTGAAGGGAATCCAGCCGGTCACACCGGCCAGGATCCGGGAGATCGACAGGCTGCCGGGCTGCCGGAGGGTGGTGGCGGCTCCCCGTGGACACGCCAAATCCACCAACCTGACATTTAAGGGCACGATCCATGCGGTGGCATACGGATACAAGCATTATCCCATCATCCTGTCGGACAGTTCCGACCAGGCGGAAGGTTTTCTTGAAAACATCCGCGTGGAATTTGAAGAGAACGAAGCGATCCGGGAGGATTTCGGCGATCTGGTCGGAAAGGTCTGGAGAACCAACGTCATAGTGACCAGCACAAATATCAAGGTGGAGGCGATTGGCTCCGGAAAGAAGATCCGAGGAAGGAAGCACCGGAACTGGAGGCCGGACCTGTTGGTGCTGGACGATATCGAGAATGATGAGAACGTCCGGACGCCGGAGCAGCGGAGCAAGCTGGAGAACTGGTTTTTAAAGGCCGTTTCAAAGGCGGGTGATGATTATACGGACATCGTCTATATCGGGACGCTGCTGCATTACGACAGCCTTCTCGCAAAGACGCTTCGGAATCCCGGGTACAAGGCCATAAAGTACAGGGCGGTCCTTTCTTTTTCGAAGGAAGATGGCCTGTGGAGTCAATGGGAAGACATCTTCACGGATCTTTCCAATGAGCGGCATACCGAGGACGCCAGGGCTTTCTTTGAGGAACACAGGGAGCGGATGCTGGAAGGGACAGAAGTGCTCTGGGAGGAGAAGCTCTCCTATTACGATCTGATGGTCATGAGGGTCACTGAAGGAGAAGCGGCGTTCAATTCTGAAGAACAGAATGATCCCATCAATCCGGACGACTGCATTTTCAACGAAGAATGGTTCGACTATTACAACGAGGCCGAGATCTCGTTTAGGGACAGTAGCTTCCAGTTCTTCGGGTTCGTGGATCCGTCCCTTGGCAAAACCAAGAAGAGCGATTTCTCGGCGATCATCACGCTGGCAAAGCATATGCCGACCGGATATATGTATGTCCTGGATGCCGATATCGAACGCCGGCATCCGGATAAGATCATTACGGATATCCTGGACAAGGAGAGGCTGCTGCGGCGTGAATACGGCAGGGGATATAAAAAGTTCGGCGCTGAGACCGTACAGTTCCAGTGGTTCCTGAAGGAAGAACTGGCGAAGGCTTCGGCCAGGGCGGGGCTGTACCTGCCGATAGAGGAAGTGCCGCAGACCAGCGATAAGACCATGAGGATCCAGACGATGCAGCCGGATGTAAAAAACCATTATATCAAATTCAATAAGCGCCACAAGCTGCTGCTTGAGCAGATGTTCCATTTCCCGATGGGTGCCCACGATGACGGTCCGGACGCGCTGGAAGGATGCCGGACGATTGCCAAGAAGGGGAAACGGTTCAGGATCCTGGACAAGGGCAGCCTTGGCGTATAGGAGAAGGAGGTGGCGGCCATGCCGGTGATCTACATGGACAGGAAGTCCGTGGAGAGCCTGACCGTGCAGGATATCCGCGATATCATTGATACCAATATGGTCGGGACGAAATACGACACGCTGCATGAATACTATGTAGGGAGACACCATATCCTGAATGAGACAAAGAGGAACAGCGCCGACCCGAACAACAGGCTGGTGGTCAATATGGCTAAGTACATAACCGACACAGCCACCGGCTATTTCCTGGGGCAGCCGATCATATATGGCAGCCAGAACGAGGAGTTTCTGAAGGCGCTGCAGGATATTTTTGATTATAACGATGAGCAGGATCACAACATGGAACTGGCTAAGGAGTGCAGCATCTGCGGAGACTGCTTTGAAATGCTTTACCTGGATGAGGAAGGGAGGATCCGGTTCACGGAGGTGCCGTCAGGAAGCATGGTGATGATCTATGAGACGGACAGCGGCCATCAGGAGCCGGCAGCGGCCATCCGGGTGGTGTCTTCCAGGGATAAGTATGACAACCTAATCAGGAAAGCTGAATTCTGGACGGCATCCCAGGTCCTGCGCCTCCGCTCCGTCAATCATGGGATGTTTAACCTGGAAGCCATCGAGGAGCATTACTGGCAGGATGTACCGTTTGTGGAGTATGTGAACAACAAGGAGCGGATCGGTGATTTTGAGGGTGTTATCTCTCAGATCGACGCATACAACAGGGTACAGAGTAACACGGCGAATTTTTTCCAGTACAACGACGACGCCATTCTAAAGGTCACCAAGCTGGGGGACGTAACCACTGACGATATCAAAGAAATGCGGGAAAAGGGAGCAATCATCCTGGAGGATGGCGGCGATGTTCAGTGGCTCCTGAAGGAAGTGAGCGATACCGGACTTGAAAATTATAAGAGCCGGCTGAAAGAAGACATCCATACCATGGCTGAAGTACCCCATCTGTGCGACGAATCCTTTGGCGGCAACCTGTCAGGCGTTGCCATCTCCTATAAGCTGTGGGGGCTTGAACAGCTCTGTTCCATGAAGGAGAGGAAATTTAAGAAGGGAATACAGCGCCGGCTCCGGCTGATCACCAACATCCTGAACATCCTGGGATCCAATTACGATTACCGCGATATCGGCATGAAGTTCCGCAGGAACCGGCCGCAGAATGATCTGGAGACGGCGCAGATCGTAACGATGCTGGCGAATGACCTTTCCAGGGAGACCAGGCTGCAGATGCTGCCTTCTGTCGATAATGTCCAGGAGGAACTGGAACGCATCCAGAAGGAAAAGAATCAGGAGAGCGAGGATTTTGGTGTTTACCAGAAGTTTGCCGAAGCATTCCGGACTCCAGCCGATATGGAGGGGGACGTGACGGATGAGCCAGAAGGAACGTGACGCCAGTGTCCAGAGGGCGAAGGACCGGGTGCTGATGAATGCCAAAGAGACTGACCGGTGTACCGGGGATATCCTGCAGATATATGCGGATGCCGCGGCGCAGCTGGAGAAAGAGATCCAGGCCATGTATCAGAAGTATGCCGGAGACAACGGCCTGACGGCAGCTGAAGCGTCAAGGCTGTTAAGCGGCGACGAATACAGCCGGTGGCGCAAGAGCATCGACCGGTATGTAGCGGAGGCCAGGGGAAGTTCCCGGACCCTTCTTGAACTGAATACGCTTTCGGCTAAATCGCGGATCAGCCGGAAAGAGCAGCTGCTGGCTGGGATCTACCGTACCATGATCGACATGGCCGGGGATGTCGAGGAGAGGATGGAGGATTTCCTTGGCGGCTTGTATGTCTCTAATTATTACCGCGGGCATTATGATGTGCAGTCTCTGCTGGGAATCGGATTCTCTGTTGCGGAACTGGACCGGAAGCAGATCCGGCGTATCCTGGACTATCCCTGGTTGGGAAAGAATTTTTCCCAGTCAGTATGGGAAAATACGGACAAGCTGGCGGCGCTGGCCAGGCGCGAGATCGCGCTGGGCTTTATATCCGGATCCAGCGTCCAGAAGATGGCCAAGGCAATCGATGACGTTATGGGAAGCGGCCGGTTCGCGGCCATGCGGCTGGTCCGGACGGAAAGTAATTACTTCGCGAACCAGGGGGAGCTGCAGTCCTACCGGAACATGGGGATCGAAGAATACTATTTCATGGGTGGAGGATGCGATATCTGCCAGCCGCTGGGCGGCCAGTGCTTCCGTGTGGATGAGGCGCGGGTTGGCGAGAACATGCCTCCAATCCATCCCAACTGTAAATGTACCATCCGGGCGAAGACCAGGATCAGTGAGTTCCTGAAACGTCAGGGAGCGGAGCCGCTGAAGGAAGGCATAGGCTATGAAGAATGGAAAAAACGCTATGTGAAGGGAGGGCTGTCCGCAACGGTCGGCGGCCGGGACGGCGTTGAGGCCCACGAAGAGAAAAAGCTGCTTGAAGTGGTTGACTTCGACAATAAAAAGCTGGTACAATCGAAGCTGAAGGGATATACGGACGAGATTGCGGGAGATAAGAAAAGGGAGAACGCGGTCTGCATCACCAGGAGCGGCGCTGTGTACCGCTGCTTCGGAACGAAGGACAAGGTGTATCCGGACTTCGATCTCGGGGATGAGTTTGCGGGCTCCTATGTTACGCATAACCACCCGATGTCAGTCACTCACTTCTCCTTCAGTGATGAGGATGTTTCCCTTTTCATGGAATACAGGCTCCCGGAACTGGTTGGTACGGATCAACGGTATATATACCGTATCCGAAGAACGAAAGAGACGCAGTATGCGGATCCTGAGACGGTCACACATTTGTTTTATCGCGGCTATTTCGAGGAGCTTCTGCAGGCGGAGGCTGATGGCGCGATAGATCCTGATGCGGATGAGTATGATTTTATCGTCAGGAAACTGGCGGAAAGGTACGGGTTTGAATATGAGCGGGAAAAGCGGAACAAAAACCTATGAATCGGAAAGCCGTGAGCTGATTGATGAGGCCATGCGGAGGAATCAGGAAGTCATGGAGAGGCATAAAAACGACCCGCGAACGCCCGGGATAGACGGGAGTCCGCTTGAAAAGGATATGTCAGAAGTCAGCAAGTGGTTCAAAGGAGAGCTGAAGAAACTTAAAACCAGATACGGTATCAGTTAGGCATCCGCAGGGGTGCCTTTTAAATTGCATTAAACAGGACATAAACACCTTTCAACAATGGTTTGAAGGTGTTTTTGTTATACAAAAAATATCAAGGAGGAAAAAGTTATGGATGGAGAAATGAAAACCAGCCAGGTAACGGATCAGGCCGCGGCTGCCCCAGGAGCAGCTGATCAGGGAGCGGGCACTCCGTCCGATCCCAAGGCGACGGCGGCTGGAAGCCAGGATGGCGCAGAAAAGGAGAAGACCTATTCTGCGGCAGAGATGGAGGCCGCCCTGGCAGACGCCAGGAAAAAATGGGAGAAGGAGGCCGCCGAGGCCGAGAGGGTGAAGAAACTCAGCCCGGAAGAGAAGGCAGCGGATGATCAGGCAAAGAAGGACGCCAAGATCGCTGATCTGCAGGCACAGATCATGAGAAGGGATCTGAAGGACGCGGCGGTTGATTCGCTCCGCAAGGAGAAGCTCCCGGAGCAGCTGGCGGATGTCCTGGACTATTCCAATGAGGACGCCATGAAAAAGAGTTTGAAGACCCTGTCCGACGTATTCAAGTCCAGTCTTTCCGGAGCGGTTCAGACAAGGTTGAGAGGAAAGACGCCGGAGGGCCTTGGGGCCGCCGCGGCGAGTGAGAACATGATCGCGGATCAGATTGCGAAGAACATCAGAGGATTATAAGGAGGGTAATTCACATGAACAAGATTGAAACAGCTGCTATTTTTCAGAAAGAACTGGACAAGGCCGCCGTGGAACAGGCCACTTCCGGATGGATGGAAGTCAATCAGGATATGGTCAAGTATTCAGGCGGGGCAGAGGTGAAGATTCCGGACCTCTCCCTGGATGGGCTGGCTGATTATGACCGGAAGGAAGGGTTCGTGGAAGGAAGCGTTAATTTCTCCTACCAGACCATGAAGATGACTCAGGACAGGGGCAGGCTGTTCACTATCGATGAGAACGATGTGGACGAGAGCGGGTTTGTGCTGACGGCCTCGACGATCATGGGCGAGTTCCAGCGCACCAAGGTGATCCCGGAGATCGACGCCTACCGTTACAGCAAGATCGCCGCGTCCTGCATCACGGCCGGCCGGAAGTCCGAGGGGTATACGCCGACAGAAGCGGACGTTCTCCAGAAGCTGTATTATGACATCGCCGCGGTTCAGGAAGTGGCCGGAACCAACACTCCTCTGGTCATCACGATCAGCTCCGCCGTGTCCGCGATCCTGAATATGTCGGAAAAGATCTCCAAGAAGATCGATGTTACGGATTTCCAGAAGGGAGACATGACCTTTAAGGTGAGGAGCCTTGACGGGGTCCATCCCCTGATTCCGGTTGGGTCGGGCCTGATGAAGACTGAGTTCCAGTTTAATGACGGGAAGAGCGGGGATCAGACCGCAGGTGGTTTTAAGGCTGCTGAGGAAGCGAAGAACGTCAACTGGATCATCACTCCCAGGCGCGGCCCTATCGCGGTTTCCAAGACCGATAAGATGCGCATTTTCACTCCGGATGAATACCAGAAGAAACGCGCCTGGGCTATGGACTACCGGAAGTTCCATGATCTCTGGATCACGAAGAACAAGCTGGCGCAGTGTTGGGTGAACATCAAGGAAGCCAGCGAGGCTGTGTAAGGGAGGTGAAACCATGGGGATCCTGCTGAAGAAACTGAATGTTGTAAAGTGCGTGGACTCGGAGGAGAAGGCCAGAAAGTTGGAGGAGGAAGGCTTTGTGAGGGTAAAATCCAAGGCATCTTCCGGCAAGAAGGCTGCCGCTCCCCAGAAACCCGATAAATAAGAACGGGGGCCGCGTATGACACAGGAACAGGAGGAGCGTTTGGTTGCAGAAGTCATGGATAATCTGCAGCTGTCTGAGGATAAGGAGAGAACCATCCGCCGCTATATTAGACGCGCAGTGGATAAGATCCTGATTTACTGCAACCGGGAAGATCTCCCGATACGGTTGGAAAGCACGGCGGCCCAGATCGCCGAGGACATGTTGGTGGCCGACCATGTGGTGGAAGGCGGAAAGGACGTATCCAGCATTACCCGGGGCGATACTTCCATTACTTACGGAGACGGCGCGAATGGCCGGGCGGCCACGGTTGATTTTATGAAGAATTACCAGAGTTCCCTGAACCTTTTTCGAAAAATGAATCTTCCGAAGGATGTGGAATCATGACAGAAGCTGATATTTTAGCAACTACCTATGATGACAGGGTTACTGTATACCGGCCGCATAAAGAGGTGCTGGATACAGGGGAGAGCATTTTCCGGAAAGGAACTGAAGGAAAAATGGTATATCAGGAAACGGAATGCGCACTTTCCACCCACAGCGGCGGACAGGTCAAGCAGACGGCATCCATAGCTACCGCCCCAACGACATACTGCCTGTTTACCAGGCCGGAGGTCGATATCCAGGAGAATGATTTTTTGGTGATCCTTCATCTGGGAAAGGTGGTGGAGGCGATTGCCGGCCGGCCGGAGCGCATGGTTTCCCATAATAACGTGCCGGTCAAGATGGCGGAGGAGATTCTCTGATGGGGACGGAGTACCGGTTTGACGGTCTGGACAAATGGGAGAAAGAGCTGGCAAAGGCCATTGAGCAGCAGTATCCGGAGGAATTCCGGCGTCTGGTCACTGAATTGGCGCTGCACCTTGAAGGCGAGGTCAAGGGGCGGACACCGGTGGATACCGGGCATCTGAGGGACAACTGGCACGTCGGCCCCCTTCAGAAGCGGGGAAACGAATATTACATCGAAGTATACAACAATGTGGAATATGCGGAGCCGGTCGAGTACGGCCACCGCAGGGGGAGAAGCTTCGTCCCGGGCCGCCATATGATGGAGCTTTCTCTCATTGAGGTCCAGTCGATCCTGCCGGACTATCTCAGATCCTGGCTGGATGACTTCCTGGCAAATCATGAGATCATATAGGAAGGAGGCCGCCCATGGAGGCTGTGGAGCTGCAGATCAAGAATTCCATATTGAAGCTGCTTAAAGGGATTGATCCGGAAGTGGATGTTTACTTCGAGGAAATGCCGCATACGGACCGGGAACACGGCGCTCAGATATCAAGAACCTGGTACTTTGTTGATATTGTGCCGGGAAAGAATCAGACGGTAGATGGCATTTATACGGATAAGGCTGTTCTGATCGATATCGCCTATCATGCGGAGCGCGAGAGCAATATGGCTTATCTTTTGAAGGCGGCGGAGATCGATATGGCCATTCGCCCTGTGCTCCGCTTCGGAGACAGGAAGATAACCATTCCGGACGCGGATATAGCGGTCACGGACCGCGTCCTGCATTATGTTTTCCGCGTCAGCTTCCGGCACTCCCTGGAATCGGCAGACAGTCATGAGCCGATGGGAGAGCTGGATGTAAGAATCAAAAAGGAGAGTGAGTGACAATGTCTATAGGGTTGCCGAATTTTAACCTGATATTCAAGATGAAGGGCGTCTCCGCCATCGAAAGGAGCGCCAGGGGGATCGTCGCCTGCATCCTGCGGGATGATACGGAAGGGGGTCAGGCTCTGAACGTATACAAAAAGGTGGATGAAGTCGATTTCGCCCATTGGACGGAAACAAATTATGATTACCTGAAGCTGATCTACGCAGGAGCGCCTTCCAGCGTGATCGCCATTCGGATCGCCACACAGGCGGAAGGGTACAATGATGCCCTAAAAAAGCTGAAAGACCTAAAATGGAATTATCTCTGCATTCCGGAACTGGAAGCGAAAGATGTTTCTACCATCATGGCGTGGATCAAGCAGTACCGGGATGACAACAGGAAAACATTTAAGGTCGTCCTGGCCCATGCTACGGGTGATCATGAAGGGATCATCAATCTTACTACGGAAAACATCACCACGACGATCACCGGAAAGAAACATTCGGCGGCGCAGTATTGCGCCAGGATTGCCGGTATCCTGGCAGGTCTTTCTCTGGATCGGAGCAGCACCTATTATAAACTGGATGATATTACTTCGGCGGAGGTGCCGGACGACCCGGATGAGAGGATTAACAACGGGGAACTGGTCATTGTGTTCGATGGAAAGAACTACAAGATCGGCCGCGGTGTAAACAGCCTGACTTCATTTACCACCGACAAAACGGAGGATGTAAGGAAGATCAAGATCGTAGAGGGCATGGATCTCTATATGGATGATATCCGTGAGACCTTTGAGGAGAACTATGTGGGAAAGGTCATCAATGACTACGACCACAAGCAGATGTTCGTGGCCGCCATCGGCGCGTATCACAAGGAGCTGCGCGGCAATGTGCTGGACGCGAGCTATGACAATACGGTCGCGGTGGATGCCGAGGCGCAGAGGACGTATCTGGAGAGCAGAGGAACGGATACCTCGGAGATGGACGACACCGCTGTGGCGATGGCTAATACCGGATCGAAGGTATTCATTACCAGCAACGTGAAGTTTGTGGATGCCATGGAAGATTTGGACATGGTAGTTAATATGTAGGAGGCGGAGGATAATGGCAGATACGATCAGGGGCAATAAAACCTTGTCGGGCACCTGGGGAGAGCTTTGGATCGATGGGGAGAGGATATTCGAATTTTCCAAGATTGAGCTCAAGGTTTCCCCAAACAGGGAAGATGTTCAGATCAGCGTTGATGTGGACACCAAGATAACCGGACTGAAGGGCGAAGGTTCTTACACGGTTAAAAAGGTATATACCAGGGCAAAAAAGATCCTGGAGGAGTGGAAGAAGGGGAGGGATCCGCGTGCCCAGATCATTGCGGCCCTGAAGGATCCGGACGCTGTAAACGGACAGACGGAGCGCTGGTCCTGCGACAATGTATGGCATAACGAACTTCCGGTTGTTAACTGGGAAAAGGGTGCGATTGTCGAGGATGAGATGACCATTGGCTTTACTCCGTCCGACCTGACGAACCTGGATGAGATTTCAGCATAGGGGGTGCCGGCATGGATAAGACGAAGGAAGATGTTTTCAGCGCGTTTACGGCCAAAGCCATCCAGCGAATCAAGGACAAAAGGACCCGGAAGTATGCACGACTCCATGTCCCGAGCCTTGATGAGGAGATCAAGATCCGGAACCTGGATTATCCGGAGTTTACGGAATGCGTGAAACTGGAAGATAACGGGGATGATTCCCGGTCCGACAAATATGCGATCTATCTGGCGGTTGTAGAGCCGGATCTGAAGGCGGTCGCCCAGGAAATGAAGGATCAGGGCCTGATCCGCGAATATCTGGAGGCTGTGGAGATATTTGATCCGCATGAGATCTCTGAGATCGCCAGGGAGATCATGAAGCTGTCAGGGATTACCAGCGACAAGAAAGTGACTGTGATCGATGAGTTAAAAAACTGATTGACCGGGATGGGGAGACTTATTTCCTTTATCATTACGTCAAGAAAGGGCTTACGCTGGAATACCTTCTTAACCTTGACGCAGAAAAGAAGTGTTTTTATTATGCTTCGATGCTGAAGGAAATGGAAGAAAAAGAAAGGTTTTGGGGAAAAGGAGGTAAATAGCCGTGGGTGTTGTTAAAGGCGCAATTTCCCTTACGGATAACGCCACGGCTGTCCTCCGTGGCATAAGAAAAGAACAGTCCGCATTCCGGAAAGACGTAGAAACAACCAAAAGCGCATTAAAATCTACCTGGGGGCAGAAATACCAGGCCCGCCTGGATGCCACGGCAGCCAGCAAGACGCTTTCCCAGCTGAAGTCGAAGATGGACCCGCTGAAGAAAAAGGTTGTCACGGCCGTGGCCGTAAAAGAGATGGCGACTGCAAAGCTTAAGACTGTCGGAGAAAAAATGAAGGCAGTCGGCAAAATGGTCGCACAGCCGATGGTTACACTTAAGGACAAGGCGTCCGCGGGGCTTTCATCGCTGAAGAACATGGCCGGCAGTCTCGCGAAAGGTTTTACCATCGCGATAGGGATTGCGGGGGCCGGGGCATCTGCCATTGTAGGGGGCGCTTTAAGCGAGGGGGCAAACCTGCAGCAGAATATCGGCGGCGTGGAAACACTCTTTAAGGATGACGCAGGCGTCGTAAAAGCCAACGCGGACAAAGCCTTTAAGACGGCCGGCCTGTCGGCAAATGCCTACATGGAGACGGTGACCGGATTTTCAGCGAGCCTCCTCCAGAGCCTGAACGGCGATACAGCGAAAGCGGCCCAGATGTCCGATATGGCAATCGTTGACATGGCGGACAACGCCAACAAGATGGGTACCAGCATGGACAGCATCCAGAATGCCTATTCCGGATTCGCGAAACAAAACTACACCATGCTGGATAACCTGAAGCTTGGGTATGGCGGAACGAAAGAGGAGATGCAGCGTCTTCTGGACGACGCGACCAAAATGTCCGGCGTCAAGTATGACATGGGGAACCTGTCGGATGTGTACAGCGCCATCCATGTGGTACAGGAGAACCTGGGGATCACCGGCACAACGGCTAAGGAAGCAAGTGAGACGTTCAGCGGCTCCTTTGCTTCCATGAAGGCATCCGTCTCAAACCTGCTGGGAGCCCTGGCGACGGGCGGAGATGTTGAGGCGTCCATGGGCCAGGTGATCGATACTGCTGCGACGTTCCTGATCGACAATGCGATCCCTATGATCGGAAACGTGCTTACAGCCCTGCCTGGAGCGATCCGTTTGGGGATCCAGAAGGCGGCTCCGAAAGTCAAGAAAATGGCGGGGCCGCTCCTTTCTGGCCTGAAGGATGGGCTGATCTCCGCTTTTCCATCTCTGGGTCCTGTGGTCGAAAGCGGGCTGTCCGTAGTTACTTCTGCCTTGCCGGGGTTTATATCCGGCCTCAGCGGACTGATTCCGCAGTTTATGGCATTTGGATCCGCTGTAGCTGCGTCGCTTGGCCAGACGGCGGCTGCGTGTCTGCCGGTGGTTTCAGGTATCGTATCAGCGGTTCAGCAGACGCTGCCGGCCATCCTTCCCGTCATCCAGACTGTGATAACTACGATAAGCGGTCTGATCGCGCAGGCGGCACCTATTATTTCCGGGTTGGTATCGGGGATAAGTACAGTCATCCAGACGCTGGCTCCCGTTTTCCAGACGATTTTCTCCGGCATAGGTGAAAAAGTCAGCACGGTCATCGGGATAGTCAGCGAGAAAATGGGCTTTATTCAGCAGGTGATTTCGGCGGCGGCGCCTGCTGTCAGCGCAGTCCTTTCGGCAGCCTGGAGCATTGTTTCACCGATCATGGATATTGCGATCAGCGTCTTCGAATTGATTTTCAGCGTGGCTGAACGGGTATTTCCCGGGATCCAGAGTGTCATCCAAAGTGTCTGGTCGGTGGTACAGCCAATCGTCGAGGGGATTGGCGGCGCGTTACAGAAGGTCGCCGGCTGGATCGGCGGCGCGGCGAAGGCAATCAGCGGCGGCGGATCAGGCGGCAGCGTGGGATCTAATGCGGAAGGCACGAATAACTGGAAAGGCGGTCTTACGTGGGTAGGGGAGAACGGCCCCGAGCTGGTCGATCTTCCCAGAGGATCCAGAGTTCTTCCGAATAAGGAAAGCGTATCTATCACCAGGAAAACAACTGGAGGAAGCGCACTGGGGGCCTCTGTTGTCGGAAACGGACAGGAATCTTCGGTTGCCGCGTATCTGGCAAATATCGACAATAATGTAAGGTTGCTGGTTGAGCGGATTCGCGGGACATCGGAAGGCATGAAACCTCCAGGTCAGGACGGTTCCAGCCAGAGACCGAGGGGATTTTTGGGCAATGTTTCCGTACAGATCGCCAAGCTTGCCGATGAGATCCAGGTTAGGTCCGACAGCGATATTGACGATATCGCGGACAGGGTTGCTAAGAAAGTTATAGAAGTAGTTGTAAATATGGGTTAGGGGGCTGGAGATGAAGACCAGAACGATAGAATTAAGCGTTGATAACCGGGACGAGGTCATCAAGCTGCCGATCAATCCGCCATCGGTGGAATTTACGGAAAAGCAGCTGAACCAGGTTATCACGCTACTCAATGTCGGCGAGGCCAACCTGAAAGGAAAAAGAGGGCTGAAAAGCACCAAACTCTCCAGCTTCTTTCCGTCACAGAACTCGCCGCATTACCGGTACGCGAAAAAGAGCCCGAAGCGGTATGTGTCCCAGCTGCAGGAATGGAAAATGGCTGGGAAAATAGTCAGGGTGATCATCACGGATATGGGCATAAACCTGGCCATGCTGATTGACGAGTTCACATACTCTATGAAGGAAGGGGACGGGGATATCTATTACACGCTTTCCCTTTCGGAATACCGGAAACTGAATGTTCCGTCCGTGAATATCGAGACAAAGGTGAGGACGAACGGGCTGGCGGAGAGGCCGAACACTGTGGCTGCTCCGCCGACCCACACGGTAGTAAGCGGCGACACTTTATGGGGGATTGCCAAGACCAACTATGGAAATGGGGCACAGTACACGAAAATATACAGTGCCAACAGCGGGGTGATTGAAGCAGCTGCAAAAAGCCATGGAAGGTCCAGCTCGCAGAACGGGAATTGGATCTATTCAGGGACGGTTTTGACGATCCCGGCGTAGGAGGGCAAAAATGGAGCTTCTGACAGGCGGTAAGGATATCAGCCAGTTGGTGGAAAAGATTACCTGGTCCGGGGACACAAAGCAGGTTGCCAGGAAGGTCAGCTTCACTATAGCAAAGAATAAAAAGGATCCGGATTTTCCAAAGGTGACGATCAATGAAGGCGATGAGATCATTATGAAAAATGATTCCGGTGAGAATGTTTTCGGCGGGATCATTTTTGATATTGATAAGACTTCCAGTTCCAAGGTTGAGACTTATCTGGCCTTTGATCTGATGTTTTATGTGAATAATTCGGATGTAAACAAGATCTTTAATGGGACCCCAGAGAGCATTACAGCTGAGGTGGCGGCAGAGCTTGGGATCACCTGCGGAGAACTTGCCATTACCGGAGTTCAGGTTTCCGCTCCATGTTTTGGAAAGAAAGCCTATGAGGCCATCATGATGGCATATACAGTGGCGGCCAGACAGAACGGAACAAAATATATACCTCTGATGAAAAATATTAACCAACTATGCGTGGTGGAGAAAGGCATCCTGTGCGGTGCCATTGTGACAGGGGACTATAATCTGGTGGATTCCACGTTCAAAAGCACTCTTCAGAATTTGGTGAACCGGGTACTGATCACGGACGGCAATGGGAATGTTGTTAAAACGGTGGAAGACGCCGAGTCCATTCAGAAGTATGGTCTGGTTCAGAAAGTATTGAAACAAAATGACGGAGCGGACGCCACGCAGGAGGCGACGAAAGCCCTTGTGACGGTGGAATGCTCCGCGACGGCTACCGGAGTGCCGAATGACTTTAGGGCGGTGTCGGGTTATTCAATCATAGTTGCGGATCCGGATACGGGGCTCTATGGGCAGTTTTATATCGAAAGCGACACTCATACTTTCAGCTGCGGAAAATCACAGATGGATCTGACACTCTCTTTTGAGAACCTGATGGATGAAAAAGAAATCGAATCAACGGAGAAAACAGGTTAGGAGGTGCGGGATGACGGATCATAATATCGTCCGCATGGTAGAAGAACTTACAAAAAAGGCCGCTTCAAAGTCTGGCGGCGCATCCGTTCAGGCGAGTGTGGATGGGACTTTTTTGGCAAAGGTCGTATCCGTATCGCCTCTGGCTATAAGCATGCAAAACAATACGATATCCTCCGGGCTTTATATAAATCCTGCATTGCTGCTGGAAGCTTCGGACATTAAAAAGCCTTTTCAAACGCCTTTTGAACCGGCCGATACATACGAATTTTTGAAGAGTTTCCACGAGAAATATGTGCTCAGGGCCGGCGACTATGTCATTGTCCAGATGGCTGGTTCCTCATTTTATATTGCAGGAAAGGCGGTGGCTGCGTCATGAGTGTTTTCCCTTTTATCGATGCAGATGCCGTTGAGACGCCGGCCAGCGAGGAACTGCCGCTTCTGAAGGAGTATGCCTATGATTTCGAGAAGAACGAGCTGCTTCTGGATAAAGATGGCCGTACTTATATGGTTGAGAAAAACGAGGCGCTGAAGATATGGATATATAAGGCGCTGAGGACGTCGCGGTTCCGCTATGTAGCGCATTCGTCGGCGTATGGAGAGGAGTGGCAGGATCAGCTGATCGGCCGGTCCATGGATGGAGACATTGTCATTCTGGAACTTGAGCGGTTCATCATCGAGGCCCTGATGGTGAACCCATATATCAAACGTCTGGACAATTTCGTTTTCGTTACCAGTACATCCGGCGTGTCGGTAAGTTTTGACTGTACAAGTATTTATGGCGCTACAACAATTCAGGATGAAATGAAAGGGGTGAGTAATTAGTGGATTTTACTGCAGAAGGGATTCTTTCCAGAATGAAAAACGACCTGAAGAATGATGATTCCCGGATTGAAGGGAGCTTTACCATGGACAACCTTCAGGCCGTATCGGAGGAACTGGCAAGGTTCAATGCTATGCAGATCATCCCGCTCCAGGAACTGATTGCCAGAACCGGGGAGGATATGGCCACCAGCGGAAATAAAAGCCACTATATCAAGTGGGCCAAGGAGGCGGTAAACGAGGAAGGAAAGATTATCGTCGGGAACGCGAAGGTCAACGCTCCCAGAGATAAGTCCGGAGAAGTCTATATCGCTATCATAACGACAGAGGCCAAAGCCCCGACAGAGGATGAGATCCGGATCGTGCAGGAATATATTGATACGAAGCACCCGACAGGGGCGGAACCGATTGTGATTGCGGCTGAGAGCATAGACGCAAAGATAAACTGTACGGTGAAGAAGCTGGCCGGCCATACAGATGACACGATCAAAGCAGAGATTCGGTCCAAGATTCAGGAGCACATCTTGATGATCGCCTTCGAGAGCGGCACCATAACACTGAATTTCTACCGGATCAGCAATATCATCGGTTCGGTTGACGGCGTCGCTGATCTTGTGGAACTGACAATCAACGGGGAAAAAGAGTCGATAACAGCAGATTATGACAATTTCTTTTCGCTAAAGGAGCTGATCATAAATGTCACTGAATGATGAGCATATGCTCCCGGCGCATGTTAGGAATATGAGGCAGATGAACGATCTGCTGAATGCCGAGGATATTGTTCTGGCACAAATTGAAGAGATTATTGAAAAGATGTATCAGGAGGCATCGCTGCTGAAGGAAGAACTGGTCAATGATGAATGGCTGGAGAGAAAGCTGCATGAAATGACCGGAGCGGAGACGGATGTGGAGAAGGCGGCCAAGCAGCTTCTGCTGGAGATCGTCATGAATGTAAGTGACTTGGACAATGTTGACATCCAGAAGGTTCGTGATTTTCTGGACAAATGGCTCCCGGCGCATCTTGCATACAAGCTTATCTTCCTGATCAACTATACGCAGAGAATTAAAGAGGAATTTCGGTTCCAGGCCATGGCTATTACGGTCCCGACGTTGTTCTGGAATGTGAGAACGCTTGACGGAACGTGGCTTCTGGATGGCAGTTATAACCTGAATGCGATTAGAAAACCGGATGACTGTGGAATCGGTTACGACATAGGTGATACCGAGCTACAGGAAGCGTTTTCAATGAAGGTCAATCTGCGCATGTCGATTTCTGTAAATGAATGGTTCCGGCTATCGGGAAGCTCCATTGGATTTACGTCAATCTTCTGGCGTGGAAGGGTGCTGGATGGTACCTGGCTTCTGGATGGCAGGTTCGACCTTTCGGCAAGCCTGAAGCCTGATAGCTGGGGTGTATCTATCAGCTGTGGGGATATGCAGATTGAAGAATCGATACAATGCGGAATGGTTACCATGAAAGATTTATGGACGCTGAACGGCAGAGTAAATCTGGATGGAACCAGAATATTAGACGCCATACGGCGAGAGGAGGATTTGTGACATGGCACAGAATCAGATCATTACAGTGCAGGCCAGGAAGAAGATGCTCCGGGCCAGGGCTGGCGAGATTCAGCTGCCGAAGATTGCAGGGTTTGTCTTCGGCGATGGCGGAGTCGAGGATGGGGAAGTTATAACTCCGCTGGAAAGTGAATCGGCGCTGAAGCACGAGATACTCAGGAAACCCTATAAATCCTATTCAGCGGTAGACGATACCACCTATCAGTATATCTGCGAGATAGGGGAAAGCGAGCTTCCGGACGCGAAGATCAGCGAGATCGGGCTCTATGATTCAGACGGAGACATTCTGGTGATTAAGCGGTTTTCAGAGAAGGGAAAAGACGCGGATCTGAGTATGGCATTCTGGATGAATGATGCTTTTTAAGGGAGGTGTGAACGGTGGCAAAAAATATCACGGTAGATGATGAACCGGAGTATAACGAGCAGATGGAGGCATTTCAGATAATGACGCCTGCTCATGCAGACCATTTTAATGTCCGTTTCCAGCAACTTCTGAATAACCAGAAAGCCAGTCGCAGGGACGCGAAGATCTTCGCGGATGACATAAACGGAGGGAAGATGCGCCTCGGCATGGAAAACGGCCATCTTTATTATGAGGAATTGGGTGCTGAAGGGTGAAAATAACGGAATCCGTTATATTTTAACAAAATGAGCAAAATTAAACCGAAAGGTGTTATATTATGCGGAAAGCGAGGTAGAAAATGACGAAAAAGGTTTTTATCGCTGAACAGGAAACACTGGAGGAGGTGAATCGGAAGGTTGATAAGCTTATTGACCGTTTGGCACCGCTGGACAAGCCGGTTTATGGCATGATCATTCATGAGCAGACAGATCTGGATCCTGAATCCAGAGTGGAGTATATCGGGGCCAACAAAGACTATAAGCCCATGAAGATGAATATGGAAACCCATGTCATGGACCAGGGAGGCTGGGCAGGATGGAACTGGCTGAAAGGCGTTGTGCCGGTCATGTGCGACTGGGATGGAGGGATTAATTATTATCTCAATCCAGAGGATTACAGCAAAAAGCTGGATGGCACAGAATCGGATGTATCGGATATTGAATACGACGGCAATGCAATGGTCGTTTATCCGTTGATCTATACTTGCGAGTATAAGCAGGGCACAGATCGAGTGGTCCTGTTTTGCGAGAACAAGATTAACGATGATTTCTTGCCCATCGGATTTAATGTCGGCGGAACTGTCCGGCCGTATATGTTGGGGCCGATGTTCTACGGATCGATTGACGATCAGGGCCGGATGCGCAGCATTGCTGATCAGTGGAGCTGCCTGACGGCATCCGGCAATGCTACGGATGTTACAGACGCCAGCATCGGCACCTTGACGAAGACGGCCGGGATCACCACGGAGGTCCAGTGGCAGGCCATCCAGAAGACATCCAAGAACGGCCTGTTCTTCGGCGGGCCGCTTACCAATACCCTGGCCGATATCCTTGTCATGCTGGCAAAGAGCACTAACAGCCAGGAAGCGTATGGAGGGGGCATGAGCCATTCCAATGTTGCGGGGAGTTATCTGACCGGAGCCGCAGGGACAAAAGAAAACCATTACAATACGAAACAGAATGAGGTTGTTGACGGTGGGATGTTTTATGGCTCCAATGACAACAAGAGCTTCAACAAGATATTCCACAGCATCGTTCTCGGAAGCATGATGCTGTGGCAGCGCGACCCGTACATGGTGATGAAGGGAGGCAGGATTAAGGTATCGACGGATTATACCTACGATTTGACAGGAGAGAATTACCTCGATACCGGTATTGACTTCAAGCCCGGCAACACGAATCTGCATTATTATCCGTCATATCATGTAGTCAAAGGATACGGACCGGTTCCGGATGTATCAGGAAAGGACAAAGGATCATCTTCGACCGGGTACTGTGATGCCACTTGGGCGAATGCTGATGGCGAGAGGGTTTCGTTGCGCTTCGGCGACTGCAACGATGGGCTGAATGCCGGCCTTTGGGCCCGGTCGTTGTCTGCTGCTGCTTCGTACGCCTGGTGGGGCTACGCCGCGTCCCTGCTTCTCCCAGCACCTGCCGCCGCATAAGCGGCGGAATGGGGGGACCGGGGGCTCTCCCCCGGAAAAGGTTTTAGGTTTTTAAAATTTAGATATGGAAAGTTAGAGGGGCTGATGGGAGCGCCTTTCCGGCGGTTTCGTTGCGCTTCGGCGACTGCAACAATGGGCTGAATGCCGGCCTTTGGGCCCGGACGTTGAATGATGCTGCTTCGAACGCCTGGTGGAACAACGCCGCGTCCCTAATATCTACCAAGAGAAGATACACCCAAATGCTCCCCATCAGTCAATACACCGCTGGCGGTTGTGATACCGCTATATCCGCCCCTTGAGGGTATTGGTGAGTGGAAATGATTCCGGTCAGGGGCCGCAAGTAGTAGAAGTCGTTCGAAAGCAGCCAGGAGGTAGAAGATTAACTGACCAAATGTAACCCGAAGTGATGCCACAAAGAAGCTTAAAGGGCTATTGAGAGGTGATGCATGGAATCCGTAAGAGGCAAGTGAAATGATAAAAAGAGGCATGATGAAATATGGGCCGTATGAAATCGAGAAGATCACAGGCCAAAAGTGGCGGAAGAAAAAATCCTATCGCTATTTATACCGGCTGATCTGCCGGCGAGATGTGTTGCGGGCTGCGTTCTTCCGGATGCGGAAGAAAAAGACCAAGAGAGTAGACATCCGAGAAGTGGCGGCTGATCTGGAGGCATGGATCGACAGAATACAGCTGAAGCTTATAAATACGAAACCTCCTGAATGGAAGGTGGAGTTCCCGGATTTGGCATTCCGGCCACCGAAACATAAGCCGGTATACCGAAAAGAACGTGGGAAGGTGAGGGAGACTTATGAACCGACCCTGGAGGAATTGTGGATTCAGCACGCGATTATCCTGATTCTGGAACCGATTATCTATGGCAGCAGCTACCCGCATTCCTATTCGTCGTTCCCTAAACGGGGAGGCCTGCGCGGGAAGAACACGCTCGCCAGATGGATCCGTTCAGGAAAAGGAATCCGGAATTTTGCCCAGTGTGATATACGCCATTTTTATGCGCACATCCGGCGTGATGTGATCATGAAGGCGCTGGGCAGGAGAATCCATGACAGGATGTTCCTGTATTTGATTGAGGTATGCCTTACATGGTTCCCGAAGATGCTGCCGCTTGGCTTTTTCCTTTCCCAGTGGTTTGCTAACTACCTGCTTCAGGCGTTGGATTTCGGGCTGAAATGCGTTGTGAAGGTTGCCCATGTGCTCCGCTATCTGGACAATATTACGTTGGCAGATGATAGTAAAAAGAAGCTGCATGCTGCCATTCTCTATATCCGGAGGTTCCTTGGGAGACATAAACTTCGGATGAAAAATGACTGGCAGGTATTCCGGTTTGAATACGTCCGGAAGGATGGGTCCATTACCGGAAGACCGGTCTCTGCGATGGGCTGGGTCTTTCACAGGAACAGGACCACCTTGAGAAAGAACAATATTCTGCATCTTTCAAGGGTGACACAAAGGCTGTATCGACGCAAAGAAGAAAAGAAAAAATTCCCATTGAGAACATGCCGATCATTTTCAAGCCTTATGGGATGGGTTAAACATGCGGATGTATATGACTGGTATTTAGACCGGGTCAAGCCCTATGTCCGGTATAAGACAGTCAGAAAAATAATATCGAAGAAAGACAAGGAGGAAGCGAGAAATGCGAGAATGGCAGAAGGAGCAGTGCTCCGTGCGGCCTAAAGAACTGGAGCGGGTTAACTCAGACACGTTCATCCAGAGGAGAAATATCGAATCGTATGAGCGCGAGGGCTTTGATGGTCAGATGGAGACAGGATACACTTGTGAGAGCCGATTCCTGAGCATTGAGGAGTATTGCAATCTCCAGGAACAGAATGCCAGGCAGGAAGCTATACAGGGAGACATTCTGACATCCATGGCCGGACAGGCCGAAATCTATGAAAACCAGCTGCTCATTATGAGCGGCATGGCAGATCTTTATGAAGAGATCGAAGCTATCAAAGCAAAGGAAGGAGGTATGTAAGATGCTGGGAATTTATATTAAGCTTGTGGAAAATGGGCGAGATATCGAAACTGTGCCTCAGAAATTCCGGGAGGCGGTTCGGGAAGCGTTGGAAAAGGCAGGGAAGGACTCTTGATGTAGAGGCTGCCTGCTGGTTCTGGGAAGATAATAATGGCATTATAATAAGTAAGGCAATGCCCCGTGATTGAATTAAAAGTAGGAGGAACCGCCATGACCCTTCTTCAGATTATTGATATTTTATGCTCTGTTACGACAAAACAGTCCGATCTGCTTCGCGAGTTGGTGACTGATTTGGAGCATATGAGCCAGGTATCTTCTGCAGTTAAGTCGTACTACCGAGAAAAGCTCGACAGCATAGAAGATGAACTGGATATTGCTGAGTATGGTTGCAGAGGCATCCCATTCATTGATGGGGCAGAAAAAGATATTTCAAAGCAGGAGCCGTGAGGCTCCTTTTTTGAATGCGAAAAGAGTAAAAAGTTGAGGAAAATGAATAAAAAATAGGAGGAAACATTTGTGAGCGATATTTTATTTGAGGTAGTAAAACTGCTGGTTATGGTTGCCGTACTGGTTATTACCAGATATGTTATTCCATGGATTAGATCCAAAATCGAGAATGATAAGCTGACTGCTATCACTGAATGGGCAAGGATTGCTGTGCTGGCGGCTCAGCAGATAATGACGACGAAAGACGGGGCTGAGAAAAAGGCTATTGTTACTGAGTTTTTGAAAGAGATATTAACCGATAAAAATATAGCCCTTAGTGATTACCAGTTGGATATTTTGATTGAAGCGGCCGTAAAACAAATGAAGATGTCGGCACCTATGGAAGGCATCCTGGCAGAAGCAGGGGGCGATATGAATTTTCTTTCTGATAAGGAAGAAGGGGTGAAATGTGAAGAAGGGGATTGATATCAGCAAGTGGCAGGCCACTGTGGATTTCCACAAAGTGGCCGCAGACGGGATTGATTTTGTCATCCTGCGGGAAGGCTATCGCAAGACGGTAGACCAGCGATTCTACGAGTACGTGGCCGGAGCACAAAATGCTGGATTGGACGTGGTCGGAGTGTATCATTTCAGTTATGCTCAGAATGTGGCTGACGTAATTGCAGAGGCTCAGGCATGCATCAGCAATGTGGAAGCTGCCGGACTGGGGAAGGAAACGATTCTGTTCTATGATTTCGAGTACGACACGGTGGACAAAGCCCAAGCGGCCGGAATCACCCTTGGCAAGGCTGAATGCGTCCAGTTTTCAGAGGTGTTCTGCGATTATGTCAGGGAACGCGGATATCGCCCGGGAATATATACCAATACCGATTATTACCGCCGTATGTACGATCCGGAGACAATCAGCAAGTATCTGTTCTGGCTTGCCGATTACACCGGGGAACCGGATCTGCCGTGTGATTTCCACCAATACACGGACAGTGGTCGGGTGAGTGGAATCAATGGCAGTGTTGATATGGATTATTGGTATACGGATGAGAAAGGGGATGAGACGATGGCTGTTTTGATCGGGAGCGCGAGAAGCAACGAGAATGGCGGAATCAACAGTGGCAAGGCAGGAGACCAAACAGGCGGAGAGGTTAGTACCCAAAACTGGTATCTGCACACCAAAGGATGGGTTGTGATCCGTCCAAACAGCCAGGAGGTTGCGGAGATCATAGCAAAAACCATGGAAGCGCTATGTACCAATAACAAAGTGGGCTATTGCCAAGATCACCGGTTGACCGGTTTTAATGCCGCGAAGGAGGTTGGATTCGACGTAAAAAAGATCACCAAGCCGGTCGAGATCGATTGCAGCGAGGGCGTCAGGATCTGCGTGTGTGCTGCTGGCATACAGGTGGGAGACTTCTACACCGGCAATGAAGCGGAAACCCTGGACAAGGCGAAAGATCCGGACGGCAGAGATGCGTTTACTGTCATTAAGGACTCGAAGGTCTGCAGTTCTTCCGATTTGCTGCAGAGGGGTGATATTCTAGTGACCCGTACCAAGGGTCACACGGTCGTCGTCCTGTCCAACGGGGCCAAGGTCAAGAAGTATGTAATCGGGTGGAACCATGACGACATTGGAGGATGGTGGTATGCAGATACATCGAGTACATACCTCAAATCCTGCTGGAGGGTCATCAATGGTCATAAGTATTATTTTGATGATCGTGGGTATGCAGTTACCGGTTGGCAGCAGCTTGACGGCAAGTGGTATTTCTTCGAAAATACAAAAGGCGATGCACTTGAATGCGCATTATACCTGACAGATCAGACTGGCGTACAGGCCCCTGGCGCTTTTTAAACGCAAGCGTGCCTGCATAATCCATACCAAGTAAAACAAAATGAATCTTACCCCGGGGAGAAATCTCCGGGGGTGATCCTGATGGAAGTGCCCCTTTTTACATTTCAAATCAGGAGGAAAGAAAAGTGAATAGTTTTATTGCGTGGATAGGCGGCAAAAAGCTGCTTAGGAAGGAAATTGTCAGTCGTTTTCCGGAAGACGGGTTTGACCGTTATGTTGAAGTGTTTGGAGGGGCCGGCTGGGTTCTGTTCGAAAAGGAACCCGGCAAGGAGCTGGAGGTGTTTAATGATATTGACAGCAATTTGATCAATCTGTATCGTTGCGTAAAGTATCATTGCGAAGAATTGCAAAAGGAGCTGAATTGGATGGCAATATCCAGAGAGCAGTTCTTTGATAGTAGGAGCCAGTTGGAGGGCCGCGGATTAACTGATATTCAGAGAGCGGCTCGTTATTTACATATTATAAAAGTAAGCTTTGGAGCTGATAGGAGAACCTTTGGTACAAACAAAAAGAATCTTTCGGGTACTATTGATTATTTGACTTTAGTGCAGGAAAGGCTTAAAAATGTAGTAATTGAGAATAAAGACTTTGAGGATCTTATCAAGGTTTATGATCGTCCCAGAGCCCTGCTGTACCTGGATCCACCGTATCATGGGACAGAAAAATACTATGAGGGAGGTTTTAAATTAGAAGATCACCTCCGTTTGCGAGAATCTCTTGGAAAGGTGAAGGGGCGTTTTATTTTATCGTATAATGACGATGAATTTATCCGGGATTTATACAAAGGCTTTCGGATAGAGTCCATCAGCAGAAATTGCGGTCTAACCAATAAAGGAACTGCAGGGGAATTTAATGAATTGATTATCAGGAATTACTAAGTATTATTTTTTTAAAGTATAAATAACGAAATACGTTATATTTTAACAAAATGATATTTGCAACGTGCCTCTATGATATAAAATAGTATCAAAAGGGGCATGAAAATCATGGTTAAGATTCATTTATCAAGGCTTCTTGGGGAAAAGAGGTGGACTCAGAAAGAACTGGCTGATGCTACCGGAATCCGTCCTTCTACGATCAACGAATGGTATCATGAATTTGTGTCTCGTTTGAATGTTGACCACATCGATAAAATTTGTGAGGCACTCAACTGTGAAATATCTGATTTACTGGAATACATACCAAACGAGCATCGCACAACTGGAAAGGATCTGATAATTGAAGAACATGGAAACCGGAAGCCGAAGAAAGAAAACAAATGATTTTCAAGAGGGCGTTTTAAGGGCAATAAAAACCTTTAAAACGCCCTTTTGAATTATTAGATTAAAGTGGTTTTGGGAACTTGTGCGAAAAATTTTCGGATTTTGCGCGAAAAGCTACACTGGCAGCAGATCGGCGGCGTGTGGTACTATTTCAAGACGGTGTCGGACGGCACGAAGGGTATTCTGTATACGGATACAAGGACGCCCGACGGCTATCATGTGAACGCGGACGGCAGCTGGGACGGAAAGCCTGCGGCATAAACAGAGAAGCGTGATCATTGGAACAGAATCGGATTCTTCCGGCGCCGGCCATGAAAGCCATGCAGTATGGCGGCCGGCGCCGAAACGATTCCGGTATACAAAAAAAGAGCGCCGGTGACGCTCTTTTTGCGCCGCCCCATCCTGCGGCGGCATGAAAGCATTCTTACGCCGAATTACTTCGCTGCCAGATACTCCTGGATCATGGACAGTACCTGGTCGCTGTCCAGGCCGTGTACCATGCAGGCTTCCTCCAGGCTTTCATTGATGGAAGAAGGGCATCCCACGCAGTGCATTCCCGCCTGCATCAGGATATAAGCGATGCCCGGCTGATAATTAAGCATCTCGCCCATCGTTGTCGCTTTGGTGATCTCCATATCGGTATTGCTCCTTTCTTTCGCTTATCCCTGCCGGCGTCCGCAGAACCGGACCGGGATGGAATGTCTTTACTTTATCACTATTTCTGCTAAAATACAAGACCGGAAACGATCCAAAAGTACAACAGGAGTACAACAAAATTTCAGCTTGCAATCCGCATCGCCGGATAATATAATGATATCCATCGGATACCGAGTGAGGAGATAAAGCGGATGTTTGAGATAGCGATCTGCGATGACGATCAGGAATTTCTGACCGCCTTTGAGGCGCGGCTTACGGCCGCCGTTCAGGAGATGGACATGTCCGGCCGTATTGTCTGCTATACGGACTGCGGCGCGCTTCTGGAGGATGTCCGCGGCGGGCGGAAGTATGACCTGCTTTTTCTGGACATTCTTTTCGGCGCGGCGGAAACCCAGCGCGAGATGGGTATGAGTACGGCGAAAGTCCTGCGTGAGATGGGCGTCGGCGCGGATATCATTTTCATGTCCACGAGCCCGGACTTCGCGGTGGACAGCTTTGATGTGTCGCCTCTGCACTATCTTCTGAAGCCGATCGAGGATGGAAAGCTGAAAATGGCGCTTGCCCGATTCTTTGATCGGAACCAACCGGGAAGCCTGAGTTTTTCTTCTCCCAGAGGGATTCTCCGTATCCTGCTGGCGGATATCCTGTATTTTGAAATTTACGGCCATGAGATTCTGATTCACCAGACGGGTGGGAACTGCGATACCAGTACGGGGACACTGAAGGAACTGGAGGCGGTGCTTCCGACGCGGACCTTTGTACGGCCCCATCGGAGTTATCTTGTGAATCTGGACCATGCGGCGGAGATTTCCCGCTATCGGATCCGGCTGGACGACGGGGAATTCATTCCCATCAGCAAGAATCTCTACCGCCGGACGCAGGAGAGCTTTATCGAGTATGCGGAAGGCAGTTGTTTCTCGCTGTGACGGGTATTTTCCGTCCGGTTTATTCCCTGAACTGCGACGTCATGCCGGAAAGGGACGTCTGCGGCGTTTTCTGTATTTTCGGATAAATGGACCCGCGCGGAGGGACTGCAGTCCCAACGCGCGGATTTTTTCATGTCCTCTCCGGGGCGATTCACGCGCAACGGATTGTTTTTTCAGGTTTCCTATGACAAAATCTGTATCAGATTCCCCTTTTGTTGTACATTTGTAGACTCTTGCCTGTTAATCTGTGATTAATGAAACTGCTATTTTGCGGAATCTGTTTTCCTGCGCGGCGGGAGAATGAGACATTGATACACGGATTGACGTGACAGGAGGTTTAACATGCCGAAAATAGGATCGTCCATATCCGACAGTGCGAGGCAGACGGTGGGATTCGCGGCCATGTCGCCGGACGCGAACAGGCAGAAGGCTATGACGGAATCTTACATCAAGCTGAACCGTGACGGATTTTCCCGGATTGCAGGCGGGGATGAGGACTGCCTTAACGATGCGCAGCAGGCTTACGAGCGGATCGTCGGGAGCCTTAAACTTGATAATAGAAGCCAGCTTCATAAGAACCTGGGCTGCGGCCCCGGAATGGAAGAGAATCTGTTCTATATCGATGGGAAGCCTGCCCTGGAATTCGCAAAGGAGCAGGGACTTCGGCCGGACGGCTGGCAGGAGAATGAGCGGGACCGGCAGCTTCTGCGGGGCGTGATCGCCGCGGCTGTGCTGAGCGGGAAATGCCATGTGGATGTGGTCCGGCTGGAGACCGGAAAGAACATGGAGGATGCCTCTGTCAGGATAGGCGTAACCGAGGTCATGGCGGATCTGTCCGTCCTGGATTCCCGGACCGGATTCTTCCGGAGAAAACCTTCCAAAGCGGCGAAGGAATTCTACAGCGATACCGGTGGAGACGCGAAGCGGCAGAAGGATATCAGCGATACCTTCAGCTTAAAGGTCAGCCAGGCGGCCATGAGCGCGCTGACCCATACGGCGGGTACCCGGACCAGAGTTGGCTTTTCCGGCATGGAGGAATCGGGCGGACGGGAAGTCCGTCAGAGGCAGCCCCAGCGTCAGACGGCCGCGAAAAGCCGCGCGAACGTGATGCAATAAGGATTGGAGAATATAAAGGAGAAGGAGGAGACGGAGCATGGATCTGCGCAGTGCCAATATCGTTCTGGAAAGCTACAGCGTCCTGATCTGTCTGATACTCCTGCTCTATCAGGCGGCCCATATGGATGGGGGATTCCGGAAGCAGAAACGGTGGTTTCTGTTCCTGCTGGCATCCAATATCGGTATGGCCTTCGGCGATATGCCGGACTGGCTCCTGTCGGGGCAGCAGACGGCGATGGCCTGGTGGCTGATGCGGATGGGGACATTTTTGCTGTTTCTGTGCGCGGCGTTTCTGACCATTGGTCTGACCGGGTACCTGATCGAGACCCAGCAGCTTAAGGGGCGCAGAGTACAGGTCATCTGGCGGATCGCCTGCGTGCTCTTCTTCCTGCAGATAGCGGGAACGGTTCTGTCCGCCGCCTTTGGCTTTTTCTACACGATCACGCCGGACAATGTATACCAGCGCGGCAAATTCCATATTCTTTCCCAGGCTCTGCCGTTTCTGATGTATCTGCTGGACGTGGCGCTGATCGCGGAGGGAAGGGATAAGCTGAAACCCAGTTCCGTGTTTTTCCTGGGAAGCTTCATCGTCCTGCCGCTTGTGGGACAGCTTCTGCAGGCCGGGTTCTACGGCATCGCGGCCATCAGCCCGACGATCACGCTGGCGATCCTTCTGGCGCTTCTGAATGTGCAGCGCGGGCAGGAGATGGCGGTGAAGGAGAAGGAGCGGGAACTGACGGAGATGCGGGTAGAGATCATGCTGAGCCAGATACGGCCCCATTTCCTGTATAATACACTGACGGCGATCCGGCAGCTGTGCGACGCGGATCCGGCCCGGGCCAAGCAGTCGATCCTGGATTTTTCCAGATTCCTGCGGGCCAATATGAATTCGCTGACGACCAAGGAGCCGATCCCCTTCACCCAGGAGCTGGAGCATACGAAGAGTTATCTGAACCTGGAACGTCAGCGGTTCGGCGAGCGGCTTAAGGTGGTTTATGATACGCCGGTGACCGAGTTTGAGATTCCTACGCTGACGCTGCAGCCGGTGGCGGAGAACGCGGTCCGGCACGGCGTCCTGCGCCGGGAAGAGGGAGGCACGGTCCGTATCGCTACCGAGGAGTGGGGCGATGGTTATGTGGTGATTGTGGCCGACGACGGCGTGGGGATGGACGCTCCGGCAGGGAAGGACAGTGACGGCGCCCATATCGGTCTTGCTAACGTGAGAAGCAGGCTGGCGGATCAGTGCGGCGGCACGCTGCTGATCAATTCCACGGAGAACGGAACGACAGTAAATATCTGGATACCAAAGGGGAGAACGGGACGATGAAATACCTTCTGATCGATGATGAAGAACCGGCGCTCTGGGATTTAAAGGAGGTTCTGGAGGAACTGGATGAGGAGAGCGAGCTGGCCTGCTATACCAGCCCGACGCGGGGGCTTAAGGACGCGAAGGAGAACGCCTACGACATCGCGTTTCTGGACGTGGAACTGGGCTCCACCGACGGGATCACCCTGGCCCGGCAGCTAAAGGGGATCCAGCCGAAGATACATATCATTTTCGTGACGAGCCATGAGAAATACGCGGTGGACGCGTTCGCGATCCACGCCACAGGGTATCTCCTGAAGCCGGTGGCGAAGGAGGATGTGGAAAGGGAACTGACCTTCCTCTACCAGGAGCAGCACGGGGACCAGAGGATCCAGGTGAAGACCTTCGGCGGTTTCGACGTACTGGTGGACGGGAAGCCGATCCTTTTCAAGCGGGCCAAGTCGAAAGAGCTTCTGGCCTATCTGGTGGACCGGCGGGGCAGCAGCGTGACGCTTAAGGAGGCGGCCGACGTGCTGTTCGAGGACGGCATTTACGACGGCAACCGGCGGCGGTATATGCTGACGATCTACGCGGCGCTTAAGAATGCGCTGGCGGAGGCGGGAGCGGAGCAGATGCTGGTGAAGCAGTACAACTGCTACGCGGTGAATCCGGATGCCTTCGAGTGCGACGGATACCGTTTCCTGGACGGGGATCCCATCGCGATCAATAATTACCGCAAGGATTATATGCTGCCTTATAGCTGGGCGGAATTCTCCATGGGGGCGATGGAGGCGCTATAGAACCCGGCGGAAGGAATTTCAGGGTTTCGGACTGCGGCAGCGGGGGACGGTTCATCCATCTGCGGCGCGGCGTCTGACGAATGAAAGGAAGTGGAGAGATGGAAATCTATTTTCGGCTGTCTGTAATGGGCCTGATTACGGCGCTTGTGTCGGCGGGGCTTTATCTGGCGGAGAAGAAGACCGCCTTAGGGACCTGGAAGCCGAAAGCGCGGCAGGTTCTCTACGGAGTGATCTTCGGCGTTCTGTCGGTCTGCGGCACGGAATTCGGGGTCACGGTGGAAGGGATCACATTCAATGAAAGTACGGCCGCGCCTCTCTGCGCCGGTCTGATCTTCGGCGCGCCAGCCGGGGTGATCTCCGGTGTGATCGGAGGCGCGGAGCGGTATCTGGCTACTTACTGGGGCGCCGGGTATTACGGCCGTATCGCCGGCAGCGCCGCCATCCTGTTCGCGGGACTGTCCGGGGCGGGCATGCGCCGGTATATGTTCGACGATAAGAAGCCGGTGTGGTACTACGGACTGGCGGCGGGGATCATTGCGGAGGTAGTGGATATGCTGCTTCTTCTGCTGACCCGGGTCGACGATATCCGGCAGGCATTCTACACGGTGGAACTGGGGGCGCTTCCGCTGGCGCTGATGAACGGGCTGGCGGTCATGCTGGCCCTGTTTTTTGTATCGGTTCTGGGAAAGGCCAGAAAAGGACGGGAGTCGGAAGGAGGCCGGGAGGGGCTGGTGCAGACCTTCCAGAAATGGCTCCTTGCCTGTGTGACCATGGCGTTTCTGGCTACCAGCGTCTTCACGTTCTGGGTGGAGAGCGGTATTTCCGACAGTCAGATCCGGAATATGCTGAAGCTGAACATTACGGATGTGAGCAGGCAGATCCTGGAGGCGTCGGACGCGAATATGCTGAAGGTGGCCAGGGAGGCGGCGCTGCTCCTTAAGGCGACGGGGGGCGGTGCGGACGGCGTGACGTCCGAAAGCCTCCAGGGGATCCAAAACTACCTGGGCGTGGCGGAGCTGGACCTGGTGGATGAAAATGGAATCGTGACGGCGACTACGCTCGAAGGGGCGCAGGGGTACGATATGGCGTCCCAGGAGCAGTCCGCCGCGTTTCTGGTGCTCCTTCACGGCGGGCAGGAAATGGTCCAGAGCTATCAGGCTACCGGATTCGATCCTTCCGTATTCCGCAAATACGCCGGGATCGCGCTGGAGGACGGAGGCTTTCTGCAGGTCGGATACGACGCGGCCCAGTTCCAGAAGGATATTGCCGGCCAGGCCGCGGCGGCGGCCGCGAACCGCCATGTGGGTGAGAACGGATTTATCGTGGTCTGCGACGAAAGCTGGCAGATTATCAGCGATTCCAGCGGACATATGAGTCAGGCTGCCGGGGATACGGCGGATGCGGCGCGGACTGCGGGAAATACAGCGGATGCGGCGCGGACTGCGGGAAATACAGCGGATGCGGCGCGGACTGCGGGAGATACAGCGGGTACGGCGCGGGCTGTGGGAGATACAACGGATGCGGCGCAGGCCGGGGAAGACCTGGCTGTGACCGGATACTGGCTTAACACGGAGAATGTATCGGATTTTACAGTATTTCGGGCGGATATCTATGGCGTTCCCTCCCGCTGCATGTATATGCAGACGGAGGGATACATCATCATGGGCGTGATCCCGGAAACGGAAGCCGTCTTTACGAGAAATGTATCCCTGTATATATCGGTCTTCATGGAAGTCATTATATTCACGATATTATTTGTGCTGATCTATATCCTGATCAAGCGCCTGATCATTGACAATATCCATCGGATCAATCGGTCCCTGGCCCAGATCACGGAGGGGGACCTGGAGGTAAAGGTGGACGTCCGGGCCAATGAGGAGTTCGCTTTCCTGTCCGACGATATCAACGCCACGGTGGACGTGCTGAAGCATTATATCGACGAGGCCGCGGCCCGCATCGACAAGGAACTGGCCCTGGCCAAGGCGATCCAGGCTTCCGCCCTTCCGTCGGTATTTCCGCCCTATCCGAACCGGACGGATTTCGATATCTGGGCGGGGATGCGGCCGGCTAAGGAGGTAGGCGGAGATTTCTATGATTTTTATATGCTGGGGGACAATAAGCTGGTATTCCTGATCGCGGACGTGTCCGGCAAGGGGATCCCGGCGGCCATGTTTATGATGACGGCCAAGACGCTGATCAAGAGCCTGGCGGAGACCGGCATCCCGGTAGAGCAGGTGCTGACGGAGGCCAATGAGCAGCTGTGCGCCGGCAATAACGCGGGGATGTTCGTTACGGCCTGGATGGGGATCCTGGATCTGGAAACGGGCCTTGTGTCCTTCGGAAACGCGGGCCATAATCCGCCGCTTCTGAAAAGGCGCGACGGCGGCTTTGCATATCTGAAGTCCCGGGCCGGCCTGGTGCTGGCCGCCATGGACGGGATCCGCTACCGCAGCAGTGAGATACAGCTGGAGCCCGGCGACGTGATCTATCTGTATACGGACGGCGTGACGGAGGCGACCAGCGGGCAGGAGGAGCTGTACGGCGAGGAACGGTTACAGCAGTATCTGAACAGGCTGGCCGGTACGGACGGCTGCGAGCCGGAAGGCGTCTGCCGCGGAGTCCTGGCGGATGTGGATCGGTTCGTGGGAGATGCGCCTCAGTTTGACGATATTACCATGGTGTGCCTGCGTTACCGGGGGCCCGGCCGGGAGCTTACGGTGGACGCGGATGTGGAACGTGTCGGAGAAGTGACGGAATTTGTGGAGACGTGCCTGAATGAGGCCGGATGTCCGCCGGATGTGCTTGCGCAGGTGGATGTGATCGTCGATGAGATCTTCGCGAATATCGCCAATTACGCCTACGGGGATGAACCGGGCAGCGCGGCGAGACGGTATGCTTATTGTCCAAACTCAATGTCAAGCAGCATATAGAAGTCGAACTCACGATGGACGAGATGGATTTGACCGCCGCCGAGAAGAAAGCCAGCTATGAAGAAATTAAGGAGTATGTGCTGGAGAAATTCGGAATGAAGGTCAGCCACTTGTATATCGCACAAGTGAAGCGGAAGTGCGGGATTATTGAACGGGAGAATTATAATAAGCCCAAGTCGGAGAACGCCAAACAGCCCCAATGCCCGCCAGAAAAGGAGGCAGCGATAAGGGAGGCGTTGGAATATTTCAAGATGATATAAATATAACAGCCGGCGATTTTGGGATTCATCTCACAAAATCGCCGACTTTGTTGTATGTGCGCCTGGCGGCGCACGTTTCTAACGGGTGAAAGTCCCGAATCCGCCCGGTGGTGGGAAGGATATAGCC
>CANQBX010000029.1 GCA_947589095.1 uncultured Lachnospiraceae bacterium
TTTCCTGCAACACTAACGGCAACTTTTTTGCCGGGGTCTTTAGAAGTGGAAGTTAACTTTTCACTTCACTGGAAAAAAGAATCACCCGTCCTCCTCAAAAGAGAACGGGTGATTCCGCGTTTCTGTTGCCGGTCCTACTTGACGGCGCGGTTCCCGGGATTCTTGACCTGCCGAAGTTCGTCGAACACCACATCGTTCAGCACTTTGATGTAGGTTCCCTTCATGCCGGAGGACCGTGACTCGATCACTCCCGCGCTCTCGAACTTCCGCAGCGCGTTCACGATCACCGAGCGGGTAATGCCGACCCGGTCCGCAATCTTCGACGCCACCAGGATTCCCTCGTTGCCGTCCAGCTCCTCGAAAATATGGGTGATCGCCTCCAGCTCCGAGAACGACAGCGTCCCGATGGCGGATTTGACGATCTGTATCTTCCTGGTCTCTTCCGCGTTCTCCTCGTTGACCGAGCGAAGCATCTCGAGACCGACAACGGTTGTTCCGTATTCACTGAGTATGATATCGTCGATGTTGTACTGGCAGTCCATCTTATAGATGAACAAGGTGCCCAGGCGCTCGCCCGCGATGTCGATGGGCGCTATGATGGCCTGGTATTTCTTCACGTTCTCCTCCGTAAATCCCAGGGTCGCGAGATTTACGTTCTCCTTGGTGGAAAGGATGCTTAAAAGCCTCTCGTTTAAGAGCTTGTCGATAAAACCTCCCAGATGCTCCCCGAGCAGTTCCTCGATCTCCTCCACACCGGGCCATGTGCCGATGCCGAGAACCTTTCCTTTCTTGCTGATGACCAGAATATTCGATTCCAGGATCTCACTCAGCACTTTACAGATGTCGTTGAAGACAACCTTATTGGAATTGTTGTTGTGCAACAATTTTCCAATTTTGCGTGTTTTGTCTAACAACTGCACGCTCATTACTTCCGAACCCCTTTCTCTGATGCAAAAAAGAGCCATAACTCTTGAGTGTCGCAGAAATTATAGCATATCTCTTTTTGAATAACAACAGTTTTTTGAAATTTTAAACGCAAATTTCAAATTATAAATAATTATATTTACAGTTCTTTCCTCGCAGCACTGTACCCGCAGGTTTCATTGCTGCAGAGAAGCTTGCTGCCCTTCTCCACCATATAGCTTCCGCACTTGGGACAGCGGGTCTGAGACGGTTTCTGCCACGACATGAAGTCGCACTCCGGGCTGTTGGCGCAGCCGTAATACCGCCTGCCTTTCCGGGTCTTCTTCTCCACCAGCTCGCCGCCGCATTTGGGACAGGCGACGCCGATCTTCTCCAGATAAGGCTTTGTGTTCTTGCATTCCGGGAACCCCGGACAGGCCAGGAATTTCCCGTGAGGACCGTACTTGATGACCATACGGCGTCCGCAGAGCTCGCAGATCTCATCGCTCTGTTCATCCTCGATCGTGACGGACTGCTGATCCTTCTCCGCCGCCTTCACGGCTTCGTCAAGATCCGGATAGAAATTACGCACTACGGTCTTCCAGTCCACGGAGCCATCTCCCACGCCGTCCAGCAGATATTCCATGTTGGCCGTGAACTTAAGATCCACGATGCTTGGGAAATTCTCCTTCATGATGCGGTTCACCACCTCGCCCAGCTCCGTAACATACAGATTCTTCTTCTCCTTGGCCACATAACGGCGGCCTAAAAGGGTGGTGATCGTCGGCGCGTAGGTACTGGGACGGCCAATGCCTTCCTCCTCCAGCGCTTTCACCAGGGACGCCTCCGTAAAATGAGCCGGCGGCTGGGTGAAATGCTGGCTTTCGCGCAGCTGAGACAATTCCAACTCTTCCCCCTCGGTCAGATTCTCCAGGGACAGGCCCGTGTCCTCTTCATCGTCCTCCATGCCGGCGCACAGATAACCGTCGAACACACGCTTGGCCGCGGACAGGTTAAAATAATACTCTCCCGCCCTCACCTTCACCGCCATGGTCTCGTAGACCGCAGGCGTCATGCGGCTGGCCGCGAACCGTTTCCAGATCAGCTGATAGAGCCTGAACGAATCCCTTTCCAGAGAATCCTTTACCTGCGCAGGCGTCAGCCGGATGTCCGTGGGGCGGATGGCCTCATGAGCGTCCTGAACGTTGGCGCCTTTGCTCTTTACACGGGTGTCTTCCACGGCCGCATAGTTCGGGCCGTAAGTCTCCCCGATATAGGTGCGGGCGGCCGCGGCTGCCTCCTCTGCCACACGGGTAGAGTCGGTACGCAGATAGGTGATCAGTCCGATCGTTCCAAGACCTTTCACCGTCACGCCCTCATATAGCTGCTGGGCTAAACGCATGGTTTTCTGGGTGGAGAAATTCAGGAGCTTTGAAGCCTCCTGCTGCAGGGTGCTGGTGGTAAACGGAAGCGGTGCCTTCTTGATACGCTCGCCCTTCTTCACTTCGTCCACCACATAGCGGCAGTCCCTGATGGCAGTCAGAACGCGTTCCACGCTCTCCTTCGATGTCAGTTCCATTCTGCCTTTTCCGTCACCGTAGAATCTGGCGGTCAGCGGCTTCTTCTTTCCTTTCCTGCCCGCCGCAGACGCCTTCGGATCCGCGGACGCGGAGGTATCGAGAAGATCCGCCTCCAGTTCCCAGTATTCCTCCGGGATGAACGCCTCGATCTCTTCCTCCCTGTCGCAGATCATGCGCAGAGCCGCGGACTGCACGCGCCCGGCGCTCAATCCGCGCTTTACCTTAGCCCACAATAACGGGCTGATGCGGTATCCCACCATCCGATCCAGGATACGCCTGGTCTGCTGGGCATCCACCAGGCTCATATCCAGCTGTCTCGGCTCCTTAAGAGAGGTCTTTACCGCATTCTTTGTTATTTCATTGAAACTGATGCGGTAGACTTTCTTTCCCTCGATCTCGTCCAGCTTGAGGGCTTTCATTAAATGCCATGAAATGGCCTCGCCCTCCCGGTCCGGGTCGGTAGCCAGATAGATCACGTCCGCCTTCTTTACTTCCTTGCGAAGCTTCGCCAGAATGTCGCCTTTGCCGCGGATCGTGATGTACTTGGGCTCGTAGTCGTGTTCGACGTCGATGCCAAGCTGGCTCTTGGGAAGATCCCTGACGTGTCCGCCGGAGGCGTCCACTTCGTAATTGCTCCCCAGGAATTTCTTGATCGTCTTGACCTTCGCAGGTGACTCCACGATTACCAGATACTTTGCCATGCCTCTTGCTCCTCTAGATCTTTTTCACATAATAATGGCCTGTCGGCTGCATAACATAACCCTTCAGCTCCAATTCAAGCAGAATCGTCATGCACTCCCCCAACGGCAGACCACTCTCTTCTACAACCTGGTCAAAGAACTTCGGTTGTAAATCTAAGCAACTATACACTATTTTTTCTTTCTTTGCAAGTGCATTTTCATTTTTTTTAGGAAGTCTTAACATCTTTTCATGCTTTATCTGAAAATACTCCAAAATGTCGTCAGGAGACGTCACGATTCCCGCTCCCTGCCGGATCAGCTGGTTGCATCCGCGGCTCAGATCCGACGTTACCATTCCCGGCACCGCCATCACCTCTCGCCCCTGCTCCAGCGCCAGCTCCGCCGTGATCAGGGATCCGCTCCTTTCTCTTGCCTCCGCCACGATGATCACATCCGCCAGCCCGCTGATCAGCCGGTTGCGCATCGGAAAATGCCCCTTTAAGGCTCCGCTGCCCAGCGGAAACTCGGAAATCACGCCGCCGCGCGCCGGAATTTCCAGATACATATTCAGATGTGTCCGCGGATAGCAGACATCCACGCCGCATCCGAGCACGGCATAGGTGTCGCCGTTCTCCATAAGCGCCCCCTCATGTCCGGCCCCGTCGATGCCCAGCGCCATACCGCTGACGATCTGAATGCCGGCGCGGCTTAAGGACGCGCCAAGCATCCGGGCCATCTGAAGTCCGTAGCCGGAAGCAGCCCTGGCGCCGATGATCGCCGCGGAGGGACGGCCGTCGTCAGGAAAGCGGCCCTTCACATAGAGTCCTACAGGTTTCCCATAAATATGCTTAAGACGCTCCGGATATTCCTCATCCATGTAAGTAACGAACCGGATTCCCCGCTCTTCCAGGCTGCGGCATTCCCGCGCAGTCTCCGAAAGCTTCGGTTTCATATCATCGAAGCATGCGGCCGCCGGCCGGTTCAGGAGCTTTTCTTCCTTTAGCCGGCTTCCTTCCATATAATAAACAGCCTCGCAGGAACCGAAACGGTCCAGCAGCGTCTGGATCGTGATCGCCCCCAGCGGCGGAAGCTGACAGAGCCAGTAGAGATAATCCCGTTCTGTGAAATGTTCAGCCACGGCGCGTCACCTCCGATCCGGAAGACTGCCAATACTTTTCTTCCAGGCTCCGATAACCGATCGCCTCGCACAGATGCGCGTGACCGATCTGTTCCGCCCCGTCCAGATCCGCGATGGTTCTTGCCACCTTGAGTATCTTGGAATAGGCCCTGGCGCTCATGCCTTTCCTCTGGTAGACATCACGGAAAAATCCTTCCTCCTCCCGGCTAAGTCCGCAGAATCTGCGGATATCCTCGCCGGTCATCTGGCTGTTAAACCGGATCCGGCGGCCCGCGAACCGCTCCTTCTGGATCTCGCGGACACGCTCCACACGCTGCCGGATCTGCCCGGAGGATTCTTCCTTCCGCTGCCCCCGCAGATCACCGAACTCTACAGGCGCCGCCTCTGTACAGATATCGATCCGGTCCAGGATCGGCTTGGATATCTTCCCAAGATAGCGCCGGATCTGCTCCTCGCTGCAGTGACAACGGTTCCTGTCGGGAAAATGGCCGCACGGGCAGGGATTGGCCGCTGCCACCAGCATGAAATCCGCCGGGAATTCATACCTTCCGCTGACCCTCGAAAGGACGATCTTATGGCTTTCCAGAGGCTGCCGCAGAAGCTCGATGGCATTCTTCGAAAATTCCGGCAGTTCGTCCAGAAAAAGCACGCCGCCGCTGGCCAGCGACATCTCCCCCGGTTCCGGTGTCTTTCCCCCGCCCGTCAGCGCCTGCGCCGTCGCCGAATGGTGAGGGCTTCGAAACGGCCTTCTGGTCATAAACGGCTGCTCCTTCGGAAGCATGCCGCAGATACTGTAGATCTTGGAGATCTCCAGCATTTCCTCCATCGTGCATGACGGCATGATCGTAGGGATCCGTTCCGCGATCATCGTCTTGCCGGTACCCGCCGGACCGATATAGAGCAGATTGTGGCGTCCGGCTGCCGCCACTTCTGTAGCTCTCTTCATAAGTCCCTGTCCCTGAACATCCCGATAATCGATATCATAGACGTCCCGCGAGAAGTCCGGAAATGCAGCCGCCGGCGGCAGATCCTCCTTTTCATCGGCACAATTTTCCACAGCGGACAGACCCGCATTAGCCGGATATCTCCCGGCCTTCGCACCGCGGATATTCTCACTGTCATCGTTTCTGCCCCGATCGTTCACTTTCCCGATCAGATCCCCGATCTGCCCGACCCCTACGATCGTAAGCCCCGGTATCATCTTCCCTTCCCGCACATTCTCCTCTGGCAGGTAGCAGACCTTCTTCCCGCAGTTCTTCGCCTCGATTACCATGGGCAGGATCCCGCGAACCGGCTTTACAACGCCGTCCAGCCCCAGCTCCCCGATCAGTACGGAATCCTCAAGCTGCTCCCAGTTAAGTGCACCATGAGCTCCTAGAACCGCCGCCGCAATCGGCAGATCAAAACCGGTTCCGCTCTTATGCACATCCGCCGGCGACAGATTTACCGTCACCTTCTTCGGCGGAAAGCGGAACCCTGCGTTCTTAAGCGCCGTCCTCACCCGGTCCTGGGCCTCCCGCACCTCCGGCGCCAGCGCGCCGACCATCACAAAACCGGGCAGACCCTCCTGCACGTCCGCCTCCACATGAACAAGACAGCCTTCTACGCCCAGAAGGCCAATTCCACACACTTTACTAAACACCGTACCTCCTCGCGCTGCTCTCCCCAATACGCGGAATCCGATGCGATACGCATCATTCAGTATTTCAGAATCAGACTGAAAATGAATTGTCGAAAATGATAATTTAAATATACTTCATGTATCAGAAAAACGCAAGTGTTTTTCATGACTGGATCACATTTTACCGGCAGTGAGCAAGTGGACACTCTCGCGATAAGTTCATATATAATGTGTCATTGCACATAGTCGCGGAAGATACGCGAGAGGAAGCCCCGCCGCCTGCGCTCATGGTTCCGGATGGAAGAGGTTCTAAGACGAAAAGCGGCCGCCTCCGGGGCACCGTCAAATTCGGGAGAACTCTTGATGAGTTCTCCCTCAGCTTGCGCTCCGCCCCTGACTTGAGGTCAGGGGCTCCGACCCCGGCGGCGGCCGCTTTTCGCCTAAGAACCTCTAACCATCCTCCACAAATCGCGCAGACGGCGGGGCTTCCTCTCGCTGTGTTTTCTCGGAAATCTGGTGCAGAATTATTTGCAGAAGCTGATAATCTTCTTGCCTGATTTTCCGGCAACCCAAATATAAACTTCCGCCAGACTGCATGGCCAACTGACTACACCGACAGATTCATCCAGCTAGCAAAACATCTAATCCGCGATACAAAAGCCCTGCTTTTTCCACCCATCACGCCAGCGACAACACAGCGGGGCAGGCGGGGCCGGGACACATCCTGAGCGCGATTTACGGAGAAGGGTTAGTCTTTCTTAATGAGAAAACGCCGGTTTGAGGGCCGGAGCCCATGACCACAAGTCATGGGCGGAGCGGCAACCTGAGCGAGAATTTCTTCAGAAATTCTCGCGAATTTGCCGTTGCCCTCAAACCGGCGTTTTTGAATTTAGAAAGACTTCCCTTCGGAGTCATGAGCGCTCAGGATGTGTCCCGGCCCTGCCTGCCCCGCGTCCCCTTAGCGACCATGTGCGCAGACATTTCTCACGTTCTCGTCTCCTCATACACCTCGAACCACTCCATGCAGGCCTCATTCCATGCCTCCCATGCCTTCCGCCATTTCTCCCGGATCCGCTCCTCTTCCTGAGGCTCCTCCTCCCACATCACTTCCATCCGCTCAAAACTCTCCTCCGCGGCTCTCCCCGCCTGCTCCAGCTTCTCTCCCGCCAGTCTTAATCTCCAATCCGCATACGCTTCCTCCTCCGGAATCTCCCTGAGCCTGTGACGCTCCGCCTTAGGCACAGCGCGGATCCCGGCGACCAGCGCCTCGTCCTCCGCAGCCACACGTGCAGTAATGGAATCCCCTTTCTCCCCTTTCCGCAGGCGCTCCAGATAATGCTCATACCCGAACGGATAATACATCACCTGCCCGTCCTCGAAGATCAGCATGCAGTCCGCCACCTGCCGCAGGAAATACCGGTCGTGAGACACGAACAGGATCGTCCCTTCATAGGCCTGAAACGCCGATTCCAGCGTTTCCTTGGCCTGAATGTCCATATGGTTCGTCGGTTCGTCCAGGATCAGGAAATTCGGCCGGCTCTGCAGAAGCTCCGCAAGCACCAGGCGAGCCTTCTCCCCTCCCGACAGATCCGACACCTTCGTCTGCGCGGCCCTGCCGCCGAAAAGGAAGGCCCCCAGGATCTGCCTTGCCTCCTTCTCCGTCAGAACCGGGAACAGATCATGGAAATGCTCCGCCACGCTTTTCTCCGATTCGATCTCCGCGGAATGCTGGTCAAAATACCCGACGGTCACCTTCGCCCCGAGCCTGAGACTCCCCGAAATCGGAGGGAGAAGTCCGGCCGCCGTTTTCAGAAAAGTGGTCTTTCCCGCGCCGTTTCTCCCTAGATACATACTGAGCTTTATCTACTATAAACCCTACATCAAATAACGGTACTATAACTATTACCTTATCTGGATACACCTCCACCTTATCTAAGTGCTCCAAAATATACTCTACTTTTAACTGCTTATTCTCATCCAGATACACAGATACCTCATTATCAATATTCTCCAGCACTCTATCTATCTCTGCTAAATCCTCATACTGAGTTTTATTATTTTCTATCTCCTGCCTCAGATCTGCAATCTTATTTTCTATACTCTCTGCCTTTTTGGTGTACTCCTCTTTAGTAAGTATCCCATCTAACAAGGCATCCAGCAACTTATCTTTTCTGGAGAGCTCTCTCTGTAAATCCTCCTCTGTAGCTCCTCTGTTAGCCTCTAAGATTCTTTTCTTAAAGCTATTCAATTTACTTACCATATCAGCCTTTACAAGCTCTGTATTGGCTTGTAGCCGCTCTGAGATAATGCTCATGATCTCCATAAGGGAATTATAGGAGATATTAGTATTATCACATCCTGCTTCATTGATCTCCCCTACTTTACCATTTACACTATCTCTCTTTCTAGTTTTTCTCCCCTTTTGCTGTTTTGTACTGCATACCCAATACTCCTCTTTAGTGCTTTTTTGCTTTCTCCAGTATGGAGCCCCACAAACTCCACACACGATCTTACCACTAAAGGAGTAACCGCTCACCTTTTTCCCTTTGCCTCTCTTATTTGATCCGGTAGCTATCAGCCGCTCCTCATGGATCTTACAGATAAGCTCCCACTCCTCCTCTGTAATGATAGGAGGTAGAGCATTTTTTACATACACCCACTCCTCCTTAGGGAGTTTTATGATCTGCTTACTCTCAAAATCCTGCCGCTCCTTATTGATAATCATGGTACCCACATTCTTTATATCATACACAAATTTAGGGATATCCATAGGTTTCCACGGATTTCCTACAGTGTTCCGGTATCCTGCCTCATTAAGCTCTTTGGCAATCTGAGTAGAGCCTTTTCTAGCCATGATCCCCTCACACATAAGCCGCCTTACCTTAGCTTGCTCTGGATTTATATAATACCTCCCATCTTTCTTATCCCAGCCAAAAATATTACCGTTTCCCTGTAGATCTATCTCTTTTCCCTGTCTGGCTTTCTCTATCCTGCCAGCATGGTAATTATGGAGCTTTTTAGAGAGGTTTCTGCTAAATTCCTCTGCTATGATAGCTCTAATACCAGTAATAAGAGCATCATCTGGGCTGTAAAATTTCCCATCCAGATACATATACAGGAGCTTTCCGGTCTGTACTAAGCGATCTATAAAGAGATACCAATCTTTAGTATTTCTCATGAGCCGATCTTGATCTTTAATCACCACAATATCAAATTTATCTATAAGCAGATCCTCATAGAGCCTCTGGTACTCATCCCTCCCTTTTACCATAGTACCGGTTTTGCTCCTATCTATATACTCATCCACCTTTTTCCACTTATGCTTAATAATACAATCCCTATTTTCTTCAATCTGGAGCTCTATAGCGTTAAGCTGTTCCTCCTCCGCTGTGGATACTCTGGCATAAAATACCGCCCTTAAACCCACTGTATCCAATAATGATTTTACATTCCTGTACGCCATTCCTACACTCTCCTTTACTATCCTTATTTTATGCCTCTGTGAGCCCACCAGAGCCTCATACAGCCGCTCTAGCCATTCACAGGTATATTTTACCGCTGAGCACCATAACCGGATTACAGAGCAAATTTCAGTTTGTAACTATTATACATCTCCTGTATAAATTTAGCAACTAAAAAATGGGGAGGCACCAGCCTTTTATAGCCAATGCCTCCCCAAAGGGAAAAAGTAAATGGAAGTAGCAAATTAAGGTAATCTAATGATCTGCCCCACATTGATAAGATTTTTATTCTTGATCCCATTGAGGGATACCAGCTTATCTACTGTGGTACCGTACTGCTTAGCGATCTTAGAGAGGGTATCTCCCTTTTTCACTGTATAGGTTTTCCCAGAGGTAGTACCCCCAATATCCGCCGCATTTACCCAGCCATACACTGTAGCTCCCTTACCGGGTACCGCCTGTAAATGATAAGGATGAGGATTACCCTTAGCCACGTTAGTAACCTTAGCCAATCCTGCCTTACAAGCCTTAGCCACTCCAGCACTGTAGGAGCTTGTGTAATGGAGGCACCCATTGAACATTACCAGATCTCCCACCTTATACTCCGCTGTAGAGCCTGTACTAGGAGCTGAGGGCTTAGAAGCCTCCTCCTTAGTAGCCTTAAGGGAATATTTAGGAGTAACATAGCCCCTAATATATCTGGCATTTACAATAAGCTCTCTGGTACCCACAGCATCACTCTTATTTCCCTCTGTGATAATCATTTTAGTGCCGGAAATCTTAGTAACATAGCCGATATGATCGGATCTTCCGGTACAATCTCCCACACCGTTATCATCCCAATCATACAGGACAATATCAGCAAGTTTAGGAATATAGGCATCATTCTCCACCCAGATCCCCATTTTCTGAGCCAGCTTTATAAACTCCTCACACCCACACTCCAGAGGGATGATATCAGTATAACCTAATTCGATAGCCACAGCGGATACAGTAGTAGCACACCAAGCATCACTATACTTTACCGCATACCCTCTAGCCAGCGGCTTATGAGAGTTATACTTATCAATGATACTCCTGTGGGATCCATCTGCCTCTTTCTTTCCTATCCAACTGTTAATAAGGTTTACTACTTTCTCCCTTATCTGTTTCTCAGTCATAATAACCTCCTTACTGCAAAAGGGAGAGCCCCACTAAAGAGCTCTCCCTCTGCCAAGTCTGCCGCATTACTTCAATTTCAAATTCTTTAACTGCTCTAACATCTGGAGTACCTTATCATACCCCACCATAGAGCCTACCCACACCGCTACCGCCATGAGCACCATACACACGATATTAGGCGGAGTATATGGAATACCCATAAACAGATATACCAGAGCGGTACCGCCTACCCCCACGATAATAGAGATAATCAGTACCACCACATTAGCGGAGTATTTTACACCGGCATCCTGCAAAAACTTCTTTACCGCCTCAGTAATGAGGGATACCGCCACCGCAAGGATTACCAGCAACGCTACAAAAAGTGCCAAAGTCATAACACTCTACCTCCTTAATAATTCTGCAACTCTACCTCTTGCTGTATAGCCTCCTCTAAGGCTCCATTCAGCTTAGTATCCAGCATAGCATCTATCTCATTTATTTCCTCTAGGATAAGCTGGTAGCTTTCCTCTGGAATCCGGTCTTTCAGTTTTAGCTCTAGCCTCAGCTTAAGGAGTAAAAACCTTATTTTCCCCTTAGAAAGATTTTCTATTTTGGATTTATTGAGGTAGAAAACTATAGAGGCACCAAAGATACCCCCTGTAGTTAAAATCTGCTGAGTGGCGTAACCGCTAACATCCAGCCCACTTCTCACCGCCCCTCTTATATCTAAGAGAGTGAGGATAAAAAGTAAGCCGGTAATGATAACGATCATCTTAGAAAACTCCTTACCACCCTTAGAGTTTTCAGTAGATAATCTGGATCCCCTCCTCCGCTTTCTCAAAGCCATCCTTACCGCCTCCTAGTCACCTGTGCCTAGTGGATAGTTTGAGCTAAGAGAGCCAGCAATCCAGTAGCTAAAGCTCCGGCAAGAGCACCTACCAAAGTATTAAAGATAGTCCTTTTCATTGAGCTCCACGCCTTAGCCGGTTCCTGCTCAATGTTTTCCACCTTGTTACTGAGCTTAGATACATCCTGTTTTATCTCCTCAACATTCTCATTAGTATGCTTACACTCTCCTATAAGCTCTACCATTGTTTTAGATATAGCATGGATCTCATTTACCACTGGCTTAAGCTCCTCGATCTGGTGAGAGTTAATCTTTGCTCTTTCTTCCACCTTAACTAACCTCTCTACAATTTCTGGATCTGTCATAGCTGGCTATCCTCCTTTCTGCAACATCAAAAAGGAGAGCCCCCTTTGAGGCTCCCCCTCTTACTCTGTTGCCAGCTCCGGTACTTCCAGATCAACCAAAATCTGCCTTACCTGTTCTTTGATGATCTCCGGCACATCCGCAAATTTCTTTTTACCCTTAACAATGAGGGTAGCATAGATTACCGCCATAATAGCTACCTCCTTTCTAAAAAATATTTTTAGGATTAAATTGATAAACATATCAATTACACCTCATCACTTTCCGCAAGAATCTTTTCTACCTCTGCCCTCAGCTTTTCCGGTACATCCTCCAGAGTTTTCTTACCCTTTTTAATGAGCTCCGCATAAATCTTAGCCATGATATTTACCCTCTCTTTCTGCTTTACAGCATCATTTCATACACATCCACAAGAGCTAACTGCAAATCTGTAGCCTGTTGCTCTAAGGAGCTGTTTTGCTCAGACAGGAGAGCAATATACTCATCCTTATCATAGATAATCTGCTCCTCAATCTCCCAGCCATTAAAGCCAGAACTGGGATCATCCTCTTTAGCTGGCTCATGAATCTCAGAGATACCATTGTTTACCGTCACATGGTACTCATCCAGCTCAAGCGGCAACACTGTCTTTGCTGTACTTCTTACCTTTGCATATTTCTGCATTTCCTTTTACCTCCTTTAGATAATAATTGTGCATATATTCTACATTAGGAGCTACATACTTTTGATAGAGGCGGTATCCATCACAGTTTTTCAAGATCCCTTTGTAGCTATTAAAAGAGCACCACTCACCATAAGTAGGGCTCTCATTGTTTTCTCTCTTTTCTGAGATACTAAGCATTTTCTTTTTGAGATTTTTACAGGTACTCTTTCTGAGTAACGTGTACTCTCCAAAGAAACGATATCCCACAAAATCAATACCTCTAACCTTTGAGGGAAATACCTGCCAATTATGCTTTATCACCTGTTTAAGATTTACAGCCATAAACTCATCCAACTCTAATTTAAGCTGGTGTAATTCCTCCTTAGAGGAGCCAAAGATCACCATATCATCCATGTATCTAAAGTAATATTTCACTCCCTTTACTTCTTTCAGCCAGTGATCTACCGGAGAAAGATTAAAGTTACCATCATACTGAGATACATAGTTTCCAATAGGGATCCCTACACCATCTATAAACTCCCTACCATTATCATCCACCACGATATTTACCAGCACCCCTAGCCGCTGGAGAATTTCAATATTTTCCTCAGTAGCCGGACAAGTGCTAATACTATCTATGATTTCATCTAACAGCCAGATAAGCTCTGGATCCTTAAATACCTCTCTAAGCCTTGCCTTTAGTACATCATGCACTATAGAGGGATAATACTTTCTCACATCCAGCTTAAGACAGTATTTAGTACCCTCTGGATCACTCACCAGAATACTAGGTACCCAATACTCTTTTACTACCTTGCCATCCTTTTTAATAACTTTCTTATAGCCCCTAAGCTGATCTACTATAGGCTGTATCCCTCTTTTCGGAATTGCACTGTATGTATCCTTAGTCATATTCTTTAAGAGGTATGGCTCTATCACCTGTAATATAGCCCATTGGCATATCCGATCTGGATAATAAGGCAATTTATAGATTTCCCTTACTTTATCTCCCTCTTTCTTTTCAAAGGTTTCATAGGGAGAGGTTTTATAGGTATGTTCTATTAGGCTATCCTGCAATCTTCTCAAATAGCTATCTAGGTTCTTTTCTACCTGTTTTACTTCTGCATACCAGCCCTTTCCTTTCTTAGCGTGTTTGTGAGCCTGTCTAAGGTTTTCCATATCGCAGATTTTAGAAAATAAATCTCCTGTACCTTTCATGCTCCACACTCAGCCCCTACTTGTATTTGTATGTGCATAAAGGAGAGCCAGCTATCCACCATAGCACCACCGTACACATGATTAGAGTAACCGGTAAAACGGTTTACAGAGTTTCCTCTGCACATAGGCACTCCTTTATACTACTTTTTACCTCCTCCCCATCTCTGGAGAGGCTTTCTGTTTTGCCAAGAGGCAAGGTAGCTACTTACTCACTTAGGTATTTCTAAGTGTTATGGTTAACACTAATTTCCTTATATGCACATATAGTAAGTGACTGCTGATATTCCGATTACGATTAGAGGAGGCATTATTCAGATTAAGGTACCAACCGCATTTAGCACCATTATTCCATTTACCACCTAATTTAGTAACATGAAAATCCTTGTAGCTACCCACAATACTATCCTTATCACAAATACAGGTAAGATTTAGATAAGTTTTATTTAGTTTTCCTTAATACAGAAAGAGGATGTAAAACAGCACTTTTTAGCACCGCACACACCCTCTTTTCCTGTTTACCAGTATTTTTACTTTATCCTTATGCACTGATCTTAGTTTGAGGCACATACAGCAAGCGACCGCCGACATTCCGATTACGACTAGAGGAGGCACCACACAGATCAAGGCACCAACCGCACTTAGCACCATAAGTCCACCTACCACCCAATACAGCAACATGAAAACCAGTATAGAGATTCCAGAAATAATTACCCACAGGTAAATTACTGGCACCCCCTACCGCTGTAGGGATAAGCAACTCCGGGAAATCCCCATCAATACCAAAGGAGCTAACATATCCCTCACCAGTGTAAGCCTCAAAATCTAAGGGAGTATAGCCATCTCCAGTAGTATCATCTTTCATCTCACCATACTCTTTTACATATACTGTACTCTGAGTGGTAGTATTAAACTCATTCATACCATCCAGCCAAGTCCAGATATTACCCCAGAGGTTTTCCTCTCCTCTGTAGGATACAGAGCACTTACCATCCTCATCCTTAGTTTTATTAGGATCAATACCGGATCCGTTACCCAGCCCAGCGGTAGCACCGGTTACTACAGCCATGTTGGTTTTACCATCATCTACAAAGTTACATACACCTTTACCTACCGCACTCTGCACATCAAAGGTAGCATATTCAATAAGAGCAAGCCACTGAGTAGCAGACATAGCAAAAACATTATGTAACTGCCAACCGGCACCCCTCTTTTTAGCCATCTTCCTAGCGTTTGCTCTAGTTAATACGGTAGATCCGGCACCGCTTGCCGGTTTCGCTCCGGCAATACTGCACAGCATATCATCATCAGCGATAGTAAGAGAGGCATCATCCAGAATATACTTACCGCCCTCTCCGGCATCTGCATCCCAGATACAGCCCTCATAAGCCGCAAGGTAGATATGATCCTGTAAGTTACCATTGGCATCCCTAAAACCTTTCACCGGTCTAAATCCCACCTTAGGATTAGGAGAAATATAAAACCGCCCCTTAGAATACTGCCGCCCTCTACCAGATCCAACTACCGTACTCTTGACCGGCACAGCCTTTACATAAAAGAGCGGCTGTTCTACCATTACCTGAGCCTTAGTACCAGCCTCATACTGTTTTTCCGCACCGTCTACCGTCTTAGTGATAGCCTTAGCTGTGGCTCCAGTTTCCACATAACCATCCTCTCCATGATAAGCCAGCACAGTACCATCATCCGCAAGGATACACCTCTTACGCATCCACGGAGCCAGAGTATCAAAATCCTTACCAGCGGTAAGATTCTCAGATCCGGCAATCCTTGTAACTTTTTTATTTACAAAGTCTACCTCTACACCATACACATCCTCATCCTCATAGCCCACAAAACTCTTTACATCCTCAATCTGATCCTGTAAATCTATAATCTGAGATACTGTGGCTCCGGCACTAGGATCTACTGTTACATTTACGTTAGAGGCATTGGATACCGCTGTGATAAGATCCACCAGCAAACTACTCACGCCTACACCATTAAAGGGAGGCATCCAGTCCGCACTAGCAGAGCTTTCATCCGCTACAGAAATGCTATAGCAGATCTCTCCATCCTGCGGATCTGTGGCATACAGCCCAATATTTTTTACAGAGTAACCTTGCTGTAATTTCTCATTGGAAAATCTGGCACTTACCTTTACATTACTCTCATTCTGCCTCACAATAGAGGCTACCTTTTCAGATTGCCGGATAGTACCGATACCAGTAAGAGAGGCTAAATCACCTTTCAGATCACTATCTCCCACAGCAATCTTAGTAAACTCCAGCTTAGTAGCACCGGATACCACCTTTGCCATCAAAGCCTGCCCTTTTTTCGTTATAACTGCACTCTTAAACGCTCCCATTTTTCTTATCCTCCTTAAGATTTAATTGTAATAACCACGCCTTTACTCACCGGAGAGGCTATGGCATTTGTACTACTGATACTTGCCTTACTCTGGATATCGTGAGTGATAATCTTTGTATGGGCAATCCCAACACCTATAGCTCCATACATAGAGCTATTTACAGCATTTTCCAAATCCACATCATGAGTAATCTGGCTTGCCATTCCTATAGATCCCACAACCGCCTCACTAAGAGGAGTGGTACTCTGATAGCTGGCTCTTATATCATGGGTAATTACATGAGCCTCAGCCTTAGATACTCCAACCGCATAATACAACGCTCCCTCTCCTATACTGTGAACATTGATATCACTGGTGAGGAGGTAACTCATAGCGGTACACACCACCACTCCCAGATACATAGGAGATATAGGAGGCGGAGCTTCTATAGTGTTCCTAAGCCTCAGCTCCAGATTAGCCGGTAACATCTCCTCCAATAGTCTAGTTACCTCATCAAAGGTACCAGATACTCCTAAATGAGTTTGTACCTCCAGCCAATACTCAGTAAAATGCTCCTGTATATCAAAGCTGGAAATATCTCCACCGCATAAAGAAAGGAGCCGGTTATACAGCTCCTTAAACGTGTAGGGTACTTTATCATTCCACTTAGCCAGTACCCTAAATCTCCTCATTTCTAGGTTATCCTCTGCCTCTGGATAGATCCCCAACATACTCTCAAAATGCTTAATACCCTGCTCATCCGCCGTTTCTATAAACATATTGTTAAGAGTACGATCAATAGCCTCTAGGATATATCTCAGCTCCGGCTCCTCTGTTTTTGCAATCTCCTTAAACTCCTTTAGCTTTCTGAGTATAGGCATCCAATAGCTAAGGAGGTTAATATCCTTAGCCATTAGTAACACCTCCCAACACCGGTATTTTCTCCTGTGAGAGTGCTATATTGCTATCCACCCCATTAAGAGTAGTACCAGTTACATCCAGCACCCCCTCCAGATTAAGTAGCCGGTTTTCCACCTGTGAGATACGCACTGTAATAGCTCCATTCTCCCAGCTTTTCCTCAGCTCCAGAAAATAAGCCTCTATCACCTCAGTAGCCCTATCCTTAATCTGGCTCCATGAGTACCCATCATCCAAAACAAAGGCACATTTTACGGCTATATTTTCAGCCTCAGCGGATACTACTGTAACTGTATGCCCTATAGGAGCTATGCCGGATCCGGTACCCTGTGGATCTGGATCTATCTCCTCCTGCACCTTTGATACCAGAGCTCCAGAGGCTACATTGAAATTACTATCAATGATAATCAGCTTAACAGTGCCGCCACCGTTCCATACAGGGATTACTACTGTACCACCAACACCATCTATAGCATCTGTTTTCTCTTTGTAATCCTGCTTATTTCCTCCAAAAGGATTACTTTGGAAAGAGTTAAGGTACCTTTGCCTTAGTACCTCTGTATCCTCCTCATCCTCAGCCGGTATTAACAGCTCCACCAGCTCTCCCTCTAAATCCTTATGGATATATTCGATACTGGAGAGCTCTCCAAACTGTTTATTACCAATTGTGCCAGCCGTTTCACATTCTACTTGATAATAGTAGTATGTAGCCCTTTCATCCCCCTCCCCCTCCTCCTTACTTTCAATAAAGGAGAGGGCTCTGTAGTTAATCTCATCCAGATTATACCTAGAGCCTATAGGGATCTCCATGTTAAACTTACCCTTTAATACTGCATGGGTAGCCTCATGAGGGTAAATACCACGCTCAGAGCACCGGAGTACCAGATAATCCCTTGTGGCTGTGTCTGCATACCCATCTCTGATAATTCCATCTAAGAGGATATAAATATTAGCGTGTTCAGCGGATACCGGAGCTATGGCGTTCATTACTACAGAGCCCTCACGCTTATCAACATCTGTAGCCACCCTTGCAAGGGATCTAGCTAAGATAGTTTCATAAGTTTGATCCTCATACATACATTTCCACCTCCTTACTTCCTAAATCCGTTACCAGCCTAAAATTTATCTGGAGATGATCGTTTTCCTGCACCACCACCAGATCCTCTATAGCTTTTATATGCTCATTTTCAAAAAGGCACTCCTCCATATACCTCCTAACCTCGCTCTCCAGATATTCCTCACTATAAGAGTTTCCTATAAGGTTAGTGTACTCCTCCCCATACTGCCAGCTATAGATAACCCATCTGTATCTCTTAGCCCTTAAAGCTAAGTAAGCCCACACACAAATAGCATCTACTCCCTCTACTATTCTTCCTGTAAGCCGGTTTTTCTTAAAATCCAATTCATACTCACGGATAGAGGAGGCGGTTATTTCTGGAGTAGCTAAGGTTATCTCCTCATTAGTAGCAAACGGAAATAAACTCATTACGCACTCACCACCCTTGCTAAGATTACATACATATTGTTATTTTGGAGTTTCTGCACCGCCACCAGATCTCCCTTTTTAAGCCCATCTGTATAGGTTATCTGAGGCTGTATAGTAGTTGATACGTCTGGATCTGGATTATCCTTACTGGCAAAAGGATTACTCTGGGTAGTATCTACAGATACCCATGAGAGATAAGGTACTTTAATTTTCCTTGTGTATCCAGATACCAGATAATCCGCTATATACAGATCCTCAGCATTTAACACCAGATCATCTATCTTAACGCTATTAGCACTCTGCATTACCCCAAGCTGTAGGATAGGAGGATTATCCTTAGCACCTTGCTCTCTCATCATTCCCAACATTTCAGCATAGTAATGATCTGCCTCCATAGTGCTCTCTTTTCCCATGTTAGCCCTCCTTTACATCCATCATCTGCTTTAAGGTAAGGGTAAGTGTCATAGTAGCCACACCGTTACTCCATGAGTGAGTATCACTATCTATCCACACCACCCCGCTAAGCCCTGTGGAGCTATCCCTCACAACCGCTCCAGCTCCGGTAACAGCCCCATTAAAATTTACACAGTTAAGGGTAAAGGTTTTCTCCACGCTCTTAAACATACTCTTAGCTGTGGTAGTAGGATCCTTGCCCTCCTCCTTAGTGTAAGTTTGCTGGAATATTCCATACTTTGTTACATCCTCATCATTCTGTACTACTCCTGTTTGATTGCCCTCTCCATCATAGATCTTTACCTTATTCACCATTCCATTAAGGCTCTCTTTGTACTGAGATGAGGTAATGTTGCTATCCTCTGTGAGCTCTATCTCACATACTACTTTTCCCATTTCCTCTACATTGAGGCATCCCAATTTAGCCACTACTCTATAACTTACCCCGTTTTGCTGGTAAGCCTGTGTATAAGCCCTCATGATGATCTCATAGATACTCACATTCTGTACTATGAGTTTCTGAGAGATCCCCGTACTGGCAAGCTCCCCTGTAGGGATCTCCATATCCCTACATACCATCTGAGTAATAGCCTCTGCTGTCTTTCCGCTAAAGTTATAAGTGGCATTACTCTTAAGGGTATAATATAGTAGATCGTAGGCTGTGTAGGTAACTGTGCCGGTTACACTACTAGCCTCACGATCTACCACAAATCCCCTAAAGAGCTCTGTCTTTCCATCATCCTCAAAGAGATAAACAGGATCCGCTAAGTCAATAATAAGAGGAGTAATATTTTTATCCAAAGGAGCATTTACCACCTTAAGCTCCAGCTTTCTAGCCACCTCAGATTTAGAGCCTCCCCAGCTCATATCTGATACATACTCAGTAATATCCTGCTCCTTATGTACTACTATCACACCTCTCACCTCCTACTCTTTAAGGAATTGTTAAAACCCACCCTACTTGTATCTTATTAGGATCTTTAATCTTATCCCTGTTTGCCTCATAAATCTTATTGTACTGAGCCCCATTACCATAAAACTGTTTAGCAATTTTCCATAAGCAATCTCCGCTCTTGACTGTGTAAGTCCTGCCAGAGTTTGTATCCTCCGGCTGAGTAGTCCTAGTGGATTGCTGAGGAGCCGGAGCCACGGTAGCTATAGTAACGGTAGCTCTCTTTGTTTTGATCTTTTTGTATTCCTTTAAGTTTAATGTGTAGTATATATCTCCTGTGGCATCCTGCTCTCCATAGCTAAAGCTCTCAATAGTAGCCTCCATATTAAGCACTCCGGTAATAATAACCCTTATCGGAGAGCCAGATTTTCTCCAGCTTTCAATCTTATCTACATAAGCTGAGGGCTTTTTTCGTCCAGAATTATTACTAAAGTTATAATCTTTTGCTGGAAAGAAAGAGCTGAGAGATATTTCCCTCAGCCCTGTCTTACCCATTAAGTTTATATCTCCAATCTGGATCACATTTACTACGGTATTTCTGTGAGATACGGATACCATAAAATCACTAGGCTTTACTGGTAACTGGAATTTTTCATCATGTTCCATCTGTAACCAAAACTCCATAGATATCCTCCTCTCATTAAGGCACATTAGGTACTAGCTTACGGAATTTCTTTATCATATCCTCCACTACCTTATCCACATCTGCCTCTTTTTCTATTACTACCGTATCTGCCAGCTTTTCTATGTTTACATTGGTACCTCCTGCATTTCTAGGCTTATCCTCCTGTGGTAATCCTGTATTTGTGCCTGTAGGAGCCAGAACATCCTCCCCTCTAGGCACCTCCTGTACTGCCTTTGTAATCTGTACTCCTCTGGTACTCGTTAGCCGCTCATATTGATCTGCTTGATTTCTGGTAAGTACCTTTTCACCCTCATGCAACACAGCCGGATAATTATTGTAAGGTACTCGATCTTTACCATAGGCAAAACCTAACCAGCCGCCTACTTTATCAATCGCTCCTCCTACCCAGCCGCCCACTTTACTAATGGCATCACCAACCGTACTCAAACCATTTGCAATAGCTCCAAAGATGGGCTCCAACACTCCCCACACAGTTTCAATGGTATTTTGAATAGTGGGGAAAACCGCCTCTACTACTTCCATCAAAGCATTAAAGATCTCCATAGCTATATCAATGATGGGAGAAATAACATCCCAAGCCCCACTGAAAATTTGAGCCATAATCTCAATAGCACTTTGAATAATAGGAGAAACAGTTTCAAAAACTTGTTGCAAAATTCCCATCACCGGTACTACTACCGTATTGATAACCTCCGCTATTTTTGCTCCAACCTCTGTAAAAATCTGAGATATGGTAGGCATTACTGACTGAATAGCTCCAGCCACTACAGAGATTACATTTTGTACTATGGGTAAAGCTGTTTGAATTACGTTAGCTATAGCCTGTATAATCGGCATAGCCGCATTAAGAGCCGTACTTATTACAGTGGCTATAATCGGAAAAACCTGTGCAACGATATTCCCAAAAGTAGAAATTATCTGCTGTATCACTGGGAAAATCGTCTGTATTACTGATCCTAGAGTGGTAAGGATGGGCTGTATAGCCGGTACTACTGCCTTAAAAATCTGAGCCATAGTAGTGATAATAGTTTCTACCACCGGAATAGCACCGCTTATAAGATCTGCAAACCCTTGTATAAATCCTCCACCATCTCCAAAGGCACTCCCAAGAGCCTCTTGCACTATAGGAGCTACCCTTTCAAACATACCCCCTATCTGCTCCACCACAGGAGCCATAGTAGTAATAACATTAGTTACTACTGGTAACAGCCCATTAAAAACGGTTTTAGCGGTATTTATGGCATTACTAATAGCTGAGCCAATACCATCAAAAGCCGGATCTACTAAAGCTCCTAACTCTGTAGGCAAGGCACCCTTTAACCCATCTTTCAAAGAGGTTATAATAGTAGTACCTAATTCCTTAAGTTTAGGAGCTCCCTTTTCTACCGCCACTTTAATAGCATCCGGTAAGCCCTCAAAGATCCTACCGATCATAGGAATAGCATTATCAAAAAGAAAAGTAGTAGCACTGTCTACTAACTGCTCCATAGAGCCAGATACATCTCCGCCTATTGCCAGATTTCCTAACAAATTCTGAGCGGAGGCTTTCATAGCCGCAAAGGAGCCGGAGAAAGTAGCACTTGCCTCTTTTGCTGTAGTACCAGTTACCCCTAGATTATCCTGTATAGCGTGAATAGCACTATATACATCAGAGAGGTTATTTATATTGTATTTTACACCAGTTATCTTATTTGCATCTTTGAGGAGCCGATCCATCTCCTCCTTAGTACCGCCATAGCCTAACTTAAGGTTATCCAGCATGGTATAGTTTTGCTTAGCAAAACCAGAGTACGCATTTTGAATAGCCTCCATATCAGTACCAAACTTATTAGCATTATCCGCCATATCAATAATTGCCATATCTGCAATCTGAGCGGATTTAGCTGTATCCCCTCCCAAGCTGTTTAACAGGGAGGCGGAAAAGCCTGTTACTGTTTCCATATAATCATTGGCGGACAGTCCAGCGGTCTTAAATGCCATATCAGCATTAGCCTTTACAGTACCAGCATCACCCTTAAATAGAGTTTCTACGCCACCTATACTCTGCTCTAGGCTGGCTCCTTGACTAATAGAGCCTCCTATCAGAGCGGTAGCTCCAGCACCGGCAATACCAACCGCTATAGTAACTCCCTTTGCCAGAGTACCTAACATATTTTTTATCTTAGATAATCCGGCTGTGGCTCCATCCTTAAGAGCCACAGTAGCCTTAGCCACTGTAGATCCTATGGATTTCAACCCATTCTTTACGCTACCTAATACCTTACTTGCTCCATCCTTAATAGCCAGAAACGGCTTAGCAACCGTTTTCCCCACCGTTTTAAGGGTATTTTTGAGCTTATCCACTACAGGGCTTGCCTTGTCCTTAAGGGATACAAATGGGCTTGCAACCGTCTTTCCTACCGTTTTTAGCCCATTCCTTACCTTGTTAATGATATTAGTAGCCGCATCCTTAGCCCTTATCACTGGCTGAGCTACAAACTTACCTACTGTAGTAAGTGCCACTCTAACCTTATTGATACCGCTAGTAGCCATATCTCTGAGCTTAAGTGCCGGATACGCTACCGCTTTCCCTAGCCATGATACAGTATTTTTAATCTTAGCTAAGCCCTGTGAGGCAAGATCCCTCAGCCTCACTATAGGAGTATAGGTAGTAGCAATTTCCTTAAGCCTGTGGGTAATATTACTGATCGTACCAGTAGCCATATCCCTTAATCTTACAAAGGGAGAGGCTACCAACCTCCCCAGCTCTCTTATTTTGCCATTGATCTGCTCTACCTTTGCTGTAGCCTCATCCTGTATCTGTGCTCTGGGAGCAATTCTCACTCTCCCCACGCTGTTTAATTCGTTCTTAATCCGATCTAACAGAGTGGTAGCCTCATCCTCCACCTCTACCGCTGGGGAGGCTGTAGCTGAGTTAACGGTATCTAAGGTATCCTGTATAGCACCTAAAACCCCAGAGGCACTATCATCTATAGATACCTCTGGGGAAACATTCATAGCCCCAGCCATATTAAGGGTATCTCTCACATTTTCGATCACATCAGAGGCTCTATCATTCGCTGTAATAGTGGGATTAGCTCTCTGATTTCCTAACCCTCTTATACTGGAGTTTGTTCTTTCTATCTGCTCTGAAAAGCTACGCTGTAAATTAAGGTTTCTTTGTAGAGCGGCATACATATTATCTTTTAAGGATAGTCTAGCTCCAAACTCGATCATAAGTATGCACCTCCTCAATACTTAACTAAACAGCCAGAGAGGGCAAATTGCTTTACCCTCTGCTTTCCTTATCTGCTCATTACGCTCCTCCACCTCTTTCTCATAAAAGGCTTGTAGCACTATGAGCTCTCCTCTGGGCATCTGATAAAATACGGATGGGCGGATCCTACCATGTTTCCAATAGTAGTACATCATCTGAGTAAGCCCATCCGTATCTATCAGTTTTTTACTTCTGTCACCGATCCATCACCAAAGCCGGACAGAGTAGAGATCTCAGCATAGATATTAGCAATCTCACCACTGAGGAGGATCTTTCTAATCAACTCCTTAGGCGTTTTTGCGTTAAACTTATTCATAAGATCCTTATTCTTAAACATGGGCTTTCCGGTAGGATCCACCACGCCCTCCATCACTACTAAGAGCTGGAGTAACGTGATCTCAATATCCGCATCCTTGCCCTTAATGGATACCGCCATATCCTGTACCTCCTCATACTTATCGGGAGAAAGGGCGGATACCGTGATAATAAAAGGCTTTCCGTAAATGTTGCTCAGTCTGGTAATCTCCATCTGCTTAGTAGGGAGCTTAATCTCTCCAATATCACTCCCCAGCAAGAGATCCAAAATGTTAACAGCCTCTTTTTCCTTAACCTCTGCCTCATCAACTGTAATATCCCTATCCAGCTCTGTAATTTTCTTTGTAGCCATTGTAACTACCTCCTGTTATAAATTTACTTTTAACCCAAAAAACCGGAGGGAGAGCCTATTTACTCCCCCTCCGATTTCATCACTACATTACTTACTCTTATTGAGGAGTGATCTGATCCAGATACTCATACCCTGTAAACGTAAAAGGAGCCTCAGTTTCAAGCGGTTTCTGAGCCTCCCAATCAAACAGGGTAAGATCATCAAACTGCACACCGGATACAGATACTCTCTCAGCACCAAAAGCATCCGGATCCGCCAGCTTACTAATAACGGTAAACCGTACATCCTGCTTATTCCTCACCATATCAGCAATCTTAATAGCCATACGGCTATTTACCTTGTGCATGGTAAGAGAGCCGGTACCCTTACAGCCTACAACCTTGTTATCTGTAAAGAACATTCCACACTGTTTAATCTCCTCTTTGGTAAACTCTACCTTAGCCTGTGCCTTGTAGCACTCGCCTACATAGTCACTATCCAGCCAAACCTCACCAAAGGTACCATTACAAATCCTTTTAGTTTCTACAGCCATCTCTCAGCCCTCCCTTATTCCTTGTTAATGAAGATATCAACATCCTCAATAGCATCCAGAATACTGATAGTACCTTTAAGGAATACATGAGAGCCGGTATTAGCCTCTTTAATCTCCTGCTCACTCATCTCAGAGGTATCAATACCAATACTCTCCAGATACTGTTTCTGCTTAGGTACATTGATCTCAATGGAGGAGCTATCTGCCCTCAGATACCCCCTACCACCATCTGTAGCCTCCAGCCCTCTAAGGTAGCCCTGTATAGCCGTAATAAGCAAACACTTATTATCATAGCTATTAGAGTAGTTACCAATATAGGAGCTGTTAATGGTAGTGTAAATATCGGTTTCAATGAGATCCTGTATAGCAGAAATCTTAATCTTTTTCAGATCCTCAGTTTCCACCTCATCCACAGTAATAAGGGAGTTTACACCTCTGCCGATCATGATCCGATCACCATCATTATAGAGTACCAGTTTACCCTCATCAATGGCGGTATCTACTTCCTCATCCTCTGCGTTAGGAATAGCTGTAACCTCAGTAAGAGGCTTATAGGTAGCCGATACCCTCAGATCCAGCCCAGCCAGTAACCCAGCGATCCGGCTACAATACTGGGCAACCGTGTACTGATTCTCACCAACCTCTATCTTTCCATCCTGCCCACCGTTCACTAAGCAGAAATTCACTACCGCTCTGCTATCTCCCTCAGTTTCCGGCAACACCACTACAGGGCGGCGAACACTCGTTTTACGGATCCCCTTAACCCATGTAGCAAACTTTGTAGCCTCCTCAGTGCTAATATCTGGAGCTCCACAAAGGTAATTTACTTTCTGAGAGCCGAAAAACTTAAAGCCCTCAGTATAATCCTCCGCATCCTGCCCCAGATTATAGATAATTACCTTGCTGGGAGTACCAAGAAACGCTCTTTCGATATAAGCGGTATTCTCAGCACTAAAAGCACTCTCTCCAGTAGGGATCTCATCAATGCCCCTCAGCACCATAGCACCCTTATTTTTCTCATCTTTGATGATAATACCTACCACCCCAAGGGTACCCATCTTGATAGCTGTAATGGCTTTTCTGGAGAATTCAATTACAATATCCGGTAATCCCATTTTTCATTTCCTCCTATCCATTAGATCTTGCCTCAGTTACAATATCCACCTCACCAATGAGCTCATAAGGATCATCCTTTGGTACATCCTCTGTAAAGTTTAGTGTGATTTTTACATACACACAGCCCTCATCCAATCTAAGCTCATCTGTGTAGGTTTCTATCTTTGCATATCTAGGTTTCTCCTTTACGCCCTCCAGAGGTATCACCGGCACCGCTCTCTTAAGTAAAAAAAGAGCCTTAAGCTCCTCCTTTACCCTGTATAGCTCCTCTGCCAGCACTTGATTAGCCTCATTCCGCTTACCAAAATACACAATCTGGAAAACAGGATCCTCTTGATATACATTAAAATTTTTCAGATTACTACCGCTGGTAGCCAGAGTGACTAAAAAGCAATCCCTCTTAAACTTGTTAGGTACCTCCTCTATATGTACCGGCTTTCCTGCATAAGCGGAGGAGATTACCTTACAGATACTATTAAGCAATCTCATAAGTTACCTCCCTCCACTTCTCTCTTGATCTGTAGCATAAAGCTATTTACCAGCCGCTCCAGTCTGGGCTTAGCATCATTAAAGCCTTTCTCCATAAAAAAGGAGCCCGGTACATAACGCTCAGTAAGCATTATCCCCTTGCCCCCATTTTTCAGATACTTAGCTCTGCCTCCTGCACTCAGCTTCTCAGCCGGTAAAAATCGCTTATGTTGCACATGACCATCATTCACATACAGAGCATACTCTACATTAGTACCTACCTCTACATAATCCTGCGGTATTCCATCCTCTACTACAAAGATACTATCTACCAATCTGGAGGTATCTACAGGTACATGGGGAATTACAGAGGCATGGTAGATATTTCCCATCCTCTGTAGCAATATCCTCTTTTTGGCATCCCACATATCCACCAGATTAGCAAATCTTGTTACAAAATCATCCCAGCCCTCGATACTAAAACCCAGATCATCCGCCACCGCTTACACCTCCTCAATACTAAGTAGAGGTACAGCTAAATGAGTGCGCTTGTGATACGGTCTATCCGCTAAAGCCTTATACTCTGTGCTCAGTATGGGATTATCATACTCATCTATCTCATAGATATAGAGCACATCTCCCATCTTTACATCTGCATCCTCCTCAGTATAAAGAGTAAGCTCTGTGGTATTCTCTTTCTGAGGCTGTTTCTGAGCCGTATTAGAGCTGGTATCCGCTGTATGGCATGGATAAGTACCAATCTCCTCCAGCGTTTTTTGTGGTCTATTGTACTCCCCCAAAACAGAGGCATACCTCTTTACCACTACCACCTTATCCTCCATAAACTCCAGCACAGCTACCCCTCCTTACTCTGCTCTCACATTGTATCTAGGGAATAGCCTTCGGTATGGATACAACTTATTTTTCACGCTATCCGGTAAAGGATCATCAAAGGATACACTCTCATCCGCTAAAGTATAAGAGGTTTCCCCCTCAGCTCCTCTCTTACGGAAACGCTGTATTGCTAGATCCTCCTGCACGTTTTTCAACTGCTTAGGAAATACATCATTACCAGCATCATCAATAAAGGTATCTCTACAAAATGCCTCTATATCCTCTCTGGCTTTCTCCAGCAACACAGAGAGTAAGGAGAGCTTTTTGGTATTATCCTCTGAAAGATTTAGGATGATCCTACACCTCTCTAAGCTCTCCATAACGCTCTCCCCCTTACTCCTCCTCTACCAGAGTTACCCCAGAGAGCTTAGCCAGCTCCTTAGCGATCTCCAGATTATCAGTTTCCGCTTTACCGTTCATAAACTGCACCCCCAGAGTAGTACAAGTAAGGTATTTATTCTGGGAGATAAACTTATAAACCTTTTTCTTTGCCTTATCCGCCATGATCCTTATCCTCCTTATTCAGTCTGAGCCTTAGTGGTAACAACGCCCTCAATGCTCACCTTAGCACCATCAGCCAGTCCTACAGAGCTACCCTCTGCAATCTTAACCTCGCTATCAGTAGCCAACTTAACAGTAGGAGTACCGGAGATAGTAACAGTAGTAGCACCAGCACTAGAGCCGCCACCACCAGCACCCTCAGCCAGCTTAGTAACATTGATGATCTTAACACCGGCATAGGAATTAAGGAGCTTAATGGTACTCTCATTAAGGATATGCCCTTTCTGGTAATCACCCATCTTAGGAAGATCCTCATAGAAAGTAGGACGGAGCTCAGCAATCTCCACCTGCTCCAGATCCACCGCTAACAGGTTCTCGGCTCCCATGTGACGATTAAGCACCAGATTGAGGATACCAAAATCACTCTCAAACCGGTTAAAAGTAATTCCAAAAGCCTCACCTACACCAGCATCACCCTTTACAAAGCGAATATTTTCACCCTGCTTAGCCAGCTTGTTAATCAGCCGCTTTACAGAGGCATTTACAAAAGTGAAATACTCGCCCTGTGCGCCGTGATCCCACATTTTCTGTAAGGCATCCAACAGAATATCCTCAGTAAGTCCATCTGTGGCATCCACCACATTCTCGGAGTTTACCAGATTGATAAGCCCATTCATCTGTCTGGGAGTGCTCTCCTGCTCCTCAGTCTTAGTACCATTGAGGTAATACCACTCCAGATCTCTCTTAGTTTCAGTAAGACGATCATTTATTTCAGCGGTAAAGCTGTTACCGATACCCAGCGGATTAAGAGCCTGAGCGGTACCGGATACCTGAGTTACTTTCTCAATGATCTGGCACAGATTGCTCAAAGATCCTCTGCTAGAGATAATCGGAGTACCAGCCTCAGCACCCTCCAGCTTAAGGGTACCACGATCCTCATTCAACTTACGCTCTCTCCACGTTACAGTAATATCCTTTGCCGGTACTCTCTTATTTCTCCCCAGCAACAGGGTAGTAAGCGGAGTATCTGTAGGAGAGGTAATTTTGATCTCCTCAGTAAGATCCATTACCTCACCATCTAAAAACATCTTTCTTTTTACCATGTTATCAGCCATGATTTTTATTCCTCGCTTTCATAAAATTTTGATTGAATCATACCCTTTACATTTCCATCCTTTTTAGCCTCTGCATAAGCATCCTTACCAGTTTTGCTCTTTCCGGTAGGAGGAGTAGAGCCCTTAAGAAAATCAGCCTTAGCCTTTTCCACCTGTTTAGCTACCTCAGCATCAAAGAGAGCTTTCATACCCTTAACCCTCTCAGTAAGTTTCTTTTTGCGCTCATCCTCATCTGTAATAGAGGCTAAATCTTCTACTGCGATAAGATTTCTAAATCCGCTATCCAGCCCCAGCTCAGTTACAGCATCCACCACATCCAGCTTTAAGCCTTTAATGGTAAGATCCAGATCTTTCTTAGCCTGTGCCGCAAGCCGCTCCTGCTCCTCAGCCTTAGATCTCTCCTCAGCACTCATTTTCTCCTTAGCCGCCTTATCCTCCCACTCCTTATCACGCTTTTTAAGGGCATCCGTTACCCTCTTATCTGCGATCTTTTCATATTCTTTCTGGAGCTCCGCTCTGATTTCCTCCTCGGTCTTAGCCTTAGGAGTACCGCCCTCTGCCCCAGCTCCTCCAGTAGTGGTAGTTGTGGTAGTTTCCTTACCCTCTGCGCCTGTGGTAGTTTCCTTTGTTTCTTTGCTTTCCTCTGCCATCTTAATAGCCCTCCTTAAATTAAGTTTTGTATGTTGATCCCTCGTAAGTTACCAGCCCTACAACCCTTGTTTATTTCTTCATAAGTAAGGGTACAAAGTGGAAAATTATATGTATTTCCTTTGTAGGAAATATGTAAAAATATTTCTCTCAAATATCCTCCATACTGAAAAAAAGAGGAGGCTGTTAGCCTCCTGTAATCTTTGCCCTCTTTATATTCGGATTTCTATGAGCCAGCTCCCTTATAGCATTTTCTGCCTGTGTTTTTATCTTTCTTGCCTCCATCTCTCTATCACTAGCATATTTACACCCATTGTAAGTACCAAGAGCCTCACACCTATTCCTTGTACTCTCTAAATTATGGCTATCCTGCTCCCACTTCATCATTAACCAATCTTTATTTCCGCTATCCCTTGCCTCTGCAATATCCTCATCTGTGATATATGAATTTCTAGCAACCGCCTCATCCGTAAGTTTTTTATACAAAGCATATACCTCATCATACATCCTTTTATAAAAAACTACATCCTCAGAGGCTACTCTTAAAACATCCTGTAATTTTTCCACTGTAACCTTTATGCTTTCCTGCCGCCCCTCATTATTAAGATGGATATAAGCTCTATTGCACTCTGTTACATTCCCAATACCAAAAACATACATAGTATCTACCTCCTTTTTACAATCTTAATCACTAAAGAGGAGGATTTTTAGAAATAAAAATAAGGCTACCAGCCTTTTACAGCCAGTAGCCTTATCTCTTTACCTCTATTCCTCCTGCAACTCATCCCACTTACCGGAAGTATCTAACAGCTCCTCCCATGTTTTACCCTGTTTAATGCACTCATGATAGAGCCCCACTACACCGCCATACTTAACATCCACAGCATCCAGCACATCCACCGGCATAGCTCCATTAAACCCAAAAGGCTCACCTCCAACCTTATCATTATACTCCAGATAAGCCCTACCAATAGGAGATCTGCTATAAATATCCCTCTGGATCTCATCAAATACCTTTTTTGCCACCGTTCACGCCTCCTTTTTAATATGAGTAGCTAGTTTTGTAAATAAGTTGATTACTTTCTACATATACCGCTATATCATGGTACACACTATTCATAATGCTCCATGTGTTAGGTAACAGAGCCCTAGCCCTATCCTGCTCCTCCTTTGTTCCGGCTGTACGCAAAGCACAAAAGGTAGCCCATGTTTCACTAGCGGATCCATTCTCTCCTCTGTCCTTATTGTATGCGCTATCATGCCCCCAGCCTCCACAACTAAGAGTATTCCGGCTCAGCCTGTCCTTAGTAAACAAACCTATAGCATCTGTTAAAATACCCATCCTACACGCCTCCGGTCTATCCATTCCACTAGAGGTAAGGCTACAGTAATACTCGTCAAAGGCATATCTTACCTCCCTAGAGAGCCGGTTAAAGTTGGTAATCAGCTTTACCTCCTTAAACCCACTTTCCTTACCATGTTTCCAATTATAATATGAAATAGACTTATTTACAAATGATACTAAATCTGTTTCTATGGCTTGCTGGATTTTCTTACCGGTTTCTGTGGCGGAGTAAGTAAAAGCTCTGGCAACACTACCTTTAGTGCCGGAAATTTCCTCTACATTGGATAAAAGATGATCTAACTGATGCCCCTCCTCATGATACTTAGTCTGCCAAGCACCTTTAAGCCCATTCCCCAGAGATCTCTCATGGGTATTACTGCTCATATCCATCTCTACCATATGCCTATATGGAGAGTACCATCCTTTACCTCTATCTCCATAATGATTAGTTTTAATCATATCAGAAAGAGCACTCTGCACTTTCAGAGCATCCTCATCCATTCTCTGAGCCATTTTTACCAGCTCTGAGCTGTAGGTATCAAAATCAAAGTTAGGATTATCTCTTAGGGCTTGCCGGATAGTCCTAAACTCCTTAATGTGAGTATATCTATCCATATCATCCCCTACAAAATCAATATCTAAGCCCAGATCTTTCTCAGAATCGTATAAAGCCCTTATCTTATCATCTAAATCTCGCACCTCCCCCATGATCTTAACCCGATCATCCTTTATTTTCCTCTGAATATCATTCAAAGATACCCTATAACCCTCTACAATGTTGGTATAATCGTAATATTCACTCTCTACCTCTGAGATTTTATCTCTTATCCGCCTCCTATCATCCCTAATAGCGGCACTCAGCTTATCAAACTCCTCCTCTGAGTATTTTCCATCCTCAAAATCCTTAGATAAAGCCTCTCTCCGCTGAGGAATGGTATTTTTCTCTGCATAAAGAACCTCCATCTCCGCCTTTTTTACATCTGCATTTCTCTGAGCCTCCACTCTTTTTGCCTCCAGATCATCTATCTGTGATTGATATTTAGCCGGTACATTTTTGTACTCCTCATTTTTAGTATCAATCTGTGCCTGTATATCCCTCCTTTTACCATCATTCTCAGCAATAATCTTATCAACATCCGCCTGTATAAGATCCTTAGCGGTTTTAGGCTCATCTTTTAGATTGTCTTTCCATTTTTCGTAATTTTCTGCCCCTCTTACAGAGCCGGTAAGCTCATTAAGCTCATTATCTCCAAACTCATCCGATACTACAGGAATATACACACATCTACAGTTAGGATGTCTGGGGAGAGTAGGCTCTGTGCCTCTCTTATAATGCTTTCCATTATCCGCCCTACAGAGAGTGCATACCCTAGCATCTCCGCCATTAGCACACCTATACTCCAGCTCCTCAACACCCATATCCTCATAAGCATCATTATGAGCACAGTATGTAACCCTCTTTGTTTCAGTCCTAGCCACTCTCTCCGCATTATACCTAGCTGTATCAATCCCCTTATTGATCCTATCCGTCATTTCTGGGATACCCTCGCCTAGTATCATGCTCTGAGTAAGCCCCACTCTCAAATTTCTCCCAAGAGTAGCCTTATCCTGCCAGAGCCGATCACTAAACATAGCCCCACTCCACGGATAATCCAGAGTTTTCTTTACCAAAGCCGGATTTAACCTGTTAAAATTGGCTTTTACCGGTATGCTCTGCCCCAGCTCATATACTTGCCTTAAAAACTGATCTGTATAGATATTACTGAGCCCCTGTGTAAAGATATTCTGCTCCTTTTGCCCCAGCTTATTAAGCTCCTGTGTAATCTGCTCAAAAAGCCCTCTACTCCTAGTAAGCGCACTCTGATTAGCATAGCTCCAAGTACCTCCAGCCTTTTTAACCTTTGCTACTGTTTCTGCTACATCCGCTAAAATCTGTTTCTGGCAATCCCTATAAATAGAGGCTAAGACTTTTTCCATCTTAGCCTCATCCTCAAACGCTTTAAGGTTATTTTTCAGTACCGCCTCCTGCCGCTCCTTTATCAGTTTTGCCCTCCTAAGGCTATCAGCATGGAGTATCTTCCTCTGCTCCTCTGTGAGCTGGCTATAAGGGATCCCATACATAGCTCTCACAGCTTCATTTACATAACCATAGCTTGTATTAGCCACCTTTTAGCCTCCTCTCTGCCTCCTACAGCCATTTTCTAGCTCTCACCCACAGCAATATCCGCCCCAGCACCATTAGGAGCCTCCTGTGGGCTCTGAGAGCTTATAATCTGAGCTCCTGCATTGAGATTAGGAAAAGGATTATTACCATCTGCTACTACATTCTGAGGAGAGTACGGATCTGAGCTCTTTTTCTCCTCCTCAATATCCTGCTTTAACTTCTCCAGCACATCCTTAGGATTATCAATGAAAGGCAACAGAGCTAACAGAGTTTCCTTATCCACCTTTCCATCCAGCTTAGTAACAGTATCCACCAGCTCAGTAATGTTGTTAGGTACATTTCTGGTAAATTCTACTTTCAGATTGAGCACATCCACCTCTCTACCTGTAAGCACCCTCAGAGGAGCGGAAATAACCCTAAACAGATCTCTTATAGCCTTTTCCATCTTGCGCTCTTTGATAATGCACTTTGTTTCCAGCCCAAAGAGCTTAAACCGGATAGCCACGCCGGAGAGATTTCCTGCAAAATTCTCATCTGAAAGATCCGGCACCTGTGAAAACTTATAGATATTCTTCTCCAGCCGGTTTAAGTGATTTTCTAGGGCATCTGTCTGAATCTGCTTAGTAAGAAACTTAGCATCTCCATTCTCCATAACCTCCAGTATGCCCTCCTCCTTAAGTTTAGTAAGAGCATTATCACTAGCTACCATGTTCTTAAGCATGAGGTAAGCATTTCTAAAAGCCTCAAACTCATTAGATACATCTGAGAGCACCTTATCATAATCATTTACAAGGCTTTCAATCCGCTCCAGATCGCTCATTTTCTCCTCATTGTTATACATAGTCACCACAGGGATCCTACCGTAAATATGCGGCTCTCTGTGATCGAATGTATAACCGGTAGTATCCCTCCCCATCACAATAGAGGCACTACCCCCATCCACGCACTTAAACACATCATAGCCGGTATTATCGTACACCTCTGCATAATGGGTAGTAGTGTTGGTATCCTCTGTATCAATATCATAGAGCCGGATAGCATACTGGAGCTCCTTTGTACTGGAGTTTTTATACACTAAGATTACATCCTCTGGAGATAGCCGCATAAACTTAGTTTTGCTCTCCTCATTCTGGTAAATCAGAATATGGGAGAGCCCCTTAATCATAGCCTCCTTACCCCACTCCATGAAAAGATCATCTTTCTCATTATCCAGACAAATTTTATCTACCTCATCCTGTACCACAGTATCCTCAATCTGCTCCAGATCCACACCTACATCCACCGGATCCACTTCTACCGGCTTTTTTGCCTCCTGTGGCTCAGTATAGTTAAGGATAATGGGATTTCCTAAGAAATAGCCCACTGTGTTATCTATAATCTGCCCAAAGAAATCATTAGATACTTTATTGTTAGGCTTATTCTCATCCCTCTTTTTCCGGCTGGCTATCTTATGCTTATTTTCGTACAATTTTTGATATTTCCGGTATTTTGGAGCTATCTTTTTAGCATGGGTACTAATCAAATCCTCCAGCAAAGTAGTACCAATTCTCTTAGCCTCAATTTCCACATTAAACTCACCATCCACCGGCTTACCAATCATCTCTACATATCCTCCTTTTCTTTGCAATAAAATAAGCCCCTCATTATTAGGGCTTAAATCATAAAGTTTTTACGCTCCAACACTCTAATCTCATTACCGCTATCTGCCATATTCATAGCAAAATCTAAGCCGTCAAAGAGATCATCATGATCCACCTCCGGGAATAACAACAGGCACTCCTCCAGATCATCCATCCCCATCCTAAAGAATACCTTGCCATTCTCAAAGTTGGCTGATCTCCTCATAGCCCTAGTAACCTTATCCTTAGAGGTATTGATATTGATAACAGGCAACAATGAGAGCCGCCTTAGCTCCTGTGCTAGAGCTTTTTGATAAGCATTAGCCTCCACGCCTATCCTCTCCACCATAGCATACTTATTTCTGCCATAGGAGATAATGGTATCCAACTGGCTCTTGAAAGTAAGCCTCTCTTTCACATACTCCAGCACATATACATTTCTACTATCATCTACGCCTATTATCATGAGTACAAAGTAATCATTTTTCTTTTGCTCCTCCTCAGAGATAGCCAAATCTGCTCCCATGTACACCCTAACCTTTATCCACTGATCTACACCCTCCTCAGTTTTCACCCTTACTTTAGCGGTCTGAAAATCATAATCCAGCTTATACTCCTCATAGTACCGGAAATACTTAGCCTTAAATATTTTGCCCTTTGCCAACTCTGTATCATTCTGGTACTGCATATTAAAGATAATCTTGCCGCTGTCCGCTCTGATCTGCTTTAACCGCTCTAAGGTAAACTTATCCTCCCAGAGAGATCTCTCCTCACCATTTACAATATTGATAGCCCTCTGGATATTCACCTTATAACTACCGCTCTTTATCAGATCCTCATACAGATCCAGCGGATTATACCTAGTGCCTAAGATATGAATCTCTCCATCCGGCTCCAGAGTAGGTAGTAAGGAGCTGTAAAACCACTCTTTTAGATTAGCCCTTTGCCGCTCTGTCCTCGCATTTTCAAGCCCTACAATATCATCACCAATAATAATATCAAAGTGCTTAGAAATAACGGCTCCAGAGGCTCCCAGAGCGGTAACAGTAGCCTCCTTTTTTATCACAGTCCGCTTATTTACCGTAAACTCCCGATCATTCCACACATTATCCTTACTCTTTTTCCAATCCCCAAAGATACGGATAAGATCTGTATTCTGCTCAAAGTGAGTACGGATTTCCTTAAGAAAAGCCTCCGCCTGTGTCTGTGTCTTAGAGCCTATCATAATTCTTATGTTAGGATCTCTAAGGATAACGGTTATACAATAATCCACATCACCCACGGTACTTTTACCAAAACCTCTAGGAGCTAGATCCATAGTGCTCCTGTTTGAGGAGATACTGGATATAATGCTCTTATGGAGATCTTTTACACTTCTCTTAGTGATATAAGTACATACTAGGTAATATGCCACCTCAAAACCGGAGTTAAGGATAAGATGTTTAATCATGGCATCTCTATTATCTGCCTGTGCCAGCATTTCATCTACTATCTGTACTTTCCCATAATTTAACACATCCTCTTAACCTCCTCTCTGCATATATGAAAAAGGAGCCTGCTACAGCTCCCCTAAAGAATTACCCTAAAGAACATAACCACGATTACAACGCACATTGTAACTAGCGTTAGAGCTATCCAGCTCTTATCTGTGCTCTTATCCGGTAATTTCTCAAACACTCTATAAGAGCCTACCACACAGGCTATCAGCAATAGGAAAAACAACAGATTTACCGCCCTTGTTATCACTTCACTCACTTACACCAGCCTCCTCAAATGCTTTATGGATCTTAGGGCTCTGTATAGCCATCCAATCCACCATCTCCTCATTTTTCGCCCAACACTCTACACTACCGCTATTTTGCCAGAGCCCACTCTCATAGAGAAAAGCATGGATAATCTCATGGCGGATAGTTGCTTTCTGGTACTCCCCCAGATCCTTTACACTCTTTGCACTCTGAGAGTAGTTAAAAAGCAATAACTCCTTAACCGTAGTATCACACCATCCATCCGCCTCTCTATCATAGCGGTAATCATCCTCATCTATAATACGGATCTTATAGAGAGTGCCTAAGATATGCACCTCTGTTTCCGGCTCTCTATGAGCCTGTACTGCCCCTGTAGCCCCCAGCTCTGCCAGATCCACAATAATCTCTACTCCGGTAGCACATAGAGAGAGAGAGTAGCCTTATCCAGCTCATCAATAGCCTTTATCTCTCCCATAATGCTCTTATATTTTTTCAGATATACCACATCTCCTACTTTCACTCAGCTCCGCCCTCCTTTGTCTTATCAATACTCTCCACATGGTACTCATTATTATTCTGTATAGCCATAAGAGCCATTACAAAGCCTCCAATAACGCCTCCTGCCATAAAGCACACAAAGCCCACTACAAAATAACTCATAATATACCTCCTTACTAACAAAGGAGAGCCTTTTTACAGCTCTCCTCCGCCCTATATGCCACTCATGCCTCCGGTATCACCAGATCATCAAATACAACCGGCACTCTCTCCTGTAGCTCCCTCAGCAAGGGTATAGCTACCTCCTGCATCTGAGGATGAGGCTTACCAGTAGTACCCACCGCTCTCAGCTTAAGGAAATACCTCCACTCTCTAAGGTTAGCTGTCATTACAATTTCCGTTTTGAGGCTATTAGGCAATACCGCTCTTGCCTTTTGCGGCTCCCAGCCATCCTCTAAGAGCTTTAAGTATTGATTTTCACACACTTCCATAGCCTCTCTCCAATTCTGCCACTCAAAAATATCCTTGCCCTCTAACCAGAAAGGAGCTATAACAGTGATCTCTCCCTCATGCCCATAATTACAGTACCTTGTACTCTCCTGCGCAAAAGAGGCTAACCTGTGCCTTACAATCTCATGAGATACCCCTCTATCCACAGTAAATTTTACTGAGAAAGAGTAGTGCTCCAGCATAGCCTCATGCCCTCTCTTAATGAGGGATCTTACCATCTTCTCCACTGAGCCCTCTGTGATCTTATCTTCACTCTTGTAACATACCCTAGCTACTCTCTCAATCTTTTTCAGAATCTCCTCACCATTGAGAGGATCTAAGATCTCATAACCAGCTCTAATTATTCTCACAATTCCACATCTCCTCTCTTTATCCTCAACTCAACTATATCCGCCAAAGAAACAATTTTCTTTCTTGCCTCGTATCGTTCAGAAACATCTAATTGCAAACATTTACTATCATAGTCCTTTATTCTGCCTGTAAATCTATTGCCCTGTATTACAGATACATCTACCAGATCACCTATCTCAAGCTGTACTAAATCCTCTGTTTCTACATCCTCTGCAATAAGTGAAAATTTAAGGTTTTTATAAATACTTTTCCTTTTTTTTTATTCCTCTACCCCCATGATTTTAGCTATTGCCATCTGGATAACCGCCTCCATAGGCGTATCCTTAGGTACTACCAGATCAATTACTATACGCTCTCCCTCAGTAATCGGATTAGGAACACACTTACAGTTAGGATGATACGCCGGAGGAGTAACCCTTTCCCTTTTCCGCTCCGCCTCCAGAGCCTCAATCTCAAACTTTATGTATTCCTGTGCTTTCCTCAGATCCTCTAAGATATCTCCCTTTCTGCCAGCTCTGGAGAGATACTTTACCGCATTTCCAAGATTGAAATTAAGCCCCCAATCTCTGATAACATCCTTAGGCTCAAACTTCCTACCCTCCACATAATGAGAGGGCTTTCTTACTGCATCATGTTCCATCTGTTTCTTTCCTCCTTTTCTTTGTCTTGCAAGGCACAAAACTCCTCAGCACTCATACACTTAACACTAGGATAATGAGATCTAAGCTGTTTAGCTGTGCTCTGAGCCAGATCCTTACTCATCCGGCTTACCGCACTGATAAAACCGGCACTATCAAAGCCAACTACCACAACCTCATCCACTGTAATACCCTCCTTTCTCTCCAGATAACTAACTTAATCACACTGGAAAGGAAAACTTAGATATTATTTATCTCTCCTTAACTTCCTTTGTTACTTTTCCACAAACGTCTTTTATATATCCCAGAGGGAAAATTACACACATTTAGCAAAAATGCCTAAACAGATTATCCCTCCATGAGCTTAGCGATCATATCCAACCGCTCCTTATCCGCCTGTGAGAGCTCTGTAGTACCGGTTATCTCTGTGCGCTCTACCGCCTCTCCCATTAACAGGAGATCCAACTTAACAAGCCGCTCAAAATCCTGCACATTCCTTACCTTTATCTTGCCATCCAGCACATCCTTACTAAGCTGAGCCATAAAGTTATTTATGATAATCCGGTACTTTGTCCTTACATCTGTAAGCTGAGTATTTATCTGCTCCTCTCTCCGGTTTTTGGCATCCTCTATATTCCTCTGAGCTACCCTAGCTACCCAGCTAAAACTCCGGCTCCATCCAGCCACCGTTCTCTCTGTACGTCCAATCTCCGCCGCCACAGCCTTAAGAGATCTCTTTTCTCCTAACATATAGTAGATTTCAAAAGCCTTTTTCTGGAGATCGTTCTCCTTACTGAGCTTATCCGCCATTCTGCCGCCCTCCTTTCTGCCTCTTTTGTATTTTGAGGAAATTTCTTAAGTTTTGCTTAAATTCTATTTTCCTCTCATTACAAAAGGCTATTTTTACTCTTTCCTTTTTCCCTGTAATGATTTCATAGATTTTCCTGTAAAAATTCATTAAAAAAGAGCTACCGCTTTTTACAGTAGCTCTCTATCTCTTATATGTGTCATTAGTATAGCTATTAACATATTTCTATCAGATATTTCTTTACTTAACTTCTCCTCCACTTTTCTCCCTTGTTCCCTAAATCCCTCTATATCTCGCCGGTTTACCTCTACTTGATCCCAATATTTCTTTACCAGTCTATCCTTTACTACAGAGGATATTTCCAGACTTTCTATTTCCTCTATGAGAGTTTTATCCCTCACCGCCCCATCACTCATTTTTCATAGCCCTCCTACATTATCATGAAATACAATCTCTCAAAAATATACATACCCACACAAGTACCAAAAAAACCTTATATAACTTTTTTGATACTATCCTTGTACTATCTGTAATATCTAACGACATTCCACAAAAAAGTACCATCAAAAGCAAAAAGATTACCTGTATCACCAAAATAAAATCTTTTATAACCACAACCTAACCCTCCCTATAAACCTCTCTTTAACAGCCATGTAATAAAACCCTCATCCGGCACCAGCTCTACATACTCATTATACCGATTGCTGAGGATTACCAGCTCATCCTCTGTAATCCTTACACTGTTACTCCCAAATCTCAGCATAGGTAGAGTAGTTTTCTCCTCTTTCGCCGGTTTCTCCTTTTTCTCCTCTTTTTCCTCAAAGAGCTTAGTAAGATCCATCTCAGTAAAGCCCATTACCTCTAAAGGAAAATCTACCGCTTGCAATTCCCATAACTCCGCCTTTAACAGATCCTCATCCCAAGTAGAGAGCTCTGCCAGCTTATTATCTGCGATCCGGTAAGCTCTTACCTGTTCTGGAGTAAGATGAGAGGCTACTATGTATGGTACCTTATCCAGCCCAGCTAAGATACTTGCCTCTCTGCGTGTATGCCCAGCGATAACAACCAGATCCTCATCTACCAAAACAGGATTATTAAAGCCAAACTCCTTAATACTCTCCATTACTTTCTTTACAGCATAATCATTCACTCTAGGATTATTCTCATAGGGCTTAAGCTCCAGAGGATCAATATACTGCACCTTTAACTCACTGTTTCCCATACCATTTACCTCCATTTCATTCTTTTATGAAAAAGTATGTAATTCGCTTTCATAAGATAGGGTACAAACCTGTAAATTTTATGTACTCAATTACAAGTTAAACTCTCCCTTTTCGTTATAGGCTCCTGCACCAGCCTCTTTTAACTGTACTCTCTGCTTAGAATTTAGAGAGCTGATAGGAATTTCCATACTGCTCCTCCTCTTTTCCTGCTCTGGAGTCTCGTAAGGATGAGATACCTTTCTCCTTTTATTTTTATTAGGATCTGTATAGTATGGATCATGCTCTCTAAGCCACCTATCAGCCTCATCCTCCTCTCTCCTAAATTTACTCATCCGGCTCCTCCCATGCTCCTAACCCTCTCTGGATCCTCTCTATTCCCCTCTTTATATTCTGACTGATAACAGACTGATCCACTCCCATCACATAAGCTATCTCCTCTTGTGAATAGCCCAACACCAACACATAAGCAATACTCATATACTGATAAAAGGAGAGCTTACCCTGTTTATAACCCAGATTAAACTCCTCCCTATTTAGCCGATCATATTTCTCTATATCTATCCCTGTTACCGTTTTTAGATCCGCTAAAATACAAATAGCTACAGTATCCCCCTTAAGGCTAAGGCTCTCCAGCCATCCCCAGCTTTTCAAAAAGCTCCTTATATTTCTGGAATCCTTATAACTCAGCCTAAGTAATTGATCGTTTACGGTTTCCCTTACTGAGCCCAAAGCCTCCGCCTCCCCTCTGTAGCTTTTCCATATACCTTAAATGCACCTCTGTAATAACCCCTGTATAGTATCCAGAGCCCTCTACTCTGGCTATATTCTTATTTATGGATAAAATAGTGCCATAGCTGTAATCAGCATCTAAAGGGCATCTCCACCTAACCAGATCTCCAACCTCATACATACCAACAGCCTCCAATAACAAGAATAAGGATTATAAGAGATCTCTCCCCATAATCCTTTATCTCCTGCTTATTCCTGTATTTCCTGCTTTATCTCCTGCGCTCTGTCCTGTATGGCTATGGTATATTGAGTAGAGTAAATTCCCTCTCTCCAGAGCTTTCTAGCTCTGCTCTCTCCCATGTTATAAGCCATCAAAGCCTTATCTAAGCTCCCATATTTCTCATACAGCTCCCCTATAAAGCTCAATCCTACTCTGATATTTCCATAAGGATCACTTAAATCTGTTACACCCTCCTCCAGCATCCTCTCCTTATGCCATTTCTTTTGGATCTGCATATAGCCTATGCTGTTTCCATCATCTCCAGAGGCATTATACTTATAATCGCTCTCAATCTCTATAAGAGCTACTATGGTATAGTAATCTATGCCCTTTTCCCGACACAGGCACCAGAGATAAACCTGTACCACCTCTGGAAAACACCCACCAGCTCTCACATACTCATCCGGTATCCGAAAATACTTAAAACCGCTTTCCTCCACCTCAGATCCCCAATCTGCACTCATGGTATTAAAGGGATATATGTAATTATTAGGATCCCTATACTCCTGCATCTGGAGAGCCTCAGTAACTCTCCAATACTCACTCTCTGTACTGCTTACAGATACCGGCTCTAAGATACTTTCTACCTCCTCACCAGTAGGCTCACTGGCTACAGAGCTCTTTATCAGCAATACCCCAGAAAACACCGCCACAAAGAGTATCAGCATTAAGATCATTACTTTTTTCCTTTTTTCCGCCTCTCTTTTCCTTATTCTTGTAGATCTCATGTAGTACCTCCTGCTATTGCTCTCCTTAGCCCCTCAATAGATACATTCATACTCTTTACTTGCCCCTCCAGCCTCCTCAGAGTTTTCTCAACGTCTGCCGGATCTGTAGAATACCAGTACCCATAAGAGGAGCTACATACCGGATTACCCCTCTGCCTAAGGGTAGTAACAAGATCTCTAAGCTCTCTGCCTCTAAGATTAAACATCTCAGCAAGATCCCTATTCTTAACAGCCGTTTCCTCGCTAAAATGATTATCTTTCAGATAATCCAATACAAGCTCTCCTAAATTGATATTTGCCATCTCAGCACCTCCAATTTATTACTAAATAACCTAATCACTCTTACCCAAAATATTTAGAGAGAATATAAGAAAAGTGGAGCACTGATATATCAATACTCCACCATTCTCCATTACATTTATTCCTCTACCGGATCCCCATCCTCATCTACTTCCACAATCTCCCCATCAATGCACCTGTAATAAGTATCTGCTTTAATTTTCTCACCATCTACTACTACCATCCTAGCACCAGCCAACTCCCAACTCTCTACCTCATACGGATCCTTATATTCTCCATCACAGTATTTATCTCCCACATATCTCCAATCCGACAAAATAAGATGAGCACCTACGCATCCCTTAGCCCTTGCCTCATGCCCCCATGCAACGGCAACACCAGTAGGATTACTGGCGGAGGAGGCTCCTTTATACCCTGTGGCGGAGGAGGCTCCACAATTCCCTGTGGCGGAGGAGGCTCCATAATCCCCTGTGGCGG
>CANQBX010000030.1 GCA_947589095.1 uncultured Lachnospiraceae bacterium
ATCGTCACGTTGATCACCTGCAGGCCGATATCGTGCTGCTCCAGCTTCTGCGCGATCTGCTCCCGCACCTTGGTCTGGATCTCATTCTTCCCGGTGGTCAGCACCGAGTCCACTTCATAGCTGCCGATGACGCCGCGGATGCAGCTTCGGCTGATGTTCTGCAGGATCAGCAGCGGATCCTGGGACGCGTAGACCGCCTTCACCGGATCAGACACCTTGTATTCTACGAAGAAATCCACATTGACAAAATTGTAATCGCTGGTGATCATCAGGGAATCGTCTTCCTGGCTTTCATTATTGCTCGGATCGTAGCCGATCGCAAAGCCCTGGATCGTCGTATTCACCTTCTGCACCCGCTGGATCAGCGGTATCTTGAAATGAAGTCCCGGCTCCGTGACGCTCTTGGCCACGCCGAACGTGGTCAGAACCGCCTGCTCCTGCTCACCGATATTGTAGAAGGAGCCGGTGCTGAGCACCGCGAACACCACGACCGCAAGGAAGATCCCTGCCAGGCGCTTCGCCGTTTTTAAAAGTTTCTTCTGCTTTTCCATAAAATCCGGATCGTAAGTCTCCATACCTTTTCACCTTTCTTTTCCGTTTTGCGCGAACGCCCTGCGGCTCCGCGCGCTTGTTTACGGGTTCCGTTCCTCCGCGTCTCATTCCCGCGCCATGGTTCGCGGCAGCGCTTTCGGAGGCCGCCGTACGCCGTCAGCGACCGTACAGCGCCAGCCGGAATAAAGCGCAGAGCGCGTATCCGTAAGAGTTCCCCATCGTCCTTCCATCCTCATCATACCACAGATTCCGCTATAAAAAAAGACTTTTACTGCCGCCCTAAAGGCTTCAGTAAAAGTCTTGCGATCTCACAAGCAGATGCGGATAGTTTCTATCGTCCTGACGTCGTCTGCTCACCGTCTCCGGTGTGCTACTCCCTCTTACGTTGTAAGTACTATAGCACGAATAAAAAGGTTTGTCAATAGGTTTGTTAAAAAAATATCATTTTAAATAAGTCATTTTTCCAGAATCTTAACTACGACCTTCCTGACGCCGGACGGTTTCCCGTTCACCGTCCTCGGCTTATGGCCGTCCCAGGGGAAGAAAATCACGAAATCACCGCAGCGGCAGGACACCCGGATCCCGGGATTGGGATCGTCGAACAGGATCACATCCTTCTCCGGATCATAAGGACAGGACGAAACCAGCTCATGAACCGGGGCGTAGCTCATGATCTCCGTCCCGCTGATCATATACTGTATGTCCGTATATCTCTCATGGGCCTCGTAGACCGTCTCCTCCCACGGGATCGTGGCGTATGACATGACGCTGGCATAAACCGTCTCGCCGTCGATCTCATACCGGCCGTCTTCCATACCGGCCAGATCGCTGCTTTTAAGCCACTCGATCGCCTTCGCGTAGCGATCCCCGATGCCAAGCGTTTTATAGAAATCGATATTTTTTAACTGATCAACGATCATACTCTCTCTCCTTCGGCTCAAACGGCGGCTCTACGCCGTCCTGTCGTTTCCGTTCGCCGCAAAATTCGTGTTGGCCGCGGCCTCCTGCACCTTACCGTCCAGCAGCAGCCGGAGACCGGCCGGATCCAGGGTATCTTCGGGCCGGAACCGATCGCTCTGCACATAGGCAAGCAGATGTCCGAGGAACCAGCGGGCCGCCGGATCCTCCTCGCTGAAATGAAAGCCGCAGACCAGAAGTCTTCCGTTTATCGCCCGGAACTCAAACAGGATCGCCTGCCGGATCACGTACTTGTGTGTGGAAACCACTTCGATTACAGGATGGAACGGGATCCGGTCCGACGCAAAGCAGACCGCCCTTCCGCCCTCCATAAGCCCGCCGAACTGCCATCCGCAGAAGCCCTCGTGCGGCATCTCCTTCATAAGCGGATGGTCATGGATCACCGTCGCCAGATTTCCCGAGGTTCTTCCCGCAAGTCCGATCCGGAAGGTGACCGGCAGATCCGCAAAGGGCTTCGTTCCCAGCAAAACTACGTCTTTTCCTTCCGTCATAAGACGTTCCAGCTCCTCCCCCGTCATTTCGTGCAGGATCACGGGACCGCGGGTCTTTTTGGCACCGCCGCACGCCGGAAACAGATACAATTCCCATTCATTTTCCGCAGACACCTCTGCCCCCTCCAGCAAAGCATGCAGCTTCATCGCTCCCGGATGCTTTACCTCCGGAAGTACGCAGGTGAAATCATACAGCCGCGACACGCTGCCGCAGGGCGCTTTTGCTGTCTCCGTTCTTCTGCATTCGACGGTCTCCCCGTCCAGACTGAGCCGAACCGTCAGAAGCGCGCCGTTTAACGGCTCTCTTCCGTAATTGGAGACATAAAGCCCGAAGGAAATCCTTTCGCCGGAAGCAAAATTCGTTTTCCGCCCCAGGTCCGTAAGCAGCACCACATCGCTGTTGTACATCCGCACATTTCTCACGGTCTCTCCCGGTTTGAGCTCGTAGAACTCATTCATCATGCCCACATCATACCCGAACGTATGCCAGTGGGTATCGATCGGCCCCAGGAAATCATATCCGGCTATATAACGGCTGCGCCGCACCGTCTCAAAGCAGAACTTCCGCACTCTGCGCTGCCATTCGCAGGAATTCCGAAAATACAGCGGCGCCTTTTTTAGCATTCCCGTTTCTCGGAGATGGCTTTCGATCGAAGAAAACAGTTCTGTTCTGCCGATGCGCAGGTTCCTGTACCGGTCCTTCAGGCTCAGATCCGTATAGGTCCCGTCAATGCAGATCTCATGACTGACGCGGGGCCTGCCGTATACGCTGCTCCAGGCGTCCACAACTGCGGGATCCCCTTCCAGCGAAAAATAGCTGTGCTGCCCGTTGGCATAGCTGGAATACAGGTCGCTGAACCTTCCCAGAGCCTCGATGCGGCGCGGATGATGGCGGAACGGCTTCTCGCACAGCTCCTTCTCCTGCTCCGGCTCATTCCAGTAGTACTCTACCCCACGCAGAGCGCTCATCGGTGAAAAGAGCGCGTCCGTCTCCTGATGCACCACATCCGCGCACCGGCTAAGGTAACGGATCCTCGGTTCATCGATCAGAAGCTCATTGCCGCAGCAATAGATGACCACAGACGTATGGCGCCGGCAGAACGCCACGATCTCCTTCCACTCTCCGACCGTCGTGTTATTCGGACATTCCACATGCAGCAGCATCCCTTCTTCATCGCAGACCGCCATATATTCCTCCGCGGGGATATGCGTGTGGAACCGTATAAAATTGAAGCCCAGCCGTTTTACCGTCCGCACGACCCGGCGGTAATATCCGGGATCGTGATTCGGATGCACCGTCTCCGGATAATAGCAGTGTTCGCAGATCCCCCGCAGGTAGTAGGGGACATGGTTAAGGCGCAGGCCGGTACCGTCGGCGGTCAGCCGCCGGATGCCGAAGATCCGCTCGGCCGCGCCGCCCGCGCAGGCGACCGTAAGCTTATAAAGCCTCGGAGATTCCGGGGACCAGTACGAAAGCCCGGCGGTATCAAAGCGGAAGGATCCGCAGCATTTTCCCTTCTTCAGGACCTTCTCCCCATCGGCGACAGACCACTCGCAGGGCACGGGCTCTGTTAACTCTACCCGTACCTCGGCCTCCGAACCGTCCTCCGATACCAGCACCGCCAGGTCGCGCAGCGGACAGACATACTCGCGAAGCTCTACATCGCCGGTTATGCCGCCCGTACATTCGTTGGCCGCCCGGGAAGTCAGGCCCGAAACCGGCTTTCCGGCGTATCCCGCAAGCCGGTGGTTCGACACCGACAGGATGATCCGGTTTTCTCCGCTCCTTAAGACACCATCCGGAATCTCCATGTCAAACGGGGCGCTGTATCCTTCGTGCCTTCCCAGGAATACGCGATTCAGCCACACGGAAACCGCGTTCTGCACTCCCTCAAAATGAATGACCGCCGCGCCGCCTTTTCCCTCCCGCCAAAAGCTCCTGCGATAGAAAAAGTTGCCCTCGATATTCGGCAGCGCCATATCGGGCGGATTACAGGCCATCGGGTACCGCTGGATCCCGTATTCCGGATTCGTTTTCAGCTGGTCAAAGAAAGGAAGCGGCCGGAATTTCTCCGTCATATCCTCCCAGTAACCCGGCACCGCGCCGGTCACCGGATTCGACGCTGCCGCCGTCTCCGGGCCTTCGTCCGTGTCCGGAAGCGGAGGCTCGGAAGCGGTATACCGCTCCTTACGGTAGTACATTTCCCAGTCTCCGTTTAAAGATAAGGACGTATAGATCATCTTTTTCATTCTCCCGTCTCACTGCCCGGCGCTGTGCCGTCAGGAAAGCAAACTGTCTCCGAACTCTCTGTACATCTCCTCCAGATCGATCACGTAAACTCCCCGCCTGCCTTCGTGCGTCGAGTCAAAGCTCAGCATACTGCCGTCCCGGTTCCACCTCGGGTGCAGATCACAGCGAAGATCGGTCACGGAACTGGGCATGGAATAAAACCGTCCCAGCTCCACACAGATATCCGACCCGGTACTGAAAATGCGGATCGGCTGCATTCTCTGCGCATCCGGATAACAATCCGTCAGGATCAGCCGTCTGTCCGGCGAATAGCTCATATGATGATCCTTGTGGAAAAAGCCGTCCGCGACTATCTCTCCTTCATACGTCTTATCCTTCAGGATATATGTATTCGCCCAGCCCCTCGCGCAGTCAAGCTCCTTTCCTCCGGAATAGAAGATCACCTTTTCCGAGTCGAACCAGGAATAGTGGGACTGCACGCCGTAATCCGACAATAAGAACAGGCCGCCGCCGTCCCGGTCCGCCGTGATGACCGCCGTATCATGCGTCTTTCCTTTTTCCGGGAAATTGCGTACAAGCATCAGGAAACGGCTTCCGTCCGTATTGAAGGTAATATGGTTGATCACCATTTTCTGATCCTTGTCCCCGAAAAACGCATGGGAAAACTCCCATATCTCCTGCATGGACAGGATCAGCCGGCTCTTTCCGGTCAGCATATCCGTCAGAAAGACTCCGTCGCGGCTGCTGTGATTATGATGATAGAACGGATCCCCGTACCTGGCGTAGCCATAGCCGGGTCTGAAATCGTAAAGCCTTGCGAAATTAATGCTGAGCGCATATCTCCCGTCCCGCGAAACGCTGGCTACGGGCCTGTCCAGAAGGCGCTTTCTCCCACTTTGGATATTCAATATGACTCCGCAATAATCTCCGTCCGCCAGGCTGTTGTAGACGATCTCCTCCTCCGGCGCGGCCGGATTCCACTGCAGCATCGCGCCCTGCTGGAAATTCCATGCTCCCGTCACATCCAGCTCTTCGAACTTTTCCGTCTCCAGATCCAGAAGTCCGATCTGCGCCGTGTCGAAGCGCTGCTGGAGCCTGTCCGCGAAATCCGCTTTATGCGTCAGATGGAGCTTCCCGTTAAAGGGCTGCAGATCATAATAACCAAAGAAATATTCTCCGTCGAGAGGCGATATCCTTCTCGCGTAATACGATTTTTTAATTATTTCCATACCGGTTCCTCCTGCGTCTGCATTCATACCTTTTCTTTTTCGCGGGCTTTGATCCGCTTAAGCGCGTCCCACGCGCCCTGCGCGTAAAACCTGTGGCCGCCTGTTCCCATAAAATGTTCGCATTTCCCGTCCGCGCCGAAATACCCGTACATTTCCTGCGCCTTCGCAAACATCCGGTCCACGCCGTCCGGCGGAAAGATCCCGTCCTCCGATCCGTTGATCACGACAAGTCCCCGCGGAGCAATGAGTCCCGCAAGATCGCCCATATCAAAGTCTGTCGCGATGCCCGGAATATAGTTGCACGCGCAGTGCCAGTTTAAAACGATCGATTCATAGTAATTACATGCGCTGCAGCATGGCATCGCATAGGCGATCCGCTCGTCTATGCAGGCGGAATAGAACGTAGTGGTTCCTCCGCCCGAATTACCAAGACATACGATGCCTTTCGGATCCACGTCTGTAAAATGCGTTTCGATCACATCAATCAGCCGCATCACGTCCCATACCCGTTCGCCGATCGCCGTCCGGCCGAGCAGGAGCGGCGGCAGCGCCTGTCCCACTACGCATCCGGGAACCTTGCGTTCCTCATTATGACCGCAGACACCCATATACCTCTGCTCGATCGCAAACGCCGCATACCCCTCGCCCGCGGCAATGACCGCGTTCATACGGTCAGGGTCTTTAAAGCATCTCTCGTCATCCGGAAAAAGCCTTCTTCCGCGGGATATGTGCATACCGGTGGAATGTCCCTGTATACATATCGCAACGGGCGGATTCTTCACATTTCTCGGCAGGATCACAAAGCCCGGCACCTCATATCCCGGTTCGCTCTCATAGGTAAAATCGATTTCCAGTCCGTACTGCGTCTCCTCGCGGGCCGTCACGGCAAAGGCATCGTCCTGCGTCCTCTGCATCCGATCCATGCCAAGCCGGTCCCAAAGCCTCGCGTACGCCCTCTTCTGCCAGATTCTTACGTCCTCTCTGCCGTCATACCTGTATTTCGGCACAAGCTTTTCAAAAAGCGATATGTCATAAGCATGTGAATTTCTTGTTCCCATCTGCCGTCTCCTTCTCCCAGAGCTTCTCTATCGGTTATCCATCTTATGCCTGCAGGCATTTGTGCAGCGTATGCATCGCCAGATAATGGTCGAAATACCGTTCAAGTTCGATCTCATAACGGCCGAACCGGCTGCACATCGCCTTCCATCGCCTCGCGGCCTCTTCATCATTTCCCAGCGCCTTCTCCGCCATCATATCCGCGGCCAGTTCACAGTACTCGGCATGCCGCAGCAAAAGGCGCATGGAAACCGTCTGCACACGGACCGGACGCGCAGCGTTCGAAAGAGCGAACTTTCTCTCCCGCGCGGCGACGTCCCTGATCTTCCTCAGCTTCTCCGCATGGGCCGGGTTATAATACTTTCCCCGGCTCTGCTCCGCAGATCTCTCTCCTTCCATATAAGCAACATCGAAAAGACGGCTGATCTCGTTTAAACACTGCGCCGCTTCTTCCCAGTGTTCCCCGTATATATGGCTGAAATAGTCCTTTTTGACCGCTTCATAATCACAGCCGCAGTCCAGCAGGGCCTCCGCGTAAATGTACATGGCAAAGCCGTTGGGGAAGAAGCCTCTCTGCGTACCGTCTTCCACCATGCCCTCCAGGCCCAGCTCCCTGATAGACAGAATGTCCTCATAAATGCGCCTGCTGATATCCATCATGCCCGGATCGCGGAACAGATGTGTAAAGAAATGGTACTCGTAGCAAAAACTGCTGCCATGCCACTCCTTCTGCCAGTCCAGCAGAAAAGCCGCGTTTTCCTCCGGGGAAACAGGCGTCGGCCACGCATTGCGCACATATTCGGGCGCAGGCGCGATCCGCTCCTTTCGGACACTGCTCGTATAGGAACGCTGGATCGGCGCATAAAGCATCGCGAACCGTTCCGGATTTTTGATCCGCTCCCGAACAGGCGCATACAGCGTGTCCAGATAAACGATAAATACGATGCGGGTATTCAGTTTCCGCCTTGTAAGCTCCTCATCCAGCTGATTCATGATCATCACATAGTAATCGGACGGACGGAGTTTCCGGCATTCCTCACACTCGCAGTGATTCCGCGAACCGTCAGCCAGCCATACATGAATGTACGCGGCATTCGGATGATTGGCGGCATAGTCCGCGACCGCTCCCGCCATGATCGCCCTGGTAGCGGGATTGGACATGCACAGATTCGTATTCAGGGCGACGCCTTTATACAGTTTGCGCTCTCCGTCGATCATCGCAAGGTGCGGTTTGATCTCCTCCGTTATCTCCGCATCGTGAGGACGCCACTGGTCGGAAGAGTCCAGACCGAACGGTTCCGCCGTCCACCCGTGTCCCATATCATGGAACTGCAGCCCTCTCCTGGCTATCTCCGTCTCACACTGACGCTTCCATTGCTTCACGGTCTGCCAGCCAACCGGCTCCGGCGGACGGTTGTCCTCATTGTAAACATGACGGTAATACAGATCATAATAATAAAACGGCGTGTCGAACTCCAGCATGTAGATGTTCATCTCCAGCTTGGCATAAAAATCAATGGTATCCAACATACATTGCTGGCTCTCCGAACCTTCGTTGCACTGTCCGCGGAAACGGCTGCTGGGAAGATGGTGATACTTCACGGGAACAATCTCTTTCACCGGGATATATTCCCCATCCACGCCGGGATAAAGGAAGCGGCACCCGTTCTCCTTCAGATAACGGTACACAGCGAAAAGCACGCTTCTGGGATTGCCGCCGGCCAGGATACCCCCGCGGACATCCGTATCAATGTGTACCACATCGTCCAGGAACGGATCCCGGACGTCCGGGAAGGAAAGGCGGAAATCCTCCGCCAGTCCCAGACGAAAACCCTCGGACGCACCAGGTTCATAGAGAATCGGAATGTCGCCGCATTCCGGCATCATCATACGCAGGTATTTTTTTAATTCCTCAGCGGCAAAGTCTATGACATGATCCGCACGAAGCTTTTTAATCTGGAACATAGCGGGGATCCTCCTTACTGTCTCTCTCTGTATCTTACGTCATTTCTGCTCTGTCTTATTTTAAGCGGCCCTGTACATTTCTACTGGATCCACTGTCCCGCTCCATCCACAGAATAGCCGTCCGGAGTTACAGTGTCCGTCAGGAGATGGCCTTTCGTCCCATCTGATATACCGCTGAAATAATACCATATACCATCGATCATATTCCATCCGGTATACATATAGCCCTGTCTGCCGTCAGATAGCGGATGCAGATAATATTTCAGTCCTCCATCCGTGATCCAGCCGGTCTTCATGTATCCCTTCTCATCGAAGTAGTACCAGTCTGTTCTGCCGTCCCATTCAAGCTGCGCCCATCCATTCACCGGCCGGGTGCCGTTCGGATATCGATACCACCATCCATTCGTATCTTTTATCCAGCGGCCGCTCTCCTTTACCGCAATGCTGCTGCCTGTCGCCACATAGACCGGCGTCTTTTTCTCGTTATCATCCGATACAAATTTCAATCGGAACGGGCTGAAGGATTTCGACCGGACGGTTGCAACGCTGCCATTAATCCGCGTCACGGGATCCTCGATAACATCTGTGCCCCATACGCCTTTCTCACTGTCATAATGGCTCCACTCTACATAATCGTTTCCGCCGCGGGCTTCGGCGTCCGGAACGGAGACACTCATGCCGAAATATCGGTTCTTGATCAGTTCCGTCAAAGCTCCCATTTCCCTCTCGTCCGTCCTGACGATCAAGGAAAGATCCGCTTCCAGGCTCCGAACGATCACCGTCTCGCCTTCCAGTACGCTATCCATGCTCTTAAAGTCTACCACCGGCAGAATGAACAGGTCTTCGTCTTCATCCACCCGGGATTCAAGCGTTTTTCTGAGAGCCGCGCTCACATCCGAGGCACTAAAGTCCAGGCTACAGTCCTTTTGCATTCCATTCATCACTTTTACGATCTGTTCCTTTATCTTCCTCTGCAGCTCCGTATCCGTGACGCCATATTCTTCTGCCAGCTCATTCGCTTTTTCTTCTGCAGTAAACGCAAATGTAAGCTCCGTATCTTCAATCCTCGTATCCGCTTCTTCACCCGCTTCTTCATCTGTTTCTTCATCCGTTTCTTCATCCCCGTCCACAACTTTAATACGGAGAGGGGCGGCAAAAGAAGCATATGTTACCCGAAGATATTTCTCGCCCGGCACATTCATATCCGGTGCGCCAAACCTGCTTGTATAATTGACCGATGCATCCGGTTCACTTATGCTTACGCCTTTCTCTGTAAGAGGAACCGTCTTGCTCGTTCCATCGTAATAATACGCGGTAACGGTTCCGCCGCTCAGATCCAGTTCTTCTCCGATCTTATACACTTTCTTATCCGGCGGAGTCACCTGAATGTGCACTACATCTTTATCCAGCGTGTAATCATCCGGCCATTCCTCATACGATGTTATGTCGCTCTTTCTAATCTTCACAATCGTCTGCCGCTGCGCATTGTGGCCCTGGCTCTTATCAATCTTTTCCGACCAGCCCGCCGTCACGAATACATAATCCTTTGTAATCGTGATGGTTGGGTCTACCGTCTGATAAATATTTTCTTTCCCATCGCCGGGAACATCCTCCCAGCGCCAGACATCCATAACAAACTCCCAGTCTTCCCCATTCCGGGACCGGAGCAGTACCAGCCTGTTGCGCAGCAGTGAATTGTAATCTACCGAATCCGTATATATAAATGTCATATACGTATACCCGCTGTCCGGATCGTACATATAATCGAAGGAACTCTTGGTGCAGCGCAGCTGCGGCAGCGCATATTCGCCCTCCCAGGTCACTCCGTAATCATGCGATACGAAATAGCGCGCGGTAACGGAATCATTCCAGGTACAAAACATCACCAATGTTCCGTCAAAAGACATAACACGGGATTCGCAGATATTCGCAAGCCCGGATATCCAGCGTGTGTCCGGAAGTTCACTCCTGTTCCATGTATAGCCCGAATCATCCGTATAATAAACTTCCTCCCAGTGTTCCGTAACGGAGCCCGTACCCTCGGGATTCCCTGTAGCTCTGACGTCTGCGCAGTAAAAGACACGATAGTTATCTGCGCCGTCGCCATCGATGTCGCCCAGATTCACCTCTTTGATCATCGCTCCCATACCGCCATAAAATTCCCATTTATTTTCTATTTTATCAACAGCCCACATCTGGCCCACCTGCTGAGAGGTCTTAGTCTCCCAGTCAAAGAGATATGCTTTTCCTCCGGTGTAATTATCCACCTTCAGCACATCGCCGTCATGAAGCCTTACATACTGGGACCTGGCGTTTTGGATAAAGAAAGCATACTTTTCATTCTCCTCCGGTGTGGCCGGTACAAAGGTATCTCCCTGATCTCTGGAAATGTAAAGCTTTCCTCCTAAGCCGTTAAACAATGTAATTTGATCGTCATACTCGAACAGGAAACCTCCTTCTGAGTAGGAATCCGGCGTGATTATATAGTTCTGCATAACGGCCTTCTCCACTCTGCCCTGTCCGCTCAAAAGCTGCAGTCTTACGTCATCCACATAACAAACCGCCGCCCTGGTATAGACTCCCACACGTCCGGTCGTCACCTGTTCGATCTTATCTGTCTCTAACACCGGAACATCATCCGCTGTTACGACCAGCCTTGGACCGACTGTACGTACATTAACCGTATGCCATTGATCCTTTGCAAATTCGGATTCCGAATCGGCCCATATTATCTTCTCATCAAAATCCAGGCCTTTTCGGTCCCGCACAAACCATCTCTTTGTCTTGAAATCATATCCGACAATCACATGGGCCTGCGTGCCGCTTAACCGGACAATCACCCCCGCCTGCGCCGAAGAAGACGTTCCGGCCGAAGCCACATATAGCTTCGAAGTCAGATCCACATTTGTTTCAAATACATGAAGCCAGGTTGCGCTCTCCTCCTCTGGAGAAACGTCGGTGACCCCATACGCTTTGCCCTGACCGTCAGCAGATATCACCTTCCATTTATTCTCCGTATTCTTTTCCAGCCATCCGTCAGGATTTCCGGATATTTCGTATTCCTCAAAATTGTCTTCAAATATGACAGGATTGTCCACTACCGTTTCGTTATACTTAATATCCGGTTCCAGTTCCTTTGCGACATTATAGATCCGGAACTCATCCACTCTGACAGAACCGTCTTCCGCCATGAATCCCGCGTAACCGTTAAGCGCCCCCTCCCCGGTTTTGCCGGCAAGATATAAAACATTATCAACATAACCATAAAGGGTTCCCCCGTACTGATAAAGTTCCATCCAATAGGGGCCGCTTCCATCCATTTCAAACCTTGTCTGCGCCAGCACCTTTTCTGCGCCTGAGCTTTCATGCTTTACGATCTGAAGCGCATTGGATGCGGTAGCAACATCCGCCAGCTTAAGCTGATAAAAGGGAAGCCCGCTATCCCTATATGCCATAACCGGACCGGCCGAAGCACCGCTCTCGCCGCCTCCATCAAATGTTACGCTCGCCGCAACACTCTCAAACTCGGCTTCTTCTTCCGAATAATATACAAATCCCCCATTCTCAAACGTGATAGCACCATCTCTCACGGCAACACTGTCCGTCGCGACAGGCACCGTCTTCCATGCGCCCTCCTCGATGTGATTCAGCATAATCTCCCCTCTCGGGACTCTCAGGACAAAATTATCAACGATCGCACTTCCCTGTGAGCTGCGGATACCCGCTGAACCGGCGGTAAATATGGTGCCGTCGTCCGACGTATCATGCTCTATGTATGTCGTCCCATCCAGGATTCCTTTAAGCACGCCATCGGACATGGCCAGCTCTAAATGGTACCACTTCTCCCTTTCTATGGAAAAATCTAATTCCTCCGCCTGAAGAAGCTTGGCCGTTCCGCTGTCCATCCGGTACAGCTGAATTTTATCGATCCCATCCTTCATATCGCTTATGCGCAAATGATAGTAGCTCCTATCGTCATACGCCGCGACCGGACCCACATACATATTGTTCTCAAGACTGCTCGTGAGCATCACATCCGCCGCAACGGAACCGAAAATATACTTATTACGATCAAAGAGTATAATCGAATTGTCGGAGGGACTATCCAGTCTGTTTACCATCAATCCTTTCCGGATCGACCAGTCTCCCATTCCCTGATCATTGCCTTCCCAGTTCCATAAACTTGTATTCTGTGCGAAATCATCCTTGTAAATTACAACCGTTTCACCATCATTCTTATATTCCCGCGGGATCTGCTCGATCTGCTCATAGTCCGAATCCCTGGGATCTTCTTCCTCGTACCGGCCGCTGACTTCCGTCACGCTCAGATCACTAATTTCTATCTTCCGCTCCACTTTCGTATCTCTACTGCTGCAATACATGAAGATTCCGACTGTACCTTCCGTATGGGCATATTCACTGTTCCTTGCATCGTAGGTTAAAATCTTTTCGCCGTTCAGGAAACAGTCTATTATACCCTCGTAGACCTGTATACCCAGCTTATATTCAACATATTCGTTTCCAAAGCCTGTATTTTCCGCTTTAACGACTTTCGACGGTAGCGGCTGTGCCACGCGATTGCCATCCACTGTCTTCATGGAATATAAAAACATGTTGTATGTATCTTTCGATGGAACTTCGACCCTGACCCCATAACTGTTATGGTCCATTGCATATGCCGTGGATCCGCCGTAAACAGAAAGGCCCACATTCGTATATTTATATTCATTGCTGCCGTTCGGTTTATATTTATAGGAACGAACAGTCACATCGAAACGGTAATTAGACCAATTTTGAGCATCGTCCTTCTTATATACGGCATATCCATTAAAGTTGCTTGTATAATCAGGTAATTTAAGCTCGATTTTCTCATCTGCTTCTTTGCAATCCAGCTTTACTGCGGTGTCCAGATCCCAGTTGTCCTTATTATAAAAATCTTGTTCTGAAGCCTCAGTTAATTCCGCGTATGAATCCACAACGGACATATGCACGCTTACGGAAACAAGCAAAGAAAGACTCAGCGCAAAAGCCGTAATCCTTCGGAATACCTTTCTTCCTTTCATCTTTTCATACCTCCATACCCCTTTTACAGTGTCAAAAACAGCCTGATTTTACCGGATCCACCGTTCACGTCTTCCGGCAGGAATCCAGCTTATCCGCAAGGAACCTTGCCCTCGCCGCCATAAAGCGAGTCGCTTCCCCCATGAATTCCAATTCGAAGCCCTCTAAAAAGCAGTTCGCTTCCAGCGTGAATTCTCCGTCATAACCGATCTCCGCCAGCGTCCTCACGACCTCATCATAATCCACGCGGCAGATTCCCGGCAGAGTATGATTATCGTGCAGGAAATCCACATCGTGTACATGCAGCGCATGGAGCCTCCCAGGTCCAAGGGCCCGGATCATCTCCGGTATATTCTCTCCGACCAGCTCGCAGTGGCCGATATCCAGGCATGCGATAACCCATTCCGAATCCATCATATCCACATACTCGCAGAATTCCCGCGGCGACGCGCAGGTATCATGTATGATATACTTTCTTTTCGGGTCGACACGCCACATGTTCTCGATCGCGATCCTGACGCGGTTTTTCTCGGCATGCGGAAGCAGCGCGCTGTAAAACTCGTAATTGATCCTCTTCAGTTTCTCTTCATTTCCTTTGTATGTCATAAAATGCAGCGGGTGCACCACGATCTGCTTTACCCCAAGAATGGAAGCAATCTCAATCGACTTTGCGACCGCGTCGAAGACCTCCCGGTCGTCGGGAGTAGTAGGCTCCGGCGCATGCGCCTGATTAAAAGAAATTCCAAGCCGGTCCGTATATGCGCGCAGCTCCTCCGCCAATTTGTAAAAGTCAAAATCATGTCTCCCGGATTCCCGCTCAAGCGTACTGTGCGTAGAGCTAAAAGAGAAATCCAGGCAGTCATATCCCGCGTCCGCCAGCATACGGATCGCTTCTTTTTCATCAAAATGTTCAAACAGATAGGAAGTTGATGTTGATATTTTCGTTCTCATTTTTCGATTCCTTTCGTTTCCCGCTGCAGATTTCTGTCCGCCCGCCCCGTCATTTCCTATAAAGGGAGCCGCCGTTTCCGTAACCACGGCGGCTCACCCCCTGTTTCCATACAAGCAAGGCGCCAGTGACGTCTTGTTTGTATTTCCATTCGGACAGAGCGCCGGCGACGCTCTGCCCGTATTCACTTCTGCGTTTCTTACTTGTTCAGGCCTGTCAGATAGACGTCATATGCCTGCTGATGCAGATCGACGAATTCCTCCAGCCCCATCTTGTTCAGGGTCTCCAGATAGCCGTCCCACTCCGCATCGATATCGGATACGCCTGTAAGCCAGTTCGCGCGGTACATATCGGTCGTGCTGTCAATATCCGTATACAGCTCGTTGATCCGGGTGTAGATATCGTCGGCGATATACGGACGCGGCCAGCATTCCTTCGCCATCGCATCCTTGTAGAGATCATAGTGTTCGTCATACGACTCTTTGTCCGCATCCAGAATAAAGCGAGAACTGTAATCATCCGCCGTAAACGCATACGGATAGTTATCCGCTATATTATGCGGCATCTTCGAGTCGAGGATTGCCTGATCCTCTTCCTTATTGGCGTCCGCTTCCAATACGACCATCTTGCCCTCGTCGTTGTATTCCCAGCCAAGGCCTTCTCCGCCGTATTCCGCGCTCATGGCGACCTCCAGGTCATAGAACTGATCGATCCACGCCGCCAGAATCTCGGGATGCTCGCAGGAACGTGTGATGGAGAACATACCCTTCGCTCCCAGGGAACCCGGATGCTCCCACCATTTCGCCTGATAGCCGTCCGCCGAAATCGGAGGAACCACCTCATACTGATCACGGAACGTCACGGAAGACGGGAGATATTTATTGGTCGCTGCTCCGACCAGCGGTGCGCTCTCATTCTGCGTCGTCGCCGTCCAGGTTTCCGAATTGCCCGTAAAGATCTCGGACCAGATCAGTCCTTCCTTGTACCAGGATGACAGAGTCCGGATCGCGTCATGATAAGCTTCGCTTGCTCCTACGTAATATACCTTTCCGTTATTTACATCCATATAACGATCATTGGGCAGATCCTTCGTGGCAAGTCCCCACATGCAGAGCATTCCTTCCGGATAATTCAGCGATCCGCTCGTGGAAAGCATCAGTGGGATTTCATCATTGGGATTGCCGTTTCCGTTCACATCGTTATCGCGGAACTTGGTCAGTACTCGATGCAGATCCTCGACCGTCGTGGGGATCTCCTCATCTACCGCTTCCAGCCAGTCCGTATTGATCCAGAGCGGCGTCTCCAGGTAGTTGCCTTTCTGGACGTCGTACTTGGGCAGGGCATATACATGTCCGTCAGCAGTGGTGATGACAGCCCTCGTCTGCGGGGATTCCGCGAATACGCGGCTGTTAAGGTTCGGCATGAGCTCCGGATTGTCAATATATTCGTCCAGCGGAATGAGAAGTCCGTTGCTCCCCATCGAACTGGTGCCGCTCTCGCCTATGACAGTCGTCATACCCATGATGGCGTCCCCTTCCTCTCCGGCCAGGAACAGGGAATTCAGGTTATTCATCGCCGTAGCGGACGGAATCGCAAGCCAGTTGATCTTCACGTTCGTCTTCTCCTCCAGCTCCTTCAGGATCGGGATCTTCTCGGCGTTCGCATTCGGATCGCCGTCATTCAATACCATTATGGTAAAGGTCACCGGCTCTGCCAGAGGGAAAGTAACTCCACCCGACGCTTCTTCCGCCGGAGCTTCCGTCTCCTCAGCTGCGGGAGCCTGGGTCGTCTCTTCCTTGGCGGCCTGGGTCGTTTCTTCCTTAGCGGCCTGCGTCGTCTCCGCCGGCGCGGTATCCGACGAACCGCTCTTCCCGCATGCGGCGAGCATCAGCGCAACTACCAGCAACAAAGCAAATAACCTTCTGCAGCTTCTCTTTTTCATTTTGGTCTCTCCTTTTCTTTTTAATATTTTCAGTTTCTAAAGCCTTTCGGCCTTTCCTAACCTTTTACGGCACCTACCATAACGCCTTTTACAAAATACCGCTGAACGAAGGGATACGCGATCACCAGCGGGATACAGGCCACTATCACGACCGCATATTTCTGTAAGTTTGTCTCCAGAGTAATTCTGGTAAGCTCCTCGATACTGATATCCTCCCTCAGCATACTGCTGGTCCTCGACAGGATATTATTGATGACCTGCTGCAGAGTGAACAGCTTGGGATCGTACAGATACAGCTGCGCGCCCAGATATGCGTTCCAGTGCGTTGTAATGGAAAACAGTGCAATGATCGCAATGATCGGAGTCGCCAGCGGCAGCGCGATCATCGCGAAAAACCGCGTAAAGCTTGCCCCGTCTACCCTCGCGGCGTCCAGCAGCGATTCCGGTATACTGCTCTCGAAATAATTCCGCAGCAGGATCAGGTTATATACGTTCACACAGCCGGGAATAATGAACGCCAACGGAGAATTGAGCATCCCCATCGCATTCACGATCAGAAACTTCGGTATCATCCCGCCGCTGAAGTACATGGTAATGACAAACATCGTATTCAGGAATTTTCTGCCCGGCAGCGTCCTCTGCGCCATCGCAAATCCGCAGGGAACCATTACCGCCAGATCCAGCAGCACGGCACCCGATGTGTACAGGATGGAGTTCTTATAGCCCATCCAGATCTGGGGCATCTCGAACAGCTTCCGGTAGGCCGCAAGATTCAGGCCCTTCGGCCAGAACAGTACCCGGCCGGCCGCTATTTCCATAGGCGAGCTTACCGACGCGATCAAAACATACCAGATCGGATAAATGCTTACGATCGCAACCAGCACCAGTAAAACATCGATCACCATATTCACGGCACGCTCTCCGCTTATTCTTTTCATCTTCCGCCCCCTTTAGAATAATGACACATCCGTCAGCCGCTTCGCGATCCGGTTCGTCAGAACGACCAGCCCCAGATTGATTATATTCTGGAAAATACCGACCGCAGAAGCAAATCCGTACTGCGAGCCGCCGATACCCGTTTTATAGACATATGTGTCGATGATCTCCGAACGCGCGATGTTCAGATCCGTCTGCAAAAGAAGCATTTTATCCGCCCCGATCACAAACATCTGTCCCATATTCAGGATCAGCAGGATCACGATCGTCGGCAGGATGCAAGGAATCTGAATATGCCAGATACATTTAAGCTTTCCGGCTCCGTCGATCCTGGCCGCATCCTCCAGCTCCTCGCTCACCGCAGACAGCGCTCCGAGATAGATGATCGCGTCATACCCGGCGTTCTGCCATATCCCCGACAGTACGAACATCGGATAGACCCATTTCGGATCCCCGAAGAAACTGATACTGTCTTTTCCGAATTCCCGCAGCAGAATATTGATCAGACCGCTCTGACCGTCGCATAACAGCCGGACAATGTTGACGACTATAACTACGGACAGAAGGTGCGGCAGATAAGAGAAATTCTGCGCCGTCTTTTTGAGCTTTGTATTCACACAGTTATGCAGCAGCAGCGCCAGGAAAAGCGGCACGGGCCAGCATACAATATGCATCAGCAGGCTGATCAGCACGGTGTTCCTGACCGTAACGCCAAACCACATGCTGGAGAAAAAGCGGTTGAAATGACGCAGCCCCACAAATTTATTCTGTAAAATCGGCACTCCGATCTTCACGTCCTGAAACGCCATAACGAGACCATACATCGGTCCATAAGAGAAAATCAGCAGAACTATGATCGCCGGCAACATGAACAGATACAGTTCCCGGTGCCTCCAGATTGCTTTTGTGATATTTTTTCTCGCATTCGCTTTCTCCTGTGCGGTCCGTTTTCCTCTTTTCTGTTTTCTCATCTTCCGCCCCCTTTCAAAAAATTACCTTACCTAAGCATCCACCTCTGCGCCGTTCTCCCGGAGAATCGTCCTCAGAGTCTGCACGTCCACTTCCCTAAACGGCCTTCCCGTCCGCAGCTTCACAGCCGCGGCCACGCCGGCCGCCTCTCCGATCGCAAAGCAGGTAGACATAATCCGCGCCGGACCAAGCGCCTGCCCTTCCGCCTCGATACACCTTCCGGCCACGATCAGGTTATCGGCTCCCTTTGGCAGCATCGCGCTGTACGGGATGGGCGTGATCCCTCTTTTTACGGATAATCCTGCATCCGCGAACTCCTGTCCCTGCCCTCGGCTCAGATCAAAATGCCGGCCGCCCAGAGCGATGGTATCCGCAAAATCCGTTCCTTCCAGAAGATCCTGCTCCGTCAGCGCCCGCTCGGAAACGATCCTTCGCGTTTCTCTCACTCCCGGATAGCAGGCCGTAAGACGCAGCCGGCAGTTCCCGGCTCCGGGCATATAGCCCTTAAACAGCACTTCCGTCAGCAGCTTTGCCCTACGGCGGCCGCGGATCGTAACCTTTGTCATATCCTCCCCGCTGGTACCGTCGTAACCATCGAATCCGGTACCGCCATTCACCATGAACACTCCCTCCTGCATCATCGGGAAAATGATCATGGCTCCCGGCAGATCCAGATCCGGATGCTCTTCGGCTGCACGAGCGCATATTGGCCGGAACCAGGGGTCTCCGCCTTCATTCAGATAGCGTTCAAGCGGCGCCGGATCTATGTTCTCAATATGCGCCACCAGATTGACGGACGTCATCTCCCCGGTCACTTTATCGCCTTTGTAGGTTTCGAATCCGGCGAAATCCGTCACATCCGCGTCCCCGGTGCAGTCGATCACCGCCCCGGCCGGAACGAACTGAACGCCGCTTTTGTCGGCGAAACGAATGCCTGTCACCCTGTTTCCTTCCCGCTCTGCGCCGATCACTCTGGCGTAATAGCGGATCCCGGCGCCGGCTTCCAGAAGCATCTCCTCCAGCACCCGTTTGCCGGTCTCCAGGTCGAAGGTGAATTCGTCATGGCAGCCCAGTCTGTCCAGACCGGGCCATCGGTCCGTCTGCGGCAGCCGGCATGGGCCGGAGCCGCCTCCTTCTTCCCGGATACGCCTCATCGCCTCCTCGAAGATTCCTCCCACCGCTTTCCGCGGATGAGGCAGATCCTTATAGGCGAGTCCCCGTTCCATCATCCAGGGAAACGGTATGGAGCCGTTAGTATATCCCAGCCAGAAAGGCAGCGCGCCCGCGGTGGAGGTTCCGCCCACGCAGCCGTTAACCTCGATCAGTAACGTACGCATTCCCTGTCTGGCCGCCGCGACGGCCGCCCCGATCCCAGCCGGGCCGCCTCCCGCTACGACCACATCCACATACGGCAGTATTTTCTCCTGCTGTCCCATTTTCTCTTCCTTTCCGTCCAAAGCGCCTAATCCAGCGCGTCTGTCTCATCCAGGAACCGTTTTTCCTCTTCCGTAACCGGCTTAAACGGCATACGGCAGTCTCCCGCCTGTATCCCTTTGCGCTTCAGCAGATACTTCTCCGCGCTGATATCCCGGATGCTTGTCAGCCTGTCGATCACCCTGCAGGCTTCATGCTGGATCGACTCCGCCTCTTCCAGATTCCCCGACTCAAACGCCGCCCACAGCCGTTTATACTTCTTCAGCATGATATTGTATGTACTGCCAATGGCCCCGTCTATGCCCAGGGGAAGCGCGGAAAGCAGCGCCTCGTCCCTGCCGAACAGGAGTCGGATATCCGGGTAGCGCACCCGTATCTTCTCCAGTTCATAGAGATTCATATCCGTATACTTCAGGCCGCATACCCTGCAGTATTTCATGATCATTCCCAGATTATCGGCCGTAATCGTCACGCCGGAAAACTTCGGATAATTGTAGACAACCATCGGCAGGCTGACCGCGTCGGCAATCGCCGCATAGTACCTGACGATCTCCTCAAATTTAAAATCATAATAGAACGGAGGAACGCTGGAAACCGCGTCCGCGCCTGCCTTTTCTGCCTCCCTCGCAAGCTTCGCCGCCTGCGCTGCGCCGATCTTTCCCACATGGGCGACCACCGGCACCCTTCCATTCACCTCTTCGGTAACGGCAGCTACGATCCGTATCCTCTCCTCATCCGTAAGAAGAAAACACTCTCCCGTGCTGCCAGTCACATAGAAGCCGTCCGCTCCTTCCTCAAGAAGCACATTGACCAGCTTTCGCAATTCGGGGAAATTCACTTCACCATTCCCGTCAAACGGCGTTACCAACGCTGGAATCAATCCTCCTAGTTTCATGAATCTCTCCTTCCGTCATATACATGTCACCTACCTTTTCACCTGTGCATTGTGTCCTCCGGACACATGCTCCCTCCGGGGGTTGCGCACGGTTCGCTTCGGTGTTTGCCCTCCCTCCGGTCGGGCGCGAACCGGCGCGGTATAATCTCTGTCGAGATTATACCATGTCCTCCGGACATGCTCCCTCCGGGGGATGCGCACGGTTCGGTCCGGTGTTTCGTCCTCACTTCGTTCGGACACCGAACCGGCGCGGTATAATCTCTGTTGAAATGATTATACCATCTGCATCTGCACCCTTCTCCCGGTGCTGCTCTCCCTGATGAATATCTCCGGGGCCAGCAGGGACAGTGCCGCCGTGCTTTCGCCTTCCATTTCCTTCATCAGGAGCTTAACCGCCTCCTTTCCCATTGTGCTGGACCGGGAGGATACCGATGAGAGCGGAACCAGCAGCTTATTGCAGATATCGCTGTTGTTGTTCCCTACCACCTTTACATCCTCTCCGATCCGCAGACCCATTTCCTGAAGTACCAGATACAGGAATGCCGCCGTGTTATCATCAAAGCAGACCACCCCGTCCGGATAATCCGGCTTCTCAAACATACTGCGGAGCCGTCTGCGCAGCTCTGACTCGCCAAAGTTCCCCAGAAGCATCCCGCCCTGCTCTACCTGCCCGGCATATTCCAGCATCGCGGTTTCATAGCCGTAATACCGCTCCAGCGCGACGGAATATTTCTTATCGGAAATGTAAGACAGCCGCGTGCAGCCGCATTCAATCAAATGCCGTGTGGCCATGTGGGCGCCGTAGCAGTTATTGACTCCCACAAAAGGCACGTCCAGGCCGTCTATGCTGCGGGAACAGAGAACAAAGGGTATCTTCTTCTCCCGCAGATTCTGGAATGTCTCAAAGCTCTGCTCCGAATCCAATGTCGGAATGATGATGCAACCGTCCGCCTGCATCTCGATCGCTCGCTGCACGTTGGCCCTCTGCCTGTCAGGCAGCCGGTCGCTGGAAAACAGTACGATGTTGATATCATTGGCAGACGCATACTGCTCGATCCCGAAGATAAATCTTGGATAAATATCGTCCATGACCGACGGAAGGATCACGGCGACATTGAGCATCTTCCGCGAGTGGTTCTCCGCGACAAAGGTACCGCTGCCTTTTACGGAATACAAGCTGCCTTCCTGCTCCAGCTCCATGATTGCCTTGTCGATCGTATTGCGTGCGACTTCAAACTTTTTGCACAGATAATTGCGGGACGGTATCTTGCTTCCTGGTTCTTTTTTCTGAATCATTTCGCGGATTCCGTCTTTTGCTTCCAGATATCTAAGCACGCTGTTTCCTCCTTTTTCTTCCCTCTATGCCACCATGCCCTGTCAAAATGGGCAGCTCTCTGCTCATCTTTCTGATTTTGCCCTGTCCAGGCCTGATCATATTCTCCTATAGATTCTTGTATCGCCCCAAAAAGTGCGCAAAAAATAAAGGGTTTCGGTTTCTCATTCCCTGTCATTCTCGTATTAATATCAGATAACTTTTGGAATATATTGGAAATTTGTTCTGTTTTGTTCTCTTGAGAAGATATTACACCAATAATAGCAGGAGTGTCAATGCAGTTTCAAAACATTATGAAACTTATTGCGCAAATAGGCAGATTCCAATAAAGTTGCCTATTTTTAAGCATTTTCCTTTTATATATCGGCTGTTGCAGGCGTACCTGCTCGCATAGAAATGCAAATCGTGTGTCTCCTACGCTCTGTTTGCATGGAAATACAAGCAGAACGTCTGGAGTGCCTCTTTTTCTTGACTGTTCTGTAAACCAGAACCTAAAAAATATCATTATTAAACGTGAATCAATATAACCAAAACAAAAATAAGAATCCTTGCCGCAAAAACGTCTCACAATTCGTTGACAATTATGATGCGCTATTGTATAATCGTTCCTATAATAGTTACGAGGTGATCGATATGAATTTTTACACGGTACGAGATTTAAGAACTACTCCAAAGAGTATATGGGATAATCTTTCTTCCGACGGCGAGGTTGTCATTACGAACAATGGTAAACCAACGGCGCTTTTGATCGATATTGCTGAGGGCGGTTTTGAGGAAACCGTAAAAGCGGTCAGACAGGCGAAGGCAATGCTTGCTTTCAATTCTATGCGTATGAAAGCGGCCGAAAACGGCTATATGACGGAAGAGGAAATCAAAACCGAGATATCCGCCGCGCGCCGGGGAGATTGATTATGCTTGCAGTGATCGACACAAATATTCTTGTATCTGCTTTATGGTCAAAGAACGGCGCTCCCGCAAGGATTTTGAGTTTGATAATCAGCGGAAAACTTATCCCATGCTATGATTACAGAATTTTAAGCGAGTACAAAGAAGTTCTAATAAGACCGAAATTCAAATTTACACGCAGCGAAGTGAACGCTTTACTTGAGTGGATTGCAGATAACGGGCGCAGCGTAATTGCAGAACCGTTGAATGTGGATTTTACAGATGAAGCGGACAAAAAATTTTATGAGGTTGCAAAATTTTGCGGGGTAAAACTGATTACAGGAAATACAAAGCATTTTCCGAAAGATCCCGCCGTTTTGACCGTTTCAGAATTTTTAGAACAATATAATTTGAAATAAATCGGCGTAAGACGTGGTGCAGTCTCTTCTGCGCAAACATTGGGTGTGACCCTGCCGTTCACTGACGCTCCGCTTACATGATAGTACGAACAGGGTGTCTCTGGCGCCCTGTCACATGTAAACAAAAAGAAGCCCGATCTGTCCCAATCCAGATCAAGCCTCTTCTTTACTTCTTATAGAACCTGGCCGCCGCGGCAAAGCTGTCCCGCAGCTGGTACTGGTTATTCAGCCGCATCACGTTCCCGGTCCGCCCGGCCACGAAATGCTCCAGTTTCTCCATATATTCATCGGGAGTAATGCTTCCCTCCGCCACATAGGTCAGCCCTTTCTCCCAACTGGCCGTCAGATCCGGGTTCAGAAGCTGCCGGATAGAGGCAGCCACCACCTCATAGACAAGCTCGCCCAGAAGCGTGGGGGTAATCACCTGGGTCTTGCTGTTCAGCGCCAGGTATTTGATATTCACCAGTTTCTTCAGGATCTCTGCCCGTGTGGCGCTGGTGCCGATGCCGCTGCCTTTGATCTGGGCCCGAAGCTCCTCGTCCTCGATCAGCTGGCCCGCGTTCTCCATAGCCAGGATCATGGAACCGGAAGTATAACGTTTGGGCGGCGAAGTTTCGCCTTCTTTGATGGCGAAGCCGAAAACAGTCAGTTCCATGCCCTTTTTCAACGACGCCAGCATTTTTAAGAATTCCGGGTTCTCCAGATCGCGGCGGTTGCGTTCGGAATCATCGGAGTCGGCTGTCGCACCGCCTTTTCCGGTTTTCTCACTGTTTGTTCCGGAAGCGCCGGACCTGTCCGCGGCGTCTTTTCCATTACCCGCATCCACCGTCAACTGACCGACTCCCCGACCGATCGATTCTGCGCGGCTGCTGTCCGCTGATTCCACGCCGCTGCTGCTGTCCTCTGATTCCTTTCTGCTGGCCGCTGGTTCCACACCGCTTCTGCTGTCCTCTGGTTCCGTGCGGCTGCTGCCCGCTGATCCCGCGCCGCTGCCCTGCTCCGCCATATCCTCTCGCCCGGTCTTCTTCCTGCCGCCGGACACGTCCGCCACTTTCAGATATCCCGGCTCCGCCAGCACCTTAAAGCTCGCGAAGAAATGCTCTCCCAGCCGCACAAGCTCCAGCGACGTCTTCTGATAGACCGCCGCCGGGTAAAAAATGCTTAAGAACCGCCTGGCGATCACCTCATAGACCTTAAGCGCCAGCGATTTTAGGCTGCGCAGCGCCCCAAAGCCCTGACCGGTCGGTACGATCGCGTAGTGGTCGGTAATCTGCTTGTCATTGACATAGCGGGTCTTCGCGATACTCTTATAGCTTCCGTTCTGCAGAATTTCTTCCGCGAACGCCTGAAGCGGCGCGAACTGGCGCAGGCCGCCGATATTCTTATGGATCTCCTTGGCCACCGCCGTGGACAATACCCTGGCGTCGGTTCTCGGATAAGTGACAAGCTTCTTCTCATAGAGTTCCTGCACGATCTGCAAGGTCTGGTCCGGGCTGATCTTGAACATCCTCGAGCAGTCGTTCTGCAGCTCCGCCAGGTTGTAGAGAAGCGGCGGATTCTTTGTTTCCTTTTTACGCTCGACGGATGCAACCGTGGCAGTGAGACACTCTTTGCCTCCCGTCAGATACGCGATCAATTCTTCCGCGGTCTTCCGTTCCTTGAAGCCATTCTCCTTATATAAAAACGGCGTTCCGAAATATTTCGACCCTTCCACGCACCGCCATTCCGCATCAAATTCCAGCGGCATGACGCCGTCCGTTTTCTCTTCTCCCTGTCCCGGGCCGGCCGCCGTCTTTCCGAAGGTTCCGATCACCCGATAGAACGGCGTCTTCACAAAGTCCCGGATCTCCCGCTCCCGGCGCACCACCATACCCAGCACACAGGTCATCACCCGGCCAACGCTGACCACAGTCCGGTCCTGCTTTAAGAAATTAGAGACCGCATTGCCGTATTTCAGCGTCAGAAGCCTGGAGAAATTGATGCCCATCAGATAATCTTCCTTGGCGCGCAAATAGGCGGAGGCGGACAAATTGTCATACTCTGTCCAGTCCTTCGCCTCACGGATCCCCCGCAGGATCTCCTCCTCCGTCTGGGAGTCGATCCAGACGCGCCTGCGCGTCTTGCCTTTCACTCCGGCCATCTGGTCCACCAGGCGGTAAATGTATTCGCCCTCCCGCCCGGAGTCGGTACAGATGTAGATCACGTCCACATCCGGCCGGTTTAAGAGGCCGCTGACAATCTTGAACTGCTTCGCCACACTGTCAATGACCTGGTATTTGAATTCTTTCGGCAGAAAAGGCAGCGTCTGAAGGCTCCAGCGCTTATACGCCGGATCGTAGGCCTCCGGATAGCTCATGGTCACCAGATGGCCCACACACCAGGTCACGATGGCGTCGTCCGCTTCCTGGTAGCCGTCGGCCCGGCGCCAGTTCTTCTTAAGCGCCGCGGCGAACTGCTGGGCCACGCTGGGCTTTTCCGCGATATATAAAGATTTTGCCATGTATTATTCTGCTCCGAACATATGATTGCCGTTTTCCTGCGGTTCTGCTCTGCCTATTCCGCCGCAGACAGATATTTCTTCAAGTATCTCTTACTCTACCCCAAACTTATAGATTGTCGTCGTCTTATACTCATCTCCGGTCTTCAGCACCGAAGAGGCGAAGTTCGGGCAGTTCAGATTATTGGGGAAGTACTGGGACTCGAAGCAGTAGCCGCCCCGGTCGTGATACGTCGTGCCGTTCTTGCCAAGCTTCGTGGACAGGGAATTCCCCGCGTACAGCTGCAGTCCAGGCAGGTCCGTATAGACCTCCATAAAGCGTCCGCTCTTCGGGTCATACGCCTTCGCCGCCAGGGACAGCTCGCCCGGCTCATGGTTCAGCACGAAATTATTGTCATAGCCGCCGCAGAGGGCTACCTGGCGGAAATCCGTATCGATCTCGCCTGCCATGGTCTTCGCGGTGCGGAAATCAAGCGGCGTCCCCTCCACCGGCGCAATCTCCCCGGTAGGGATGCTTCCGTCGTCAGTCACCGTATAATGATCCGCATCGATCCAGATCAGCTGGTCCGTGGCCAGCCCGGAATCATGCCCCGCCAGATTGAAATAGGCGTGGTTCGTCATATTCAACACCGTGTCCTCGTCGCAGACCGCATGGTAGTCGATCTGCAGCGCGTTGTCCTCGGTCAGCGTATAGGATACCATGATCTCCGCGTTGCCCGGATACCCCTGGTCGCCGTCGGGGCTGAACAGGGAAAATACGATCATCGTCCCCAGAGGCGTCTCCTCCGCCTCCGCGTCCCATTTGCGGAGCCGATAATAATCCGGACCGCTGTGAAGATTATTCTTGCCGTTATTGGCAGCCAGCTGATACGTCTTCCCGTTCAGCGTAAACTTCGCGTCACCGATCCGGTTGGCGTTGCGGCCCACGATCTCGCCCATATGGCCCGGGTTCTGCTTCAGCGCTTCCACCGTGTCCACGGCCAGCACCACGTCCGCCAGCTTCCCGTCCTTATCCGGCACCTCCATGGTCAGCCACACGGCCCCCATATCCGTAAATGACGCCGACGCGCCGGAACTGTTCTTCAGTGTATAGCGGTACACCTCCGTACCGTCGTCCATCTTCCCGAAAACTGTCTTTGTATAACTCATGCCGTACCTCCTTGTCCGATATGCAATACGTTCTATGCTCTATTATATAAAGGACAGGGAGTAAATTCAAGTGCTTTGTGCTTAAAGCATCCATTGCAAAAACGTATTTTATGCACTGCAATTTAACTGCCCGAACATAGATACCGCCATAAACGCAATCTCTTTGCAGATCTGCGGATTATTTACCCCATCACGACTGACGTCTCGATGGAGATACTCGTCAAACGCCGATTGACGCAGGCGTCATCGGCGCTTTCCTCGTTATTATCCCAGATCCACCCGCTCGTAAATTGCCACAGACGCCCCGACCGACACGGCAAGAGCCGCAATTCCCGCCGCCAGAAGTCCGACTGCAAGCGCCGCCGGCGACGTTCCTTCCAACACTGCGGCCGCGCCGTTAAATAGTCCGGAAAATGCCTGAAGCGCGCCTGCCCTCACCGATTCCGCCACAACAGCGCGCACAACGCTTAATAACATCGGCGCCCCGCAGACAAGCACCAGATAAGCGGCCATGATCAGATATCTGGCCTTCTCATAGCCGAACCGGAACTGGAGCGGCATGTAGACGCCGACAGCCACCGCCAGGATCAAAAATCCCATGATTGCCATTCCCGGCGTCATCCCGCCGATCTGCGGTTTCAGGAGACTCATGCCCCAGAACGCGGCGCAGCTGAAACCGTACGGCAGGAAAATAACCACGTATTTGGACAGCACCATCATCCTGCGGGAATACGGCGCGGCGCACAGAAGCGACGCCGCCCGCGGATACTGCACTTCCTTCGCTCCCGTCGCGATCAGGACGATATAGGCCGTCGCCGAAACGATAATGAAAAAGCCCATCGGTCCCACGAACGAGGTATTCATCGTCATCATAAACGGAACCGACAGATTCAGCACAATCAGCAGCACCACGTACCGCCGGATCAACAGAAGATCCTTTTTTATCAATGCAAGAAACATAAATCGATCTCTCCTTCTTATTATTTCTTCCAAGCTTCATATAACGCGTTCACAACTGGAATCAAAACACAGATAGCTACAAGCCAGTCAGGCAAATGCGGCATGGGTTCTTTCCTCCTTTGGCGCAGCTAACCCAGATTCGCCAGCATAATATCTTCCACCGCGGCCCGCTCTGACAGCACGCCCGGCATCATCCTCATGACCCGGTCCGCTTCCTTTGTGATACCGGTAAAACCGAAGGTGTTCTCCTCCAGTTTCAGGAACAGTTTCCGCGTCTCCTCACTTAACATCGCCGGATCCCCTTTTATGATGCGGTAAGAATCCATCAGCGCGTCTTTCTCCTCCTGAAATGCGATCCGTCCGCGGTCGATCATGATCAGCATATCGGCCACCTTATCCAGATCCGACGTGATATGGGTGGAGAACAGCACGCCCTTTCCGCCCTGTTCCATATAATCCGTCAGCACATGGAGAAATTCTGTCCGGATCAGTGGATCCAGGCCGCTGGTGGGCTCATCCATCAGAAGCAGCTCCGCCTTATGGGAAAGAGCCAGCGCCAGCGCGAATTTCATCCGCATTCCTTTGGACAGCTCGCTGATCTTCTGTCGCGGCGACAGTTCGAACCGGTCCAGCCAACCCGCGAAATCCGATTCCGACCAGGAACTATAGGCGGCAGCCAGCACATTTTTCATCTCCTTAAGCGTCAATTCCATGTAGAACTGCCCGTCGTCGAAGACTACGCCGATCCGGTCCTTGATCTCCTTTTCGTCTGTTGCCATGTCCAGACCGAAGACGCGGATCTGCCTGGCCGACGGCCGCACCAGGCCCAGGATCGATTTCAGCGTCGTGGTCTTGCCAGCGCCGTTGACGCCGATAAAACCGGCGATACAGCCCTCCGGGACGGAAAATGTAATATCCTTCAGCGCAAAATCCCGGTAGGATTTGCACAGTCCGTTCACTTCCAGAATGTTCATGATGCGCCTCCTTTTTCCACATTATATTCTTCTAAGGTATCGGCACGACAGCTTCGCTGTCCTGCCATGTCGTCTCACGCTTCGCGTGATGCGCCCTCCTCAAATAAGATCTCGAGCATCTGCCAGAGTTCTTCCTTGCTGATGTCTAAGGATTTCGCGGTGGCGATCATGTCCGCCATCTTTTCCTCGACCTCCCTGCGGCGGGAATCGCGCAGAAGCTCCACGTTCCCCACATTGACAAAGGTTCCGATCCCCACCTGGCTTACGACGAAGCCTTCCTGCTCCAGATCGTCATACACCCGCCGGATCGTCAGGACGCTGACTCGCAGCTCGTTGGCAAAGGTGCGGATGGACGGCAGCATATCTCCCTGCTTCAGCTCCTGCCTGAGGATCGCGTCCTTCAGCTGATCCTTGATCTGCTGGTACAGCGGGACGTCGGAATTGTTCGATATCAGGATCTTCAAACCGCTCCTCCTCTCTAGTGTGATGTGTTTATATACACACTATACTCTGTTTTCAGTCTGCTGTCAACCAGAAAATGAAAATCTTCCTGCAATTCTTCGGACAAGGTCTCGATTTTGGTCAAAATACGAGCAGGACGACAGTGATGCCTTGCTCGCGTGGAAATACAAGCAGGACGTCACTGGCACCCTGCTCGCAAGAAAAAAACAAAAAGGGCGTCACCGGCATCCTTCTCACATACTGACATAATAAAGCGCCCGTCTCCGCTACGGCTGACACCTCCCAGCCGCCGGAAACAGGCGCTTGCTTTTATCTTCTTAATTTTTCGCAGTTTTCCTAATTCTTCGCGGAAATATACCCCTGCGCCGTCAGAAGCTCCGCGCACAGCACGCCGCCGCCGGCCGCGCCGCGCACCGTGTTATGTGACAGCCCGACAAACTTGTAATCGTAGACCGTGTCCTCACGAAGGCGCCCCACGGAGATTCCCATTCCGTTCTCGTAATCCACGTCCAGCGTCACCTGGGGCCGGTTGTCCTCCTCCATGTAACGCATAAACTGCTTCGGGGCGCTGGGCAGCTTTAATTCCTGCGGAAGCCCGGAGAACGAATGGATCTTCTCGATCAGCTGCTCCTTCGTCGGCTTTTTGCGGAACTTGACAAATACCGCCGCCGTATGGCCGTTGAGCACCGGCACGCGGATGCACTGGCAGGTGATCACCGGCTCCTGCGCCTTCACGATCACGCCGTCCTCAATATGTCCCCAGATTCGCAGCGGCTCCTGCTCGCTCTTCTCCTCCTCGCCGGAGATAAACGGGATCACGTTGCCGACCATTTCCGGCCAGTCCTTAAAGGTCTTTCCGGCACCGGAGATTGCCTGGTAGGTGGTCGCCACCACCTCATAGGGCTCGAACTCCTTCCACGCGGTCAGCACCGGCGCGTAGCTCTGGATCGAACAATTAGGCTTCACGGCTATAAAGCCCCGCTTCGTACCAAGCCGTTTCTTCTGGAACTCGATCACAGCCGCATGCTCCGGATTGATCTCCGGGATCATCATCGGCACGTCCGGCGTCCAGCGGTGGGCGCTGTTGTTGGAAACCACCGGGGTCTCGGTCTTCGCGTAGGCTTCCTCGATGGCCCGGATCTCGTCCTTGCTCATATCTACGGCGCTGAAGACGAAATCCACCTCAGCCGCTACCTTCTCCACTTCATTTACATTCTTGACCACCATATGGCGGACCGCCTCCGGCATCGGAGTATCCATCTTCCAGCGGTCCCCCACCGCCTCCTCATAGGTCTTGCCCGCGGAGCGGGGGCTCGCCGCCACGCTGACCACCTCGAACCAGGGATGATTCTCCAGAAGCGCGATAAAGCGCTGGCCCACCATTCCGGTGGCGCCCAGTACGCCGACTTTCAGTTTCTTTTCCATAATTGCTGTCTCCTCATTTCTGTATCCGCGCGCGGTCCGCCTTCCGCTTACCGCCGCGTTCTTAAATGTCCCACCTATCCTACACAAATCTTCCTGAATTGTCAATAGGAATTCGCAAGAAAAATACATTTGTACGTGAGGCGCGGACATCCCTGTAAAATTCACTCCCTTGGAGAGACTTGTGCAAGATATTCTGCTGCCGACAGGCCCTGCAGAAGCCGGAAGCAATCCGGTTTCCACCGTTTCCTTTTTTCCTTCTGCATTCTGCCAAGCACTTTCCTGCGCACTTCCTGCCAACCACGGCCAATCACTTTCCGGAAACAAATAGACTTTTTCTGACACATATGCTATACTCTCAAAGAATTAGCACGGCCTGCACCCAGCATGGCCGCCTGTACATAAGAACACCGGACAAAATATATTGCAGAATGGAGATCAAACGATGAACAAGAACGATTTCGCGCCGCTGCCGCCCATGGGCTGGAACAGCTACGACTATTACGACACCACAGTGGACGAAGCGCGCGTTCGCGCCAACGCCGATTATATGGCCGCCCATCTGAAGGGATACGGCTGGGAATACGTGGTGGTCGATATCCAGTGGTACGCCCACGGCGCCGGTTCCATGCGGGACAAGTACCAGTATATTCCGTTTTCCGCTCTGGAAATGGATGAATATTCCCGGCTTCTGCCGGATCCGGAGCGTTTCCCGTCGTCCGCGGGAGGCGCAGGCTTTAAACCGCTGGCGGACTATGTCCACAGTCTCGGGTTGAAATTCGGCATCCATATCATGCGGGGAATCCCGCGGCAGGCGGCCCATGCCCATACGCCGGTCAAACCCTATGATGCCGCGCTCTCTGCCGAAAAGGACTCCGTTTCCGGCCGCGGCGCAGAACTTTCTGCCGGCAGCAGCCGCTGCATCCCCGGCGGCAAATCGGACTCGGGCATGCCCGTCACCGCCGCTGACGTCGCCGATCCGTCCTCGATCTGCGGCTGGAACCCGGACATGTACGGCGTCCGAAACTGCGCGGCCGGACAGGCATACTACGATTCCCTGATGGAACTCTACGCCTCCTGGGGCGTGGATTATATCAAGTGCGACGACATCTGCAACACCAACATTTATCCGCACAATCCCTACTCCGCCAGGCATGAGATCGAGATGCTGTCCCGCGCGATCCGGCGATACGGACGCCCCATCGTCCTCTCCCTGTCGCCGGGCCCGGCTCTGATCGAGCAGGCGAACCATTACAAGATCCACGCGAATCTATGGCGGATCACCGACGATCTGTGGGACCGCTGGAGCGATATTCTGCAGATGTTCTGGCGCTGCGAGCTGTGGCAGGACCATGTGGAACGGGGATGCTATCCCGACTGCGACATGCTGCCGTTAGGACGCATCGGCGGCGGCTTCGGAGAAGGCCAGGAGCGCTCCACCAATCTGACCCGCGACGAACAGCGGACGCTGATGACGCTCTGGTGCATCTTCGGCTCTCCGCTGATGCTGGGCGCAGAGATGACCAAGCTGGATGACTGGACCCTGTCCCTTCTCACTAACCGGGATATCCTGGCCATGCGCACGCCGGACTGCCGTCCGCGCCAGCTTTTCCGCACCGCGGACGAAGCCGCCTGGACCGCTTGCAATGAAAAGACAGGCGAAATGTATGTGGCAGTGTTCAACCTAAGTGATAAAGAACGAACCGTATCCGCCGACGATCCTGCTTTGTACGAAGCCGCAGGCGCCGCTGTACCCTGCGCCGCCAGACCCTGCGCCGCCGGCCGCATCACGAACGATAACTGCACAGGAGCGCAATTCCCGGATGGAAAGGACGCAGAGGAAATCCATTCCTCCGACAGCACTAAGTCCGTCCCGGTCTATACCGAACTCTGGACCGGCCGGGAATACGCGTCACTCAGCGCCGCTCTCCCGCCCCACGGCTGCCGCGCGTTCCGCGTCAGCCGGTAAGGCAGCGCCGCTTCCCTGCTTCCGGTTCCCGGTCAGGCAGAAGCAGCTCTTTACTTCGAACTGCTTTTCCGTGGAATGGATGAGCAGGACACTGTTGTATTTTTTCGCGATATTACGCATGGCCGTAAGACCATAGCCATGACCGGCCTGTTTTTCCCGCATACTGCCGGGGAACTTTTCCGATGCGCTGTTGACGCATTTGACGAACAGAAAGTTCCCCTGCAGGTGCATTTCCGTGCGGATATACCGCTCTTCCTCCGGCTTCATCTTCTGGCACGCTTCCAACGCGTTCTGAAGCATATTGCTCAAAAACACACTTAAATCCTCATCCGCGATATTCAGATCCGCCGGCACATTCAGCCGGTAATCCGTCCGTACGCCCAGGGCCCTCGCCTGATCCAGATAGGTCCCGGCAATCACATTTACCAGCATATTCCGGCTGTAGTACCCGGCCGGAAGCTGTTCGAATTCCCCTGCGACAGCAGCCACATAATCGGACGCCCGCTTTACATCGCCGCTGTCCAGAATCCCAGCCAAAGCGTTGAAATGATGCCGCATCTCATGGCGCAGTGCGCCGGTCGCCTCCTGCGCGGCCAGCAGATGATGGTAATTCTCCACCGACTGCCGTTCACGCTCACGGAGGATATCCATCGTCCGCCGTGTCTGAACCGTTCTTCGGATCACCTCCGCCACAACCGCGATCAGGGTCACATAGGAGACAATGTTGGTAACCACATTTAAAAACGATTCATAGTATCCCATGCTGAGAGACGCCAGTATCTCATCCATAAAATATCTGCTCACGCTGCCAGCAGCACGAATCTCGTTGAAGAGATAAATAAATGTAACCGCCGCCACAGTAAGTCCGTAGAAGATCACATTTCTCCTGTCCACGCTGTTCCTTCTGTCCCGGGTAAGCCACTCGGCGGCATACGCCGCGGCCAGCGCCAGAAGCAGGAGGAACATTGCCCTGCCGGTATAACCGTAGTTTACGATAAGGCCCTGCCGGACATTCAAAAATCTGCGCACGCATTCATATATGACCCAGACCCCGATACCGGCGCACAGCGGATATTTCCACCATTTTTTTAAACGCAGCACCAGATAAAGGTACAGAGGCGCTATATAGATTCCATACAGGAAGCTCAGATCCAGCCGCGACCGCAGTTCGCTGTAGTAACCGACCGGAGAATCGTAAAGCCAGTTCAGGAACTGAAGCGCAAAGTACAGGCACAGGAGCAGCGTTTTACCGTCCGCGTCATTATTATGGATATCCAGCAGAAAGACACCGGCCGTCAGGATCGTCAGAAGCGCATAGACCACCATCGCCACGTCTTCCTTAAACGCCGACACAACATATTCTGCCACGCCCGAGTATTCTGTACCGAAGAAAGGATACTCCGGCACGCACTGAAATTCCCGGTCTTCCGGGAAATAGGTCGTCACGGACAGCCGCCTGCCCTGATAATCCGCGGGAAGATTCATCCGCACCGTTATTCTTCCGCTTCTCTGATTCTTTAGTATCCGATTCCAATCCTCCCCGGTCGGTCGCAGGAAACCATCGGTTCCTCTTTCCGTCTGCGGGAAATCCGAATGGAGCAGTTCGTCATCCAGGAACACTTCCACACCATCCTGATAACTCATCCACTGCAGTTCAGCGCCCATGATATCCTCTGTCATTGTCCGCGTAATGCGTACAGCCGTCGTCCCTTCCGGCAGCATCAGTGTATACCCGTCGTCCGCGAATACAGGCTCATATGCCTGCGTCTCTCCGTTTACGAGCAGTTCATAGTCCCAGTCGAAACGCTCGTAAAGGTTATCCGCAAGGTAGATGTCCGTTTTATCCGTGCGGCTCAGCAGAGAAAAGACGAACATCATAAAAACTATGCCGGCCACGATCAGGGCGATTCCCGCGGCATACCATCGATTCCGGTTCTCCGGGTCTATTGGGTCTCTCTTCTTATCCGGACGCACGAAAAATACCTTCCTTTTCTTTGAAAATACACCGATCCGCCATCAAAGACGGGCAATTCGGAAATACGATGCCATGTTCAGTTTACCATGGTTCCTTTTTTATAACAACTACATCTTTTTCCGTCCGTACTTTACCACATTCCAAAAACAAAAAAGCTGCCGTGAAACAATACATTGATCACGGCAGCCGGAATCATTAAATTCACTACTCACTTCTTTATCTTTTTTTACGCGCACCTTTATTCCCCGTGCGCACATTTTCCTGGCTCTTCATTTCCTTCACCGGCTCGTCCTTCTCCTTCGAAAGCAGGACATTGGCCAGAATGCCCAGGATCAGGGAGCAGGCCACGGTGCGGATCTCCACCGGTCCGAAGCTGACGGACAGGCCGCCCACGCCGGTGATGAAAATGATCGACGCCACGAACAGATTCCGGTTCTTGTTCAGATCCACGCTCTGCAGCATCTTAAATCCGCTCATCGCGATAAAGCCGTACAGCGTCACGCAGACGCCGCCCATGACGCAGTTGGGGATGGTCTGCAGGAAGGCCATCAGCGGCCCGATGAAGCTGACCAGGATGCACAGGCACGCCGCGCCCCAGATGGAAACCACCGACGCGTTGCGGGTGATCGCGACGCAGCCGATGGACTCGCCGTAGGTCGTGTTCGGACAGCCGCCGAAGAACGCGCCCGCCATGGATCCCACGCCGTCGCCCAGAAGGGTCCGCGTAAGTCCCGGCTCCTTCAGAAGATCCGTGCCGATGATATTGGAAAGGTTCTTATGGTCGGCCAGATGCTCCGCGAAGACCACGAAGGCCACCGGCACATAGGCCGAGAACAGCGTGATCAGATAGGACCCGGAGATATCCTTAAGGGCAGATCCCTTTAAGAATGTGAAATCCGGTACCGCGAACAGCTTCACGCCCTTAAACGCCGAATAATCGATCACCGTGAAGGCCGGGTTCCCGGTCGCCTTCCCGATCAGGGCGAATACTGATGCGCAGGCATAACCAGCCAGGATTCCCAGGATAAACGGGATCAGTTTCGCCATCTTCTTCCCGTAGGTGGAACAGAAGATGGTCACGGCCAGCGTCACCAGGCCGCAGATCAGCGCCACATAGACGCTTCCGCCCTCCACGCTGGATCTGGTCAGATCCCCCACGGCGTTGCCCGCCAGGGAAAGACCGATGATCGCTACCGTAGGCCCGATGATGACCGGCGGCATCAGCCTGTCGATCCATTTCACGCCCGCGATCTTTACCACAAGCGCCAGCACCGCATAGACGAGTCCCGCCATCACCGCGCCGATGATCAGGCCCCAGTACCCGACGGCCATGGAAGCCGCTCCGGTGAACGCGCTGATCATGGAACCGATGAACGCGAAGGAACTTCCCAGAAACACCGGGCTCTTGCTGCGCGTAAACAGCAGATACACAAACGTGCCCACGCCCGCGCCGAAAATAGCCGCCGCCGATGAAAGCTGCGTCCCGCTGCCGAATATCGCTGCAATGTCCTCGGAACTGTTGATCACCGCGGGAACCGCGATGGTCGCGGCCATGATGGCCAGAAGCTGCTGGATGGCGAAGAGGAGTATTTCTCCCGGCTTCGGCCTGTCGTTGATGTCGTAGATCAGATTCATCTCTAATTCCCCCTTTTCTTTCCTCGCGGCTGCCGGGCGGCAGTTTCCGCGGGTTTTCTGGTTTTCTGTGCGGACAGAACGCCGGTGACGTTCTATACGTATTTCCAATGAGAAAATATACCATCTGAATGAGGGGATGTCAATAAAACATTGCAATTTCGGTCTTATTCAGTCTTCTTTCCTGCCGCCAACTCCGTAAGTGTCCGGTAGAACTCCGGATACTCCTTCGCGAGCCGTACCGGCATTCCGTTCCGATCCAGAAAACAATGCTCCGAATGCGCTTCGCAGACCTCCCGCCCTTCCGCGTTCGTCATCCGATAGTCCAGCTTCAGCTTAACGCCCTTAAACTCGGCCACCGAAACCTGAATATCGATCACATCCGCGAACGTGGACGGCCGCCTGTATCGGCAGCTCACCGACACCACCGGCGAAACAAGGCCCATCTCCTCAAGCTTCGCGTAGTTCCATCCGATCTGATCCAGAAAATGGATCCGCGCCTCCTCCATCCACCTTACATAATTGGAATGATGAGTGATGCCCATCCGATCGGTTTCATAATACTGTACCACATGACGATACATGGCGTCTGCTCCTTTGCTTTTTAATCATGAGCGTCATCTTCTCCCGATAAACCGCGTCCCGACGCCCTTCCCGTCCACGATATCATACAGGCTTTCCGGCTTCGCGCCGCTCGTAATGACCATATCGATCCCGGCGTCTGTGGATATCTTCGCGGCGTGAAGCTTCGTCTTCATGCCGCCGGTTCCCAGGGAACTCCCGGCCCCCTGGGCCGCTTCCAGGATCTGAGGCGTGATCTCGCGCACGACCTCGATCCGCCCCGCGCTCTCATCCTTTCGGGGATCCGCGGTGTAGAGTCCGTCAATGTCCGTCAGAAGCACCAGAAGGTCCGCCTCCACGGACACCGCCACCACGGCCGCCAGCGTGTCGTTATCGCCGATGACGATCTCATCCGTGGCCACGGTATCATTTTCATTGACCACCGGCACCGCGCCGATCTTGAGCAGCCGCAGGATCGTGTTGCGGAAATTCTCGTGCCGCCGCCCGTCCTCGATATCCGCCGCCGTCAGAAGGATCTGCGCTACGGTGTGGGAGTACTCGGAAAAAAGCTTGTCATAGGTATACATCAGTTCGCACTGTCCCACCGCGGCCGCGGCCTGCTTGCCGGGGATGTCCTCCGGTCTCTCCGAAAGGCCCAGTTTCCCCACGCCCATGGCGATGGCTCCCGATGAGACGAAGATCACCTCATGTCCCGCGTTCTTCAGATCGCTCAGTACGCGGACAAGACTTTCCACCCGGCGGATGTTCATCCGGCCCGTGGCGTATGATAATGTGGACGATCCCACTTTCACGACGATTCGCATTGGTAATTCCTCGCTTGATTTCATTCTGATCTTTTGTGCCATTTATACAAGCACATATAAAAGCTTTTCTATTATAACGAATCATTTTCCAATATTCAAGAGCATATCGCTCCGCATTTTCTGTTTGCGGGGTCTTCTCAAAATCGGTCAACGGATTTATGATATTGGTATCAGTATCCACGGAGGTGCGGCAATATGAACCCGAAATTCTTCTCGCTTCCAGAGGAAAAGCAGCAGGCGGTCCTGAACTCCGGCTACCGCGTGTTCTCCCGGAATTCCTATAAGAACAGCCCCATGAGCCAGATCGCCGCCGAGGCCGGGATCAGCAAATCCCTGCTCTTCCACTACTTCCGCAACAAGAAGGAACTGTACCTGTTCCTGTGGGAAAAGTGCGCCGAAATGACCATCGAGGTCCTGACCGAGTACGGCTGCTATGAACAGGCGGGGCTCTTTGAAAGCATCGAGCGCGGAATGCGGGCGAAAATGGAGATCATCCGCCGCCATCCGGATATGACCAACTTCACGATCCGGGCGTTCTATGAGAAGGACGCCGAGATCTGCGCCGCCGTCCAGGAAAGCTATCACCGGCATTTCAATTTCAAGGCGGACCAGATGCGCGTCAATCTCGACCCGTCCCAGTTTATTCCCGGCCTGGATATCCCGATGATGTACCGGGACATGTACTGGGCTTCGGAAGGCTATCTCTGGGAAATGGTGCAGCGCGGGGACGTGGATATGGAACGGATGGAGAAGGATTTCACGCAGCTTATCGAATTCTGGAAGAGCATTTATCTCAAAAAGGAAGGTGCTTGAAGAAGAAAAGTCTTTGAGAAAAGAAAAACTCCTTTGGAAAAAAGCTGAAAAGAAAAAGCATGCAGCTAAGTCAGGCGCGGCTTCCCGTGACCATGGCCGCCGTCTAATCTCCGCGAAAGGAACCAGCATATGAATGAAAACGCGATCCAAACCAGAAATCTGACGAAATATTACGGCAAAACGCGCGGGATCGAACAGATCGATCTGACCGTCCCGCGGGGCGATTTCTTCGGCTTCATCGGCCCCAACGGGGCTGGGAAATCCACGACGATCCGCACGCTTCTGGGACTGATCCGTCCCACCGGCGGAGAGGCGAAAATCTTTGGACTTGATATTATCAATGACCGGGAACGGATCCTGTCACACGTAGGTTATCTGCCTTCCGAGACATCATTCTACCCCGGCATGCGGGTTCGTGATGTGCTGAAGCTGTCCGCCGAACTGCGCGGGCGCAGCTTTCGCAGAAGTAAGCAGCCGCTCCCAAGGAGCAGCCATGGCATAGCAACTCAGCCCCGGCGCAGCGATAATCGCTGCGAAGCGACGCTGTCTCCGTGGGAACACGACTGCTCCGAGACGGCACGCCTCTTGTGCGAGCGTCTGCAGCTCGACCCTGCCCGGAAGGTGGACGAGCTTTCTCTCGGCAACAAAAAGAAGGTCTCCATCGTCTGCGCCCTGCAGCATGACCCAGACCTGCTGATTCTGGACGAACCAACCAGCGGCCTTGACCCTCTGATGCAGAGAGAATTCTTTGAGATACTCCGGGAACGCAGTGCAGGCGGAACGACCATTTTCCTGTCCAGCCATATTCTCTCGGAGATCCAGCACAACTGTGCCCACGCCGCCATGATCAGGGACGGCCGGATTATCGCGTCTGGAAGTGTGGAAGACCTCTCACGGACCGGCGCCAGGCGCGTCAGCATCCGCGGGCAGATGGATTACGGAGCGCTCTCCAGCGTGAAAAATCTGCGCATTTTGTCGGATGGCGCGGATTTCCTGTATAGAGGAGATGTGCAGGCATTGCTGGCGGTCATGGCAAATGGGACGATCCGGGACGTCTCGATCAATGAACCGGATCTGGAAGAGATTTTTCTGCACTATTACACGGATTAGCGCAGGAGCCGTGAATCTTGCCGGTCCATAGAATCAATCCATGTTTGCGGAAGAATACATGCGTCCGGAAAAATACGGAAACCGATACGAACCAACTATCTCCAAGTACATAAGGAGCCGAATCAAAATGACCATAATAAAACATGAACTCCGCCAGAACAGAACCTCCTTCGCCGTCTGGACGGCATCCATCGCCTTCCTGCTCATCGTCTGCGTATTCCTCTTCCCGGAGATGAAAGGCGAAATGGACTCTATGGGGAATCTGTTCGCGTCTATGGGTAGATTTACCGCCGCTTTTGGAATGGACCGACTGAATTTCGGAACGCTGATCGGATACTATTCCATCGAATGCGGCAATATCCTGGGCCTCGGAGGCGCGCTCTTTGCCTCACTTCTCGGCATCTCCGCTTTGACAAAGGAAGAAAAAGACCGGACGGCAGAATTTCTTCTGACCCATCCGGTCTCAAGAATGCGTGTCATTACGGAGAAGCTGGCCGCGGTTTTCCTGCAGATCACCGTTATAAACCTGTTGATTCTCATCCTGTCCCTGTTGTCCATCGCGCTGATCGGCGAGGATATTCCCTTCAAGGAACTCCTTCTAATACACGGGGCCTACTTTCTGCTCCAGCTGGAACTGGCGTGCATCTGCTTCGGCATCTCCGCGTTCCTGCGCCGTGGAGGCGCCGGAATCGGCATGGGACTTGCCGCCGCGGCGTATTTTCTGAATCTGGTCGCCAACATCTCCGAAAGCGCCCGGTTCCTTCATTGGCTGACGCCCTTCGCCTACTGCGAAGGCGCGGATATCATCGCCGCCGGAAAACTGGACGGCGGCCGGATTGCTGTGGGAACGACATTAGCCGTTATCGGCATCACAGTGGCTTACCGGCATTATGTCAGGAAAGATATCCGATAGGTCACGCCAGCGCCAGCGCCACCTTCATCATATTCGTAAACGTTTTCTGCCGCTCCTCGGCCGTCGTCACCTCGCCGGTGATCGCGGAATCCGAGATCGTGCAGATGCACAGCGCATTGGCGCCCGCGGCCGCTGCGTTGCTGTAAAGGGCCGCCGCCTCCATTTCCACGGCCAGGACGCCCATATCTGACCAGGTCATGCCTCCGGTCACCTGCTTGTCCGGCGCGTAGAACATATCGGAACTCAGGACATTGCCCACATGATATGTGATCCCCAGTTCCTTCGCCGCCGCTACAGCCTTCTCCAGAAGCTCAAAGCTGGCGATGCAGGAATAATCCCCCGGCAGGCCAAAGAGCCGCACGTAGTTGGATGTGGTACAGGCTCCCATGCCGATGACCATATCGCGGACTTTGCACTTGGGACTTAACGCGCCCGCGGTGCCCACACGGATCAAATTCTTCACCCCGTAGAAATGGATCAACTCGTAGGAATAGATGCCGATGGACGGACAACCCATGCCGGTACCCATGACGGAGACCCGTTTCCCGTTATAAAAGCCTGTAAAGCCCAGCATATTGCGGGTGCTGTTGAACTGCTTCACATCGGTCAGAAAATTGTCCGCAATGAATTTCGCCCGCAGCGGGTCGCCCGGGAGAAGTATAGTCTCGGCGACCTCGCCTTCCATAGCCTCGATGTGCGGTGTCGGTACGTTTTTGTTTGCCATGATATGCCCTCCTTATTTTGAAATAATAATGTTTTCATATAGCTTATTGTTTTCTAACATACTGCATCCAGACACTGACCACTATTACATCATTAGTTATCATCAAATCCAAAGTTCTGAATCTTCAAAATCCGGCAGTTCTCCGATAACGTTCTCACCGTAGAAGAAGGTTTCCCTTCTGGCGCACTGACGCTCACCTCTAAAGTCAGCTCAACATCTGCCCCATCAACGGACATTAGATGCTGTATAACCTCAGTGAGATAGTCATTCACATTCTTATTCCCACGGGTATTGTCCAGCTTAGCAGACATAAAGAACCGCGTATTCTTAGGAGCAGATTTGCCACCAATATTGCCACCCCCTGCCGGCCGAGAGTTCCATCGGGCTGCATCTGTCCACCACCTTGTCCTCCTTGCCGCACCACCGGAAGAATCTCCAGCGGTACCGGAGATATCAGGAAGTACATCACTGCCCGAAACAGTCCAGAACTGCAGCTACCAAAGCTGCAAGAGCGGAGCCTATAGGGCTGCGTCCCCACCACATATGAAGGTTCGCCGGATGACTGGCTTTCCCTGCTTTTTCCCGAATCGCGGAATCGTTGATTTCCGTCAGCGGAATCATTGTCTCTATCAACTTATTCATAGTCGTTTCCAATACCCTCTCGTCGAACCGATTCTGGCAATTAATCCTTTTTCCTTTAAACACTTTATTTTCTGTGAAAC
>CANQBX010000031.1 GCA_947589095.1 uncultured Lachnospiraceae bacterium
GTCCGGCCGCGCCAGTGGCCCCAGCAGGCCCCTGAGGTCCTACGGGTCCTTCCGGTCCCTGGGGTCCTTCCGGTCCAACTGCGCCAGTGGCCCCTGCAGGTCCCTGCGGCCCAGCGGGTCCTTCCGGTCCTTGAGCGCCCATCGGCCCCTGCGGCCCAGCGGGTCCTTGCGGTCCAGCGGGTCCTTCCGGTCCTTGAGCGCCTACCGGCCCCTGCGGTCCTACGGGTCCCTGTGGCCCTTCCGGTCCCTGGGGACCGGGTGCACCTGCGGCGCCGTCCGCGCCCTGCGGGATCGTGAAATTGAGAATTGCGTTCTGGTCGGTTCCCACATTAGAGACACTGGCCAGGGAGCCCGGGGCGCCGGTCGTAATCGTACCGATGGAGATCGTAGCTGCGGCCCCTGCCGGCCCTGCCGGTCCCTGGGGTCCGGTGAGACCCTGCGGCCCGGTGAGCCCCTGTGGCCCCTGCGGCCCGGGCGCCCCCGCGGCGCCGTCCGCGCCCTGCGGGATCGTGAAATTGAGAATTGCGTTCTGGTCGGTTCCGACGTTGGAGACTGCGGCCTGGGTACCGGGAGCGCCGGTGGTGACGACGCCGATGGAGAGCGTAGCTGCCGCGCCTGCCGGTCCGGCAGGCCCTTCCGGCCCGGCTGAGCCCTGTGGCCCCTGTGATCCCTGCGGTCCTGCCGGCCCCTGCGGTCCCTGCGGCCCGGTCAGTCCCTGCGGTCCGATTGGCCCCTGCGGTCCGGCCGGTCCCTGACAGCGGGGCGGGCAGGATGGAGGACAAGACGGGCAGAGAGGCGGACAGGGCGGAGGGCATGCCGGCATACCGCAGCTTCCGCCGGCAGTATTTTCGCTGGATCCGCAGCAGTTATCGGGTGGACAATTATACCCATAATTTGGGAAAAACATATGATCACTCCTTTATATTCTGCCGGGCAGTTCCGGGAAAAGCCCCGTCCCCGCCGGTCTGCTATATCATATGTCCAAAGTACAGGTTTGGTTCGTCCGTTTTTTGCGGCATACGCCGTTCGTTCTCTATGTTGTCTGATCGGCCGTTCCAGCCGGTCTACTCGTCGAATTCCGCTACGACATAATATCCGCGGTCGTTCTGCTTGATATCGCGGACGATGCCGTGAGTTGATTTCAGGCGGTCGCGGCCCTTGTAGCAGCCGGACATGGCCACCGCCGGTTCAATGATGTAGCTGGTGCCGCTGAGGGCCTCATGGGCCGTGATTTCAACCTCGTCGCCAATGCGCACCAGCCCCTGCCGTTCCATTTTAAATTCTATAACTCTCATAGGCGATATGCCTCCTTCCTGCTGATTATCCCACAAAAATACAGTTTTCACAACCGGAATTCCATAGAAACCGAGAGACATTTTGAATTGACATGGATCGAGATTTCCTATATACTGAATACATAATCATCGCGGGACAGTCTGTCCGGCGGGATTCTGCAAAATCTCTTGTATCTCTGGTGGTGTCACCGCGGATTCAGGTGTGGTCGCAGGGACTTTTTCAAGAATACGTATTGAAATGAAGGAGGGGAACCGATATAATATGGGTAAACGCGTAAATAAGAAGTATAAAGACAGACTATTCCGGTATATTTTTAAAGAAAAAAAGGAACTGCTAACTCTTTATAATGCGCTGAACGGAACGCATTATATGGATCCGGATGAGCTGGAGATCACGACACTGGAAGACGTCGTTTATATGAATATGAAGAACGATGTTTCTTTTCTGTTCGGAACGACGCTGAATCTTTTTGAGCATCAGTCAAGCGATAATCCGAATATGCCGCTCAGAGGACTGTTTTATTTTGCAAGACTGTTCAGGAAATATGAGAAAAAGCAGAAGCTGAATATTTACAGCAATTCGCTGCAGTGGCTTCCGTTTCCGCAGTATATCGTATTCTATAATGGCGAGGATTATGAACCGGATCAAAAGCTTTTGCGGCTGTCGGACGCATTTTTCGCGCCGGCGCCGGAAGAAGGCAGTATGGCCGTTCGCCGCCAGCCCGGAGTGGAAGTGACGGCGGTCATGCTGAATATCAATCTGGGACGGAATCGGGAGCTGATGCGCCAGTGCCGGCGTCTGGAGGAATATGCTGTTTTTGTAGCCAGGGTTCGGGAATCCCTGCGGTGCGGCGGAAATTTGGAGGATGCCGTGCGGAAGGCGGTCGCTGACTGTGTCAGAGAAGGGATACTGGCTGATATCCTGTCCGGACATAGCGAGGAGGTAGTGGAGATGTTTCTGACGGATTATGATTTTGAAGAGCATATGAAGCTGGAGCGGAAGGAAAAGTTCGCCGAAGGAAGAGCGGAAGGGAAAGCCGAGGGGAAAGCAGAGGGGAAAGCAGAGGATATCTGTGACATGCTGAAGGATATCGGGGAGCTTCCAGATAAACTGCAGAAGCGGATCATGTCTGAACATAGCATTGACATACTGAATTCCTGGCACAGGATCGCGCGCCGGGCTGAAAGCGTGGACGAGTTTCTGGAGAAAGCGGGACTGCGGCAGCAGGCGGCAAATTGCGGATGAAGGAGGCGCACGGTATGGAAGACCGGTTCCCCCGCCCGCGTTTGTACCGGCAGCTGGATGAATATTGCCGCTCCGGCGTCTACCCCTTCCATATGCCGGGGCATAAGCGCCGGACGGATGTGGGATTTGCGGCGGAGTTCCCCAATCCGTACAGTATCGATATTACGGAGATCAATGGCTTCGACAATCTCCATCATGCGGAGGGGATTCTGCGTGAATCCATGGACTGGGCCGCGGCCGTATACGGCTCCGGACGTACGTATTATCTGGTAAATGGAAGTACCTGCGGCGTAATGGCCGCTATATGCGCGGCGGCGCCGCGGGGAGGCGCGATCCTGATGGCCCGCAACAGCCATAAGGCTGCGTATCACGCCGCGGCGCTGAATGCATTGAATATCCGGTATATTTATCCGCAGATAATAGAAGATTTCGGGCTGCAGGGTGGATTGCTGCCGCAGGACATTGAGGAAATGTTAATAAGCGGGGATGAGCTGCCCGCCGCCGTCTTCATTACTTCTCCCACCTATGACGGAGTGGTATCGGATGTCCGCGGGATCGCCGGTATATGCCATCGGTATGGCGTGCCGCTGATCGTGGACGAGGCCCACGGGGCCCATTTTCCATTCGGGGAAATGTTCCCGGCTTCCTCGCTGGAGCTGGGCGCGGATATCGTGATCCAAAGTTTACATAAGACGCTCCCGGCGTTTACCCAGACGGCGCTTCTGCATGCGCAGGGCAGCCTTGTCGATACGGAGCGCCTGGAATACTTTCTGCAGGTGTTCCAGACCAGCAGCCCTTCCTATGTGCTGATGGCCGGAATCGAGAGATGTATCGAATATATGGCGGACGAGGGCCGTGATGAAATGCGTCGCTTCGCCGCCCGGCTTTCGGACATGCGGGGACAGCTGCGGAAGCTTCGTCGCCTCCGGCTGCTGGACAGGGATGTGACCGGCAGCGCGGGGGTATATGATCTGGATCTCTCGAAGCTTGTGATATCCGCGAAATATATGGGAGAGCTGCCGCGGCAGGACGCCAGAGCCGCTGCGGAGTGTGCGGAAGCGGGAAGCGCATCGTGTTCGGACGGCGGGAACCGGCTGACCGGCCCGATGCTGGCGGAGATCCTTCGCCGGGATTATCATCTGGAGATGGAAATGTGCGGCGCGGATTATGTGACGGCTATTACGACGCTGATGGACAGCCGGGAGGGATTTGACAGGCTGGTGGCGGCGCTGTTCTCAATCGATGAGAGGCTGACGGATAGGCCTGCGGCGCAGGGCGCTGCCGCGTTCGAATCCGGGGCCTGCGGCACAGCGGCGCGGCCGTCCGAACCTGGGGCCTGCGGCACAGCGGCGCTGCCGCGTCCGCGGACAGTTCTTCCCATTCACAAGGCGCAGGCGCGTCCGGCGCATATGCTTTCCCTTGAATCCGCCGCCGGTTCTGTTTCCGGAGAATATGTGTATCTGTATCCGCCCGGAACGCCGGTCGTTGTGCCGGGAGAGATGCTGACGGAGGAAATCATCGGTACGATTCAAAGCTACAGGGCGCAGCGGCTTCCGATCCAGGGCATGTGCGACAGCACCGCGTCCGCGATCCGTGTGCTGGTGTGACCGGACGCGGCCGCAAGCATGACCGCGCGGCAGATCCGTTCAGAAAGCGAGGATTTTTCATATGGGCAAAGTTATCGTCATAGAGGGCAGCGACGGCAGCGGTAAGGAGACTCAGACCAGGCTGCTCTTTGAGTATCTGCAGGCGCAGGGACGGCCGGTGCGCAAGGTGTCCTACCCGAACTATGAGAGCGAGTCGTCGGCGCTGGTGCGGATGTATCTGGGCCGCGCGTTCGGCGAAGACGCGTTTGCAGTCAATCCTTACGTGACTTCCGCGTTCTATGCAGTGGACCGTTTTGCCTCCTACCTGAAGGAGTGGAAGGAATTCTATGAGTCCGGCGGAGATCATATCGTCATCTGCGACCGTTACGTGACCAGCAATATGCTTCATCAGGCGGCCAAGCTGGATACACTGGAGGAGAAGACGGCGTTCCTGAACTGGGAATACGATTTTGAATACGTAAAAGGAGGCCTGCCGGTGCCGGAGCATGTCTTTTTTCTGGATGTGCCGCCGGAAGTATCCGCGCGCCTGATCCGGGAACGTGCCAATAAGATCACCCATGAGGCGAAGAAGGACATTCACGAGGCGAATCCGGATTTCCTGCGCCGCTCCTATGAGAACAGTATTCTTCTGGCAGAGAAATACGGCTGGGAGCGCATCGCGTGCTGCGGCGGGGACGGGAGCTTAAGACCGATCGAAGAGATCCATGAGATGATCCGCAGCCGTCTGGACGGGTGAGCCGCCGATGACAAGGAAAATACCAGCGAAATAAAACTATACACGAAAATTAAATTATGGTATAATCTCGACAGAGATTATACCGCGCCGGTTCGCGCCCGACCGAAGGGAGGGCAAACACCGAAGCGAACCGTGCGCATCCCCCGGAGGGAGCATGTCCGGAGGACATGATATAATTTCGACAGAGATTATACCCGCGCCGGTTCGGTGTCCGAACGAAGTAGGGACACTGTGGCTGGCCTGCACATGTACGGAGCCGTATCGTCTGCGGAGAGGGGGGGACGCCGCGTTATGCCGGGCTTTAACGACATCCTGGGCCATGAGGCCGTAAAACAACATTTTCAGAAAGCCATTGATGCGCATAAGATTTCCCACGCCTATATCCTGGCGGGGGAGGCGGGCATGGGGCGCAAGTCCCTGGCGCATGCGTTCGCGCTGACGCTTCTGTGCGAGAAGGGCGGCAGCCAGCCGTGCATGGAATGCCACGCCTGTAAGCAGGTGCTGTCGGACAATCATCCGGATCTGATCCATGTGACCCACGAGAAGCCGGCGTCCATCGGCGTCGACGACATTCGTGAGCAGGTGACCGACACCATCATGATCCGCCCCTACAGCAGCTATTATAAGATCTACATCATCGACGAGGCGGAGAAGCTGACGGTTCAGGCCCAGAACGCGCTGCTTAAGACCATCGAAGAGCCGCCGTCCTACGCCGTGATCCTGCTGCTGACGACTAACCCGGAGGCGTTTCTGCCTACGATCCTGTCCCGCTGCGTGCAGCTGAAGCTTAAGCCCCTGCAGGATTCGGTGATCGAGGAATATCTGGAGAATGTTTTAAAGATGCCGGAAAGCGACGCCCGCCTCTGCGCCGCGTTCGCCCGGGGGAATCTGGGCAAAGCCATAAAGCTTGCCGGTTCCGACGATTTTAAGCGCATGTATGAGGAGCTGCTCTATGTCCTTAAGCATGTGAAGGAAATGAATATTACCGATCTGCTGGCCCGCATCCGGGGCTGGGAGGACGAGCAGATGGATATCTATGAATGTCTGGATTTTATGCAGGTCTGGTACCGCGACGCGCTGATGTACAAGGTGACCAAGGATGTGGATCTGCTGATATTTAAGGATGAATTCGCCGCCATCGGCGAGATGGCGCGCCAGACCGGCTACGACGGATTTGAAAGGATCCTGCAGGCCATCGATAAGGCGCGGGTGCGCCTGCAGGCCAATGTGAATAAGGAGCTTGCCATGGAGCTGATGCTTCTGGTGATGAAGGAGAATTAGGCATGACGACAGTAATCGGAGTAAGATTTCGCAATGTGGGGAAGATCTACTATTTCTCCCCCGGACAGCTGCAGATCCGGACGGGGCAGCATGTGATCGTGGAGACGGCCCGCGGCATAGAATACGGTTATGTGGTTCTGGGCAACCGGGAGGTGGACGACAGCAAGGTGGTTCAGCCGTTAAAGACCGTGATACGCATGGCTAACGAGGACGACGACCGGATCGAGACGGAGAACAAGGCGAAGGAGAAGGACGCTTTCAAGATCTGCCAGGAGAAGATCCGCAAGCACGGCCTGGAGATGAAGCTGATCGATGTGGAATACACATTTGATAATAATAAGATCCTGTTCTACTTTACCGCCGACGGGCGGATCGATTTCAGGGAGCTGGTGAAGGATCTGGCATCCGTGTTCCGCACGAGGATCGAGCTGCGCCAGGTAGGCGTCCGCGACGAGACGAAGATCATCGGCGGCGTAGGCATCTGCGGGCGGCCCCTGTGCTGCCATACCTACCTGTCCGAGTTCATTCCGGTGTCCATCAAGATGGCCAAGGAGCAGAACCTCTCCCTGAATCCCACGAAGATATCCGGCGTCTGCGGCCGTCTGATGTGCTGTCTCAAGAACGAAGAAGAGACCTACGAGTACCTGAACAGCAAGATGCCGGGCGTGGGCGATGCGGTCACCACCGACGACGGCCAGAAAGGCGAGGTCCACAGCGTGAACGTGCTGCGCCAGACCGTGAAGGTCCGTGTGGTCGTGGATAAGGATGAGATCGAGATCAAGGAGTATAAGGTGGATCAGCTCCGCTTCAAGCCCCGCCGGAAGAAGGAGAAGAACCAGGGCGAGAAGAACAGCCAGGCGCAGGACGCGGAACTGAAGAAGCTGGAGGCCCTGGAGAAGTCCGAAGGGAAATCAAAGCTGTGACGGCGAACGGCGGGACGGCGGGATATAAAACTGCATCGGATGCCTGCGGCGTTGCGGAAAATATGCGGATTTCGAAGGAAAGCGCCGGCAGCGGGGACATGCGCGGAAGCGGTAAGCCGGATGGCGGCGTTTGGGGCGAGGATATTCAGGAGGAGAATGCCGGTATAACCGGAACAAAGACAGAACTGCAGGCCACCGAGCGGATCGACGATCTGGAGCGCAACGGCTACCGCATCATCCAGGATACGACGAAATTCTGCTTCGGCATGGACGCGGTGCTGCTGAGCGGCTTCGCGCGGGTGCGCCGCGGAGAGCGGGTCATTGATCTGGGATGCGGCACCGGCATCATACCGATCCTGCTGGAAGCGAAGACGGAAGGAAAGCATTTCACCGGCCTGGAGATCCAGCCGGAGATGGCCGGGATGGCCGCCCGCAGCGTGGCGCTCAACCGCCTGCAGGATAAGATCGATATTGTACAGGGAGATATTAAGGAGGCCAGCCGCCTGTTTGGCCTGGCCTCCTTCGACGTAGTCACGTCCAATCCGCCCTATATGGACGGCGCCTCCGGCCTTAAGAACCCGAACGGGCCCAAAGCCGTCGCCCGCCACGAGATCCTGTGTACCTTCGATGATGTGGCCCGCGAGACGGCGCGCCTGCTAAAGCCCGGCGGCCGTTTCTTCCTGGTCCACCGGCCCCGGCGCCTGCCGGAGCTGATCGTCACGATGCGCGCGTACGGCCTGGAGCCCAAGCGCATGAAAATGGTTCATCCATTCGCCGGCCGGGAAGCCAATCTGGTGCTGATCGAGGCCGTGCGGGGCGGCAGGCCGCTGATGAAGGTGGAAGCGCCTGTCATTGTATTCAAGGAGCCGGGCGTCTACAGCGACGAGATCCGGGACGTATACGGATACTGATCTGGAATCCGCCCGGCTGCGGCCGCGCGGCCTGTCCGGATCTGAGCCGCGTCTACAGAAAGGGGATTTTTCACATATGTCTGATAAACATAGAGAGGAATCGAACGAATCTGCCGGCAGCGTTCCAAGCCGCAGCCGTTCCGGTTCGGGCGGAGCTGCCCGGGCTGCGCTGCCTGCCGGTACCCTGTATATCTGCGCCACTCCCATCGGCAATCTGGAGGACATTACCCTCCGGGTTCTTAACACGCTGAAAACCGTGGATCTGATCGCGGCCGAAGACACGCGCAACAGCATCAAGCTTCTGAATCATTACGATATCCATACTCCCATGACCAGTTATCATGAGTATAATAAAGTGGAAAAGGCCCGAGCCCTGGTGGCGCGGCTTCAGGAGGGAGACAGCATCGCCCTGATCACGGACGCGGGAACGCCCGCGATCTCCGACCCGGGCGAGGAGCTGGTCCGCCAGTGCCTGGCCGCCGGCGTGCCTGTCACGTCGCTGCCGGGACCGTCCGCCTGCGTTACGGCGCTTACATTGTCCGGGCTGCCGTCCCGCCGCTTCTGCTTCGAGGCGTTTCTTCCCTCGGAGAAAAAGGAGCGCCGGTGGATCCTGGAGGAACTGAAGGATGAGACCCGCACGGTCATTCTGTACGAGGCTCCCCATCATCTGACGGCGACCCTGGGCGATCTGAAAGAGGCGCTGGGCGGCGCCCGCCGCATGACGCTCTGCCGGGAACTGACCAAGAAGCATGAGGAAGTCTGGCAGACCACCATTGACGGGGCGCTGGAACGGTTCGCCGGTGAAGAACCCCGCGGCGAGTGCGTCCTTGTTCTGGAAGGCCGTACCATCGAATCCCGGAGGGAAGAACAGGCCCGCGCCTGGGACGGGCTGACGGTCGAAGAGCATGTGGCCTCTTACGAGGCGCAGGGACTTCCGCGCAAGGAAGCCATGCGGCAGGCGGCCAGGGACCGGGGTCTGAGCCGCCGGGATATCTACCGATACCTGATGGAACATGAAGAAACGTAGAGCGGCGCCTTGGACGGTCCAAAATCGAAAGCATTAGATTTTTCCCGCAAAAAAAAGAGTTACGATATCCTGCTGCCTGCGGTCAAGCAAGACCCTGCCTATGATCTCCGTCATTATGACCGGATCGGCGGGGCCGGCGCTCTCCGCAGGCTCTTTTGCGGCCGGATTGATCGGGCGCAGGGAACGGCGGCCGGAAATCTCCCTGTACTGCCGGCAGAGGAGCCGCTGGCCGTGGTTGGCGACCACGATGTCGCCGTCTGCCGGGAAACGCTCGTTTTTCAGAAAAATATAATCATCCGGATAGAAAATAGGCTCCATACTGCTGTCGTCCATTACCAGCGCGTAATCGGCCGCCAAAGCGGTCTGCGCGTAACCGAGACAGTGGATGCCCGCCGTCATGGGCCGGGAGGACACATACCCGAGCACCGGCACCTGCGACGTCATATTCTCAGCCGGGGCGGAAACCGCGTGCAGCGATATGCGGCCGCCGCTCCGCATCAAACTGATCTCCATGAAATGTTCTATCTTCTCCCTGTCCGCATCGGACAGAAGTTCAAACCGCGCGGCCATAGGCTGCAGATTATTCTCGGAGGTTCCTGTTACGAGCCAGGAAAGCGATACCTGGAGAAAATTTGCGACAGCGAGAACCTTGTCGACGGACGGCAGGTTTCTGTCCCACTTGTAGATTGTGCGCGCTCCAAAGCCCAGCGCCTGTTCCAGCTGGGCCAGCGTTATTCCCTGTCCGGCGGCAGCCGTCTTAATGCGCTCAACCATTTCCATAGAAGCAAACCTCCTTTATGTAGAGCCGAATCTGCCGCCAGTGGGTGGGGGAGCGAGCAAATTTTCGACTTATCATGTTGACATCGAGCAAATTTGCGAATATAATGAAACCGAATGAATTAGTCATTGGAATAAATTATATAGTACTTGAAAACATACTTCAAGCGAAAAAAGGAGATATTTATGAGGCGTACAAGGAAGCCGACCGCCTTGGGGATGGAGATCAAGAAGGCTCTTTTTGAACAGGATATGACCGTTAAGGAACTGGCAGTTCGGATCAATAAGTCCGAAGCCACCGTGTGCGAAGTGATCTCCGGGAAGAATCAGAGCGAGAAGACCAGGGACCTGATCATGCGGGAGCTGAATCTGGCGGCCGAGTAGGCAGGACGGGAGCCTGATCACGCAGGGACTGCGTCCGAAGACCGAATAAGTTGACAGGAGAGTCAGGCCTATGAGACAGGACGATGCCGGGAGGATACCCAGATATCTTCTGACGATCTATCCCGAGGCAGACAGGGGATTCGCAGGCTTTTACCAGCAGGTGTTCAGGGAGGAGCGGGTTCCGTTCGCGGGGATTGCCCAGCTGCTCCTCTCTATTGATGAAGAGATCCGCGCGTCCGGCGGAAGCCTGGCGGCGGAACGCGCAGAGGGAGAAGCGCTGTGGGAAAGGGAACGGCCCCGAACCGGAAGGAGACGGCAGGATGTACAGCCGGTCCGCCTTCCGCGGGAGACGGGCGCGGTCAATCATTTCCTGATCACAGTGCGCTTCTGCCGCAACGCCACGTGGCAGGGGGAGGTTCACTGGCGGGAGAAGCATCTGCGCAGGGATTTCAGGAGCTGCCTGGAGCTGACCCGCATGATCGAAGACGCGGCCGGCGGCGGGAAGAGGCAGGGAGGAGCAGGCGGCCGAAAACAGGACAAAGCAGGGAGATGACATGGGAACCATAGATGCACCGAAACTGGAAATACATATGTTCGGCGGCTTCACCGCAGTTTACGGCGGCCGGCCGATCACTTTCGGAAGAGGCGGCACAGGAAAGGCTGTGCAGCTTCTTCAGCTGCTTCTGATTCATGGTCAGGCGGGTATTTCCAAGGAGAAGCTGATGCAGGATCTGTACGACTGGGAGACCGTGACGGATCGGAACAACAGCTTAAACAGCGTTATCTATCGCCTTAAGAAACAGCTGATCGCCGCCGGTATGCCGGAGGAGGAATATATCTGCCTTAAGAACGGCGTCTGTTACTGGTGCGGCACCATGGAGACCTTCGTAGATACCGTAGCCATGGAATCCCTGGCGGTTCAGGCGGCCCACGCTTCCGAGGAGGAGCAGATTCGCCTTCTGAAGGAGGCGTGCAGCTTATATACCGGTGAATTTCTGCCCCATCTGTCCGGTGAGACCTGGGTGACTGTGGAGAATCTGCGTCTCAAGCACATTTATGAGGACGCCGTCCGTCATCTGTGCCAGCTTCTGGAGGCGCGGCAGGAATATCAGCAGATCTTCGATATCTACAGCAGGGCGGCGGCGCTGTATCCGTATGAGGAATGGCAGGCGTACCAGATCGACAGCCTGCTGGAGATGGAGCGCTATGAGGAAGCTTACAGCCTGTATCTGAAGGCTACGAAGATGTATTCCGACGAGCTGGGGCTTCCTCCGTCCGAGGAGATGATGAAGCGTCTGCAGCGCATGAGCGGCAAGCTGGTCAGCCGCGAGAGCAATCTGCTCAAGGTTCGGCGGATGATCACGGAGAACCGGTATGAGCGCGGCGCCTATTACTGTGCGTATCCCAGCTTCGTGGATATCTACCGTTTCGTGTGCCGCCAGCTGGAGCGCACCGGCCAGTCCGTATTCCTGATGCTGTGCAGCGTTCACAGCACCGACGCGGCCAACCGCTGGGATAAGGACGCGGGCGACGACCTGCTGAAGGCCATCGGAACCGCCCTGCGCCGCGGCGACGTCTATACGCGCTACAGCAGCAGCCAGTCGCTGATCCTGCTCTCCGGAACGCGCAATGAACACTGCGAGATCATATACAAGAGGATCTGCCGCGAATTCGAGCGGCTGGAGCATTCGGAGAGATGCCATATCGAATACGAAGCAGCAACGATCGTTGAGGTGTCCGGCGACCAGCCGGAGATGCACTTCAGAAAGAAGGCCGCATGGTAAGAGAAGGACTTCATGTACATATGTTTTCCGCTTATTCCATGGAATTCGACGGACAGCCGGTGAACATCATGCGCGGCGCCAGTACGAAGGTGCTGCAGCTGTTCGCCATGCTTCTGCTGGCCGGCGGCAAGGGAATCGCCAAGCGGGAGCTGATCGGCAATGTCTATGGCCAGGGCCAGGACAGGGGCGCCGATCCCAACCGGAATCTGAATAATCTCCTCTACCGCCTGAAGAAGCAGCTGACTGTCTGGGGTATGGACGGAGCAACCGTGAACCTGGAAGGCGGCTTCGCCCGTTTCGAGGCGGACTTTCCGGTGGAGGTGGATGCGCTCGCCTTCGAGCAGAAGGCGGAGGAGGCGCTTCTGCGGGAAACTCCCGATCAGACGGAGCTGCTGGCGGACGCCGCGCGGCTCTATACCGGCGAGTTCCTTGAGGAATACTGTACGGAGCTGTGGGTCATCCAGAAGGATCAGGAGCTGAAGAAGCTGTATTCCAGGGTAATTGAGGCCCTCGGAGCCGCGTACCGGAGCCAGGGCAATCTCATAAAGGCCCGGGAGGTCTATCATAACGCGTCCCTGGTCTTCCCCTTCGATTCCTGGCAGCTGTCCGAGATGGACTGCCTGATCGGACTGAAGGATTATAACGGAGCCTACGCCGTCTATCAGGATACGGAGCGCCTTTACGACGAGGAGCTGGGCATCATGCCCAACGAGGAATACCGCTCGCGTCTGGAGATCATCGAGCAGAACGCCCTGCGTCCCGTACGCCGTCTCTCCGACATCGCCGAGACCCTGCGCGGGGAGCAGAAGGAGGGCGCTTACTACTGCTATTATCCGGATTTTCTGGATTCCTGTCAGATCCTGTCCCGGATCGCCGAGCGCACCGGGCAGTCCCTTTTCCTCCTGCTGTGTACCTGGTCGGTGCGCGGGGGGGTGGCACGCACCAATTTGGAGAAAAAGCAGCTTGAGGACCGGCAGATGGCGATCCTTAAGGATACCATCGCCCATGTCTTCCGTAAGGGCGACATCTTCACCAAGTACAGCCGCTGTCAGTATCTGATCATCCTAAGCGGCACCGGCCGCGAGAACGGCGTCCGGGCCTTCGACCGACTCTACCGCGCCTGGAAGAAGCGGGATGGGATCGTTGGAGATTTAAGCTACAGTATGGATTCGCTGCTGGGATTCCGGGAAACGGAAGGAAGAGCGCAGCGATAGCGCGGAAGGCGCCTCCGGCGCGCCGAACGCAGACACGGCGAAAGAATCGAATGATAGGATCGGGCCCCGCGGGAATCCGCGGGGCCCTGCCGGTCAGTTCATGTGTTTTAAGCCGCTCTTCTCCAGAAACTCATCCAGATTCTTCGCGCGCCGGGCGATCTTGTGCCACGCTTTCAGAGTATCGATATCCTCCTTCGACAGGATCCGCTGCCGCCATTCGTCCGGAAGGCGTCCGATGTCCTCCAGCATATCGCAGATGGCTTCAGCGATACCTTCAGCCTTCCCCTCAGCTATACCCTCAGCGATACCCTCAGCCTTCCCGCACGCGTAATTCTCTTCCCGCTCCAGCTTCATGTGCTCTTCAAAATCATAATCCGTCAGGAACATCTCCACTACCTCCTCCGTGTGCTCCGCCAGAATATCGTCCAGGATCCCTTTCCGCAGGCAATCCTCCACCGCTTCCCGAACCGCGGCTTCCAGCTCCAGTCCGGCGTCCAGCTGTCCCCGCACCATATCCACGAATGTGGCGTACTCCTCCAGCCTCCGGCACTGCCTCATCAGCTCCCGGTTCCGTCCCAGATTGATATTCAGCATAGTCGCCGTCACTTCAATACAGGGATTCGCAAAGCCTCTGCGCGGTTCCGCGCCGCCCGCCGTGCCGCCGTGCGCGCCACTGCAGCCGCCCGCCACGCTGCCGTGTGCGTCACTGCAGCCGCCCGCCACGCCGCCGTGCGCGTCACCGCAGCCGCTTACCACAGCCCCATCCGCTCTCTCCCGCGCCGCCGCAAACGCATCCGACAGCCGCAGCGTCATCCGGTCCGGTTCATCCCCGCGCCCATTATAGAAGACAATATACTGCGGATACGGCAGGTTCTGCAGGCGGCTGCTGTACAGGTTCAGGCTATGCCGCTTCACATACTTTTTATACAGCCTTGCAAAATAAAACAGCCCCCGCACCGGCATGTTCGGATTCCTCGAACTCTGATGCTCCCACAGATTCAGCTCCGCCCCGAAGAGGAACGCGACGTCGTTCTTCATGTTCATGTAAATGACGTCCTCCAGCGTTACGACCTCCAGCGCGCCCGGATCCGCATAATCCGTTCCGTTCAGCGCATTATAAAGCGACAGCATCTCCCGCCGGTCGCCGAAAATAAACCGGAACAGCCGGTCCTTGTACTTCTTATTAACCTTTTTCCCCATTCTGCCGATTCTCCTCCTCGAATTCAATCGATTCCTCCATACATCGGAGCCAAAGTGGATTCAGAAGAGTCTCTTCGGAATCTGCCGGGACGCGCCCCGCAGAAATACATGAGATAAAGACTGATGTTCCAATTCATTTTACTTCAAATCCCCCGCCCATGCAACAGAAATGCAAAAAAAGTAAAATTTTTTCCAATTTTCCTGTCCATGAGTCAAATCCTGAGACACTTCGCCTGCTAAACTAAGTTCAAAACCATCAGAAGGAGGAGGGAGGTCCATGGACAGACCGCTTGCGATACACGGCAGGAACCTGATCTGCATCGGAATAGACCGGGTAACCGGCCGCGACTATTCCGGACGGATCTGGCACCAGTACCGGACCGACCCGATCCGGTTCTCCACCTCCATGGAGCTGATCCGGGAGATGGACGACTTATACGACAGGTGGAACTTCCCCCAGCGATCGACACTGGTCCGCCGGTTCGGCGGGGAAGAGCATACGGTGTCGGAAGCAGAACGAGAGGAGGAGATGGCATATATGGATGAAGGACGAATCAAAGGACATACGGGCGATATCGGAACCTTCATCGTCCGCGTCAAATACAGGCAGAACGCCACCTGGCAGGGCGAAGTAGTCTGGGCCGACAGGCAGGAACGGCAGTATTTCCGCAGCGCCCTGGAGCTCCTGAAGCTTATCGACAGCGCTCTGGAGGAGACGGAGGCAGCCGCGGAGGAATCCCCGCCGGAAGCGGAGGATGAGGACGACGGACCCGGCGGCAGCGACTGACGCGCGGGGCAGGAGCTCCGGCCCGTAGCGCCGCAGCCTTATGGAAATGACAACCAGCAGCCACATGTAACCGCCGCCGGAAGGCGGCACGCACACAGCTCTACAGCAGCTTTCAGATACAGATTTACAGGGAAATCAAAGGAAAGGGAGAATCATTATGAAGGAGAGGAAAGAAATGAGACTTGTGAACACAGGACTCGGCCGGTTGGGCGAAGCCGCTCAGAATTTCGGCCGCAGAAAGCTCACCCGCCGCATCATCTCCGGCGTCCTGGCATTCAGCATGATCGCCACGACGGCGCTGACGAATGTGGGGATTACGGCGTGGGCGTCAGAAGGGCCGAACTATACAAAGGCGGCAGATGATCCTACGAACAATGAGTACACAGATGGCAAGATGGATATAACGGACAATTCCAAAAACAGCGGCCGTATCTGGACAGATAAGACGGTTACAAGTAAAGGGAGCACAAATACGCAATTTACAGAAACGCTTTCTGCCCTTGGAAGCAGTTTGCAGTATAAGGGCGGCGTTCCGTCGGATACGGTAATTGTTTTTGACAACTCTGCATCGATGTATACGAACGATGCGAAGCCAACAAACGAAGATGACACTAGAATTAAGAAAACGATCGAAGCGATCAATACAGCGATTAGAGATCTGGTAAAAGCTAATGCCAAGAACCGAGTAGCGGTTGTTGCTTTTGCGGAGGACAACAGTACTGCAAGGACGATTTTGCCACTGCAGCATTATGACGTAAGAGATACGGAATATCTTCATGCGAATTTTAGTAAGAATAAATATGATGTAATAGAAAGTGGTTGGGTAAATATTGTTGGTAGTCCAACGGCAGACGGGAAAACGGTTGACGGCCTTATAAGCGATGAGATTATTAAAAATGGTTACACCAATATCCAGGCCGGTATCGCACGAGGACTTCAGGTGTTGTATAATGCAGCAGAAAAACAAGTCTCTCTGGGTGACGGCACCGTGGTAGACCGTCAGCCAGCGATGATTGTATTGACTGATGGACAGGCGACCAGTGCATTGACCAAAATTCCCGATATTACAAAGGATGAAACTTGGGAGTGTATAGGGTTTGTCAATGATTTTTCTAATGACAAAACATCCTTTGTTAATAAACAACAGAAGACGATTGATGGTAAAGAACCGAACACTTGGGATAAATTTATTCGACGCTACCTTGATAACGAAACTCCAGAGTTTGCAAAAGGCGGAGAATATAAGGATGCTCAAAACAATACGAAGAGTTATGATCAGCTTTTAAAAGCAACACGTAATTCAAAGGACGCAAGCGAACCCAATACGAGTAGTCGAAGTGCTGCAACATATGAATATGAATTATTATCTCCGAATGCAGATGGTGCCAGTCTAACAGAGTTGTATAATCAGTATATTACATCTCAGCAGTATATGGTGTTGAGTACATTGATTACTGCCGGATATGGAAGAGCATTGGTAAAAAAAGCATACAACAATAATGATTGTACCATATTTACAATTTCGGTTGATATCGAGGCCAAATATGATAGTGATACATATGTAGAAAATGGCGAAACGAAGGAAAGAAGTAATTATATAAATACAAATGGGTTCACGATGAATCCGCAAGATTATTTTAGTACTGATAAGAATAATTGGAAAAATAAATATAACGGATTTTATAGTGATAAAACGGTAGGAGATGCGTACTATCAAGCGTTGACAAATGTAAAGGGAAAATATGATAGTTGGAAAGAGGGAACGCTGACTACCATGGATTTCCGCCCTATATCGCCAGCAGCAGATATAGCAGATGAAGCATTTGAAACCGAAGTCCGTATTTCTAACTCTTCGGAGACGAGGAAAGTAGATTATTGGTTTGGCAATAGTACAACCAATACATTTGATCCGGTAGATGCAGAAAAAATCAATAAGGCTGCAGCCAGTGATGATTATTATAAACTGTTTGTAAGTAATCTTATTAAAAATTATACCGGTAAAAGTGGCCAAAGTGGGCATGCGGATTTCTGGATTGTTGGAGAGAAGCAAACAGGGTCGCTTGTGTTGCCGAATCTACCGGAAGGGGTTACTCTTGCCAAAGATACATTATGTAACTACGTTTTGCCGGAGAATGCCCAGAGTGTTTCTTCTTCTGCATCAGGCGCTATAAGCAATGCATTTAAAACGATTACGGCAAAGGTCGTGGATAAGCAGACCTATAGTCCTATGCAGGGACAGTATGAAGGAGTGTTAACATTCACCGATCCGATTGGTGAGTACATGGAGATTCAGGATGGTGGCAAGATGACTCTGAACCTCTTTGGTACGAACTATACAGGAACGCTGGGAGAAGCAAAAGATGGACGGCAGTATTTTGAATTCGATAATTCGCCGAATCCGAATGAGCTGCACGATAATGTCAATCTTAATCTTGGCCTTCCAAGCGGAGCGGAAAAGGTACAGTATAGAGCAAGTGATGTTAAAATATACGTAGATACAGCCGGTACAGGGATAAACAAGAAGCAGACGCTGACACTTGAGATTCCTGAGAAAGCGTTACCGGTATGGGTCGGACGATTTGATGACACGAAGCAAACAGATAAATATTCTGGGGAGGCTAATAAACCTAATCCGCTGACATTGACCTATACTGTAGGTATGATAGCGGATGTAATGGATGGTGATCGCATCGATCTCTCAAAAGTAGATCAATCATACATTGAGAAGAATACCGATGCAAATGGTAATGTTAAGTTCTATACGAACCGTTGGTCAAAGAATGGAACCGGAGAAAAGACAACATCTCAGTTCAGGGCAGCCGGCACTAACTCCTATTATTGGGCAACGGGTGAGGGCGGTCAGGATGAGTATTATGATGATACTGGACGGCATCCGGAACGCCACAAGGATCTGAGTGCAAAGGATCCTCAACGAACAAAAACGTCAACGACTCCGGTGACAGACAGACCTTATTATTGCCCAAGCTGGAATAATGGAGACATTACTACAGAACTTGGTAATAATGCATCCATAAGCGTTGGATATGGCGCGCTGAAGATATCCAAGATTGTGGAGCCTGCAGGTACTTCGGATGCAGAAACGCCCTTTGGATTTACGTTGACGTTGAAGGATCAGGAAGGTAAGACAATTAATTCTTCATTGCTTGTACATTATGATGGAACATACGATAAGGCAAGTAATAAGGATAATAAGGGAACGCCGGATGATACTGACGATACAGCCATGCTATCACCGGATGGTAATAACGTGTATCATTTTAATCTCCACAAAGATGGAGCTATTACATTCCTGTATCTGCCGGAAGGGGCGACCTATGAAGTAAAGGAAACCGGTGATAATTACAATAACGGTGAAAGCTATCGTCTAACGGATGTGGTAAAAGGAGGGGGAGGCCCAAATGGCGAAAAGCTTTATTCCGATACGGAAAAAGAGAATGTCCTGGGTTATACAGGAAAGATACAAAAGAAGGCTGCAAATGATCCGGTTCAGTTTGTGACATTTACAAACACACGGTTGGTTGAATTACCGCTTAAGAAAGATATTACGGTAGTTGACACATCTGTGAAGATTGATCCGGATAAGGTGTTCTGCTTCACAGTAAATGTTACCGATCAGCCGGATGGTTCTGTAAAGGCAGTTAATGTATTTGATGAAAATGGTACGCCAATTTCAAAAGTTGAATTCAAGAATCACAAGGCGACTGTTTACCTGAAATACAACAATATAGCAACACTCAAAGGGTTGCTTCCTGGAAAGTATTATACGATTACTGAAATGGGATTGGATGATCCGTATTCTTATGAAAAACCTGCAAATGGGTTTGTCGATGGAAATCTGCCTGACAGCGCAAGTGCACCGCAGGTGAATGTAGCCGATACAACGATTACCAACCATTTCGAACCGACGGTAAGCGCTAAACTGAGCGGCCGTAAGCTGCTGGATGATTCCATCATTGGTGGAACCGGTGACAACACAGGCAAGCTGCTGGAAGATGAGCATGGTAATCTGATCAAATTTGATTTTGTACTGGAAGCCGATCTGAATAATCCTGAGGGAGATCCTCTGGCTGCTGGCAAAACGGTGCAGAATGATAAGAAGGGAGATATCACATTCTTTACAGAGGAGGAAGCGGTTTATAAGAGACCGGGCGACTACCATTATACTATCACAGAGAAACGGCCGGCAGTTAATGAAGGCATGATCTACAATGTCGGAGACGTTCAGTATGAGGTGACGGTATCTATAGTTCAGAAAACGAAAGAAAATGTTGCAAAGCAGGGTGGTCCGGCATATGGTGAAACTGCGGATTATGGATTCATGGATCCGATCATTACGATCACAAAGGTTTCGGGCGAAGAATCCATTGAATTCAAGGGAGAGTTTGGTCCTGAGTTTAATAACAAGTACAGCCCCGACGAGGTGAACGTCCAGATCTTCGGCCGGAAGCTCCTGGAGAACGCGGTGCTCCGCAAGGGTGATTTCCGGTTCAGGCTGGAGGCGATGGGCTACACGTTAGCGACGCCTTCGAATGGCGAAGCTCCTGAGCCGCATGAGCCCAATGTGACGCAGCCGTCCACGGAGAGCACATCCGCAGCAGAAGAGACCCAGCCGACATCCGCGCAGGAGACAGAGTCGTCCGGCGGATCGGAAGAAGAGACATCCGAAGCAGCGCCCGATTCACAAGCGGCGTCGGGAGAGTCTGAGGAAAGCACGGAAGCGACCGAGGAATCAACCGTAGAGCCGACTTCGGAAGCGGAAGGAAGCGGAGAGAAGGAGAGCCAGACGCAGAACAGCGGAATCAGCGTAGCAAGCCCGGCTGAACCGGACTGGTGGACGCCTGTACCCACTCTGGAGAACCCGGTGCTGCCGCTGCCCAATGAGGATCCGGACAGAGTAGAGAATGATGCGCAGGATCTGAGTTCGCAGCCCATGCCGTGGAACGGCATCTATGAAGTAGAGAATACCGGAAGCGGCCTGTATTCCTTCGCATCGATCTACTACACCGAGGAGGGTGTGTACAATTACCGCGTATCCGAGGTGAAGGGTGAGAACGGCAACATTACGTATGACAAGGCGCTGTATGATGTAGTAGTGACTGTGACCAGGAAGCATGCGGGCGGAGATGATTATTACCTGCAGGCGAAATGGGAAGCGTTCAAGGTCAATGTAGATGACGAAGGCAACGCGACGCGCGGCGAGAGCGTAGGCAGAGCGATCAATTTCACCAATACCTACAATCCGCCTGAACTGCACCCGGATAAAGAACAGGCGAAGACCGAAGCAAAGTATGGACCGACTACCACGGAATCGAAGGATCCGATTGCTGTGGAAGAGGATGATGTGGTCACTTACTACCTGACAGTGCCGAATGAATCGGATGGCGATATCATGGATCTGGTAGTATATGATACGATTCCTGACGGTTATACGTTGAAGGAGGGATCCATCAGCGGTAACGGTCATCTGAGAGCAGATGGCAGGACGATCGAGTGGACGCAGGAGAAGCTGCTGAAGGGCGCGACCTGGGAAGGTTCCTTCAGCGTTAAGGTTCCGGATGTTGAGCAGTATAAGACTTACGCGAATACAGCATATGCTTACTCCGGAAAGCCCGGAGACGACAATCCGCCGGACGAGACGACCACGGTCTATTCAGCAGAGGGAGCGCCGGAGGTTGTCATTGAGAAAGAGCAGAAGCTGAATGACGGCGAGAGAACGAAAGAACTGCTGACAGTAGATGGCCGCGATATCGTGACCTACTATCTGACAGTGACCAGTAAGGGTACAGAGACAGCCAGAAATGTAGTTGTGACGGATGTAGTGCCGCAGCACGCAGTGAGCGGCGGCGAGGATCTGCCTCTGGTCTATGTCAAGGGATCTGCCGGTATTGTAAACGAAGATCCCGCTGAGGAACCGGATAATATACATGTACATTACGATGAGGAGACCCACACCATCACCTGGGAACTGGGCGATATGGATGGCGCAGGCATCGTCGATCCGGAACTGGGGCTGCGGTTCAATAATAATGGCCCGACCACAAAGACCGTATACTTCAGCGTGATTGTACCGGATGTAAAGAAAGAGACCCATTGGCTGAATGCCGGTGCGACATACTATGAGAACAATCCGTCTAACCCGAGCGATGATCCGGAAGATCCGCATTACGATCCGCAGTATGATCCGGAGCATCCGTATGAGGATATTCCGTCCAATGAGGTAGAGATCAAAGAGGAGAAGCCGGAGCTGCACATCCAGAAGGAGCAGGAGAAGACCTCCGTCCAGAGGGGCGGCGTGGACATCCCGAGGACCAAGGATGAGTTCCAGGTGGAGAACGGCGACATTGTGACCTATCATATCAGCGTCACGAACACCAGCCCGACCAATGCCAACCATGTGACGGTCAAAGACCGGATCCCGCAGAAGACCGACGCAGGCGAGGATCTTCCGCTGACGCTGGTCGAAGGCTCGATCAAGGTCGACAAACCGGCCAACGACGAGCAGTATGACGGACGCCTTACGGATAATGGCGTGGAGATCTGGGAGAATAAGGGCTATACCGATCCGGACGACAGCACGCTGATCATCTGGCAGATCGATGAGATCAAGGCGGGCGAGACCGCGGAGGTCAGCTTCCAGGTGAAGGTGCCGGAGGTGAACTATGAGACCCGCTGGACGAACATTGCGCACCTGTACTACACCGACCCGGATGAGCCGGATGAGCCTTCCAATGAAGTGAAGATCGTAGAGAAGGCGCCGAACGTCTGGATCGAGAAGGAGCAGTCCAGCAACCGCTTCGAGCGGACGAAGGAAATGTTCCGGGTATACCAGGGAGACATCGTGACCTACTACCTGACGGTGCACAGCGACGGCGAGGAGCCGGCGAGGGGCGTTGTGGTGAAGGATACGATCCCGCAGCAGACCACGCAGGGAGACGCGATCCCGCTGATCCTGGTGGAAGACTCCATCTCCGACGGAGGTACGCTGGAAGCGGACGGAATCACGATCGAATGGAATCTGGGAGATATGCAGGTAGGCGATGTGAAGACGGTGACCTTCCAGGTAAGGATCCCTGCAGTATCGGGGACGCAGAACTGGAAGAACATTTCGCAGGTGTCCTATGACAACCCGCCGGAAGATCCGGAGCATCCGGGAGAGCCGGGACCGGGAAGCCATGAGCATCCGACGCCGTCGAACGAAGTAGAGATCTACAAGTTCCCGTACACGCCGACGAATCCGGGCGGCAACCCGGGAGGCGGCCCAGGCCCGGATCCGACGCCTGAGACGGAGATACCGGATAACCCGACGCCGCTGGCGAACTTCCCGGATGAACCGGTACCGCTGGCGTACATCGAGGACGAGGATGTGCCGTTAGCGTTCCTTGCCCCGGCGACGGGAGACGAGAGACCTGTGGGAGCGGCAGCGCTGTTCGGCCTGCTGGCCCTGGGAATGATGGGAGCCTTCGGAATCAAGGCCTTCAAGAAGGACGAGGAAGAGGCGTAAAAAGTATCGAAACGTTCCGCGGCTTGTCGGGAGGCAGGCCGCGGAACGAAAAAATTTAAAAAAAATCATAAAAATTTCCAAAAAAGGCTGTTGCGCAAGAGTTTGCGTGACAGCCTTTTTGCTATGATGTGCCCAGAAAGTGGAAAAGGAGCTGCGTATGGCATGAACAATTACCGGATCAACACCTCGGCCCCCGACCTGATGTGCATCTGCATCGACGAGACGGCCGACAGCGGAGACCGGGGGCGGTTGTATCACAAATACATTGCGGAACCGGTCGTATTCCTGAACCTGGGCGATCTCCTGACGGAGATGGAGAAGGTCTTCGATCTGACAGGATATCCCGAGCGATCCACCCAGCGCAGAACCTTCCGCGACGAGGCGAAGCCCGATCCGGGCGGCGGTCCCCGCGGAACCAGAAGGCCCGGAGAGGCCAGAAAGGAGGCGGTCCAGGTGACAGACACCGACACGATTTTGAAGCAGTCCGGCGAATTAGCCACATTTGTAGTACACGTCAAGTTCCGGCAGTACTCCACCTGGCAGGGCGAAATCGTCTGGGCCGAGAAGAACCGCAAATGCAATTTCCGAAGCGCCCTGGAACTCCTGAAGCTGATCGACGGAGCCCTGGACGAGGAAGGCGGGCCCCCGGAGGGCGAGGAAAGCCTGTTAACATAATATCACAGCAGAACATGGAGCCGGGTCCGCCCGGCGTACGGAAAGCCAGCCGGAGCGTCATTCCGGCACACCGCTTCTCAAGAGCTTGATCATAGAAGGATAAAGGAAAACAAAGAAAGGGAGTATAATCATGAAAGAGAGGAAAGAAATGAGACTTGTGAACACAGGACTCGGCCAGCTGGGCGAAGCCGCCCAGGCGTTCGGCCGCAGAAAGCTCACCCGCCGCATCGTCTCCGGCCTTCTTGCATTCAGCATGATCGCCACGACGGCGCTGACGAATGTGGGGATTACGGCGTGGGCTTACGGAGAAGTTCTCCCAGTTACAACATCAGGTGCAGACGGAGTTACGTCCGGCAGAGACTCGGCTAATTATGAAGAGCGCATGACCTTGGAGAGGAATTCACAGAACAGCGGCCGTGTATGGACGGATAAATCGGTTAAAGATAATGGAAATGGTAGTTTTACAGAAACTTTTTCCGCGTTGGGTTCCGGACTGCAGTATACGGGAAAGGCTGCGTCAAATGTGGTTATTGTTTTTGATAATTCGGGATCCATGTACACAAGTACAAATGCCAAAAATGGTGATGCAAATCCACAGGATGCTATTTGGGCAAATACGAGAATCGTTAAGACTATTAAGGCCATTAATACGGCGATTGATACCTTAAAGAAAAATCCCCAGAATAAAGTAGCTGTAGTGGCTTTCGCAGGTAATGATGATCATACAGCTACTACAGTGCTCCCGATGACGGAGTGTGGCAAGCTCAAAGCTGGTCATAATGCCGAGTGGGGCGACTATTATTTGCGGGCAGTACCGAAGGAAACAGAGACAAAAAAAATAAAAGACGCTAATAATAAAGTGCATTATGTTAAAACCATACCTGGAGGGACAGCCTATTCAGTAGGTTATACGGCTGAAAAAACAGGAGAAGAAATTCCAATCACGAATGGTTATACGAATATCCAGGCAGGTATTGCTCAGGGAATGAATGTATTAATTAATGCGTATGATGCAGACGATTCTGTTGTTCGGGTTCCGGTTTTGATTCTTTTGACAGATGGTCAGGCAACGGATGGTTTGCGGAATGTTCAGTTTGATTCTGTGACAGGCAAAGTGATAAATTTCACTAATTTAGGATTCCTGAATGATTTTAATGAAGATTACACATCATTTACTGGAAAGAATGATGAAAATAAGACAACATGGAATCGTTTTATAGAGAAATATATACCGAACGACCCGCTTAAGCTAGATGAAACAGAAGATTATACGACGATTACTACTAAATTTAAAAAAGATGGAACCCCCAAATCACAAGGTGCGCAGAAGGTAGTATATCCATATGCACTCGTATCGACCCAAAATAATGGTAAAAATGACAACGGAAAAGGGGTAAATGAAGCTCTGAAAACGTTGAAAACACAGTATAAAAAATCACAGGAATATATGCTGTTAAGTACTTTGATTACAGCAGGCTATATGAAGAAGAAGGTAAAGGAAAAGTATGGATCATGTAATATTTTTACATTAACAATAGATTTAAATCCATTAGATCAGAATTTGATTACAAGTAGCGGTCCAACTGTTAGTCCAACGACATATTATAATACTGATAAATGGAAGAATAAATATAGTGGAAAATATGCAGACGATACAGTAGGTAATGGAATTTTCAATGCCATGACAGAGGCAAATGATATATTAGACAAATGGAAGACGAATGATTCCAGCCTTACGGATCCTACAAAGGACGATTACTTAACGTATAGACCCATTGAACAATCAAAGGATAAGCTTGAGGAAGCAACGGACGCTTATAAAATAAAATTTGATAATATAGAAAAATCAGAAGATACGGAAGCGGCTCAACAAACGGTGCTGAGGGAATATATAAAACGCTATAAAGCAGGTGACACAGACAATTACGGTCAGGATAAATCTAAGGGTGGCTTTTGGCTGGTAAGTCCAGACTTGGGCGTGTTATCATTACCGAATGTACCAGTGGGAGAAAGAGAGGATGTTGTAAATAATTATATTAAATATGATGATCAAACGTGGAATACAACAACTGCGAGTGACGACATTTTGAGTACGCTTAATACCATAGTGGAAAAAAGCTACACAGTAGCTCCCTCCAGTCCGATTTCCGGCAGCTTTAATGGAATTATGACTTATAGCGATCCGATCGGACAGTTTATGGAGATACCGGCCGATGGTACGTTCACGTTGAATCTGCCGTATGTGCCGGAGTCTGCGTACGATTATACAGTTACCGGAACGCTGAGCAGCGATAATAATAGCGATAATAATAAAGTTCAGTGGCCTCATATCCCGATTACAAATCCGGGATATGGGAAGACCTTCTACCTGGATGAATGTGGCTTTAGTGTGGAAGTAGTTACGACAAATGCAGGAACAGCAAACCAGTCACAGACCCTGAATGTTCAGGTTCCGGCGGTGCTCCTTCCGATCTGGGTAGCGAAGTATGACGATACGAAGGATGTGGGTTCGAAATACCTGCAGCCGGACGAAAGCGCCAATCCACTTCATCTCTCTTATGAGGTAAAAGTGATTGATGCTATAAAGACACCGGCTAACCCGGATGGCCAGATAGATGTTACGAAGGTTGATGCAGCGGATCCGTCATATGTGCAGAAAAATACGAAGAACGATTATCTCATGTTCTATACGAACAAATGGGACGGCGTCCGAGCCAACGCCAGTTTTACTGCCAGTGACACGAATGAATATTACAAGGCAAACGGAACGCATTATGACGGTACTGGCGGTGGTAAGACCAATACAAAGAAGGACGGAAGCAAACCGAAGTCGCCGAATGATAATACGGGAACATATACTGGTAGGCATGAGGCATACACACCGAGCCAGTCAGGTAGTCAAGTAACAGAATATCTGGATAATAACGGCTATTATGGCGTGCAGTACGGCTCGCTGACGCTTTCCAAGGCTGTTACGAACGCGACGGTTAGCGATACCTTTACATTTAAGGTGAAACTTACGCTGGGTAATGACGCGGTAAAGAGTATTAAACCTGTATATACCGGTACTGCAAGCGTGTCATCTACTACAAGTGAGACCGGAGAGTATACTGTGACGTTGGGTCAGAACGCAAGCATCAAATTCCAAAATCTGTCGATAGGTACTCGATATGAAATAGAGGAGACAGGTTTGGATCCGTATACTTATCGCCTGGACGATGGAGAGACTAATCCTAAGTCAGGGACGATCGAACTTACGAATAAGAATGTGACGGTCGGATTCAATAATGAACTGCTGACAGACTTGAAGATCTCGAAGACAGTTAAAGCAGAGATTGACGGGAATCACGGAGATGCCGAACAAGAGCTAGGTATTGATACTAATGTAGGAGAAGAGTTTAGTTTTACAGTAACTGTAGCTGGCGAGAGCGGAGAGAGAGACGCGGAGTTATATACAGACAATACGCTTGAACAGAAGCTGAAAGTTACATTTAATAATCAGGGTGTAGCCAGCGATATTAAGCTGAAGCATAATCAGTACATCGTGATTAAGGGGCTTAGCGTAAAAGCGCATTACACGGTTGTTGAAGGCCCTGTGACCGATGCCGGACACAGAGCCGGTGAGATTAGTGGCAAAGAAGGCGAGCTGGTAAGGAAACCGAATGAAGATTCTTTTGGCGGAGAGGCGGCTGCTACGAACTATTTCACACCGACGCCGGTAAGAACTTCTCTTAATGGGCTGAAGGTATTGGACGATGCTATTATCGATGATATCGACGACAAGCCCCTTGGCAAGTGGATGTATCAGAATGGGGATCTGAAGGAGGGAGTATTTACCTTCGCTATTACGCCGGTTGAGGATAATATGCCGTATGATCCGATTAAGAACGATGAGCGATATAAGTTTATTGACGATAAGAACAAGTATGGAATTATCGCACATAACGATGAACAGGGTATTTTTGAAATCTTTAAAGAGGCAACAACGGTATTTAAGGCTCCCGGCGTGTATAAGTATCAGATTGATGAGATTTCTCCGAACGGCAACCAGCAGGGAATGTACTATGACGACAGAATGTATACACTGACGTATACGATAGTCCAAAATGGCAGAGCCTTGGAGATAAAGGGTGGCGCCCCGACCATTACGGTAGCAACTGACACCGCCCCAGGTAATGAGGGTACTAATACTGACGCAGTTGTTTTTGAGAATCACTGGAATCCGCATGAGATCGGCGTTAAGATCGCTGGGCAGAAGGTTCTGGAGGGAGCGGCTCTTCAGGATGAGATGTTCCGGTTCCAGCTGATTCCCGACGGATACAAGCTGGCGACAGCTGCGAATGGCGAGCGTGCGGACGGCAAGATGAACAAACCGTCTGAGCCTTCGACGAAAGAGACGGAGGAGAATTCCGGAGTAGCCGAGATCAGCCTTGAGAATGAGACAGAGCCCGGCAGTACGGAAGCCAGTACGGAGAGCAGTACTGAGGCCAGTACGGAAGGTAGCACCGAGAGCAGTACGGAGGCCAGTACGGAAGGCAGCACTGAGAGCAGTACGGAGGCCAGTACGGAAGGCAGCACCGAGACCAGTACCGAGGCCAGTACGGAAGGCAGCACCGAGGCCGGCACAGAGGAGAGTTCAGAGGAGGAGACGATCGCGCCAGTACCTGTCGCGACGCCGTCCGAGGTTGAGTATTGGGTAGTTGAATCCGACAGGACAGACATTCCTGACGAAGAGAAACAGTCCCTTGAGTATCAGCCGATGCCTGAGAATGATATTGTAACGAATAGAGACGGACTGTTCCGCTTTGGTCTGATCCGGTACACAGAGGAAGGCACATATAACTACACTCTGAAAGAGCTGAGAACATGGTATGAAAAGAATCCGGAAGAGGAGGGATACGGCGGCGGCAATATTACCTACGACGAAACAGAATATAAGATCACGGTCGAGGTAACGAGAAACTGGTCAGACGGCACGCTGAACGCGGAAGTAAGTATGACCGGCGGGCCGAGCAGTGATTACGTGCGGTTCACGAATAAGTATAATCCGCCTCACCTGGAGCCCGAGAAGGAACAGCAGAAGGTATTCAGCAAGGAGCAGGGCAACTGGGATCCGTACATCCAAAAGGGACTTACGAAAGAAACGATCGCGGTTGAGCATGACGACATGATCACGTACTACATCACGGTCACGAACAACACCACCAATAGGGAGACCGAGGAGCAAGGAACGACCGGTGATCTCCTGGATGTAGTGATAACGGATAAGATTCCGGATGGCTGCCAGTATCTGAATGTGGCAGATTTCTCGGAAACCGACGTGCCGAATGTCGTGGGAGTATATGATCCGGAGACCCGTGTCATTACCTGGAAGCTTGACCGGCTGAAATTCGGCCAGACATGGCAGGTAAGCTTCACCGTCCGCGTGCCGGATGTGAACGATCTGGATCAGGTTAAAGAATATCTGAACACGGCCCATGTATCCACTGGTACCGGAGAGCCGGAGCCGACGAATACCGTAACCTCCAAAGAGGGTACGCCGCATGTCAGCATCGAGAAGGAGCAGACGCTGAATGACGGTGAGAGGACGAAAGAACTGCTGACCGTAGACGGCCGCGACATTGTGACCTACTACCTGACCGTGACCAGCGACGGCACGGAGACCGCGAGAGACGTAGTGGTGACCGATGTGGTTCCGCAGCATCCGCTGTACGGAGAAGATAAGCCTCTGACTTATCTCGAGGGTTCCGCGGGCGTTCTGGATGGCGGAGCGAAGTCGATCACATACGATCCCGAGACGAAGACCATCACCTGGGAGCTGGGTGATATGGACGGCAAGGGATTGAGCGATCCTAAATTCAACTATACGCCGGAAGGAACCAAAAAGACGGTATACTTCAGCGTGATCGTTCCGGACGTCTATGAGAAGACGAGATGGGAAAACGCCGGAGCGACGTATTACGGCAATGCTCCGGAAGACCCGGATCCCGACCGGCCGGATGAGCCCAAGGGCACGCCGGAAGACCCGATCCCGTCCAATAAGGTAGAGATCGAGGAAGAGAAGCCGGATCTGACGCCTCATAAGGAGCAGGAGAAGGCATCTGTAGCCCACAGCGACAGCCTGCTTGTCTCGAGGACTACGGAGGAGTTCCAGACGGAAGCGGGAGATGTTGTGAAATACTACATCACCGTCAAGAATAACAGCGCGACTACAGACGCGCACCACGTAACGATATGGGATAAGATCCCGCAGTACACCGATGAGGGAGACCTGCTGCCGCTGCAGCTGGTGGATGGTTCCATCGCGGTCAACGCACCGGCCAGCCGGAAGGATGCTCCGGAGGATGAGATTGCGAAGCTGAAAGAGCTTGAGGCGAACGGAGTAGAGATCTGGTGGGAGAACGCCGGCGAGCTCGGCGAGGACGGCGTGACGATCACATGGAAGATCGACGAGATCAAGGTCGGTGAAACGGCTGAGGTTACATTCTCGGTTCTTGTACCGGAATCGGATAAGCTTGTCCATTGGACGAACCAGGCGTACCTGCATCATAATCCGGATGAACCGGATGAGCCGACCGATAAGGTGAAGGTCAACGAGCATACGCCGAACGTCTGGATCGAGAAGGAGCAGTCCAGCAACCGCTTCGAGAAGACGAAGGAAATGTTCCGGGTATACCAGGGAGACGTAGTGACCTACTACCTGACGGTGCACAGCGACGGCGAGGAGCCGGCGAGAGGCATCGTAGTGAAGGATACGATTCCGCAGCAGACCACGCAGGGTGACGCGATCCCGCTGATCCTGGTGGAAGACTCCATCTCCGACGGAGGTACGCTGGAAGCGGATGGAATCACGATCCGTTGGAACCTGGGAGACATGCAGGTAGGCGATGTGAAGACAGTGACCTTCCAGGTAAGGATTCCGGCTGTATCGGGAACGCAGAACTGGAAGAACATTTCACAGGTGTCCTACGACAACCCGCCGAAGGATCCGGAGCATCCGGACGATCCGGCGCCCGGAAGCCATGAGAACCCGACGCCTTCGAACGAGGTAGAGATTTACAAGTTCCCGTACACGCCGACGAATCCGGGCGGCAACCCGGGTGGAAATCCGGGCGGCAATCCCGGAACCGAGATTCCGGATAACCCGACGCCGCTGGCGAACTTCCCGGATGAACCGGTGCCGCTGGCGTACATCGAGGACGAGGATGTGCCGTTAGCATTCCTTGCCCCGGCGACGGGAGACGAGAGACCTGTGGGAGCGGCAGCGCTGTTCGGCCTGCTGGCCCTGGGCCTGATGGGAGCCTTTGGAATCAAGGCCTTCAAGAAGGACGAGGAAGAAGGATAAAAGTAATGAAATGAAGCGGAGCGGCTTCACGGAGGGTCTCCGGCCATATGGCCGGGGACCCTTTTTTCGGAGATGCGGTGCATACGGCGGTACGCGGACCCGGCCGCGGGCGGCGTGGATGCCGCGGTACGCGGACCCGGCCGCGGGCGGCGTGGATACGGATGTACGCGGATTCGGCCGCGGGCGGCGTGGATACGGATGTACGCGGATCCAGCCGCGGGCGGCGTGCATACGGCAGTACGCGGACTCGGCCGCGGGCGGCGCGCATATGGTGGTACGCGGACTCGGCCACAGCGGCGTGGATACGGAGGTACGCGGACTCAGCCGCGGGCGGCGTGCATACGGAGGTACGCGGACTCGGTTGCGGGCGGCGCGCATACGGAGGTACGCGGTACTCGGCCGCAGGCGGCGTGGATGCCGCGGTAAACGGTACAAACAAGAAGGCTGGGATTGACGATATATTTTCTTGCCATTTCTTTTGACATCTGCTATAATCATGTCTGGATACAGTCAGTTTGCTCATGATCTTCGGACGGAGAATCTCCGAAAGATCCGGATACTTTTCACATTTCATTTTTCTGCCTTGCCTTTTGGTATTTACAGGCAGGTTCTTTTTGATGTACAATAAGGGGGTAAATTTATGTCACAGGATAATGTAACCGTCAACCGGGAGTATAAGTCCAGCCTTTTCGCCCGGATCTTCTCCGAGCCGGAGGCCGCTTTAAGCCTTTACAATTCCCTTAACGGCTCCAATTACGACGACCCGTCCGGGCTGGAGATCAATACCATCGAGTCCGTACTCTACATCGGCTGGAAGAACGACGTTTCCTTCCTGATCGGAAGCGACATGAACCTGTACGAGCACCAGGCGACCTGGAACCCGAACATGCCTCTGCGGGGGCTGTTCTATTTCGCCGACCTGTACCGAGGGTACGTGTCGTCACGGAGTCTGGATATCTACGCCGGAGTGCCGCTTAAACTGCCCGCGCCCAGATATACGGTCTTCTATAACGGCACGCGGGAGGAGCCGGAGAGTCTGGAACTGCGGCTGTCGAGCCTGTTTATGAAGAAAGACGGGGTGCGAGCCGAGGAGGCTGCGTCGGAGCCGTCGGGCCTATTTCCGAAGAAGGATGGGGTGCGGGCCGGGGAGGCCGCGGCGGAGCTGTCGGGCCTGTTTTCGAAGGAGGACGGGACGCGGGCCGAGACGGCCGTGCCGGAGGTGTCGGGTCTGTTCCCGAAGAAGGATGGGGCGCGGGCCGAGGCGGCCGTGCCGAAACTGTCGGGCCTGTTTCCGGAGAAGGACGGGGCGCGTGCTGAGGCGGCCGTGCCGGAACTGTCGGGTCTGTTTCCGAAGAAGGACGGGGCGCGTGCTGAGGCGGCCGTGCCGGAGGTGTCGGGTCTGTTTCCGAAGAAGGATGAGGCGCGGGCCGGGGAGGCCGCGCCGGAGGTGTCGGGTCTGTTCCCGAAGAAAGATGGGGTACGGGCCGGGGAGGCCGCGCCGGAGGTGTCGGGTCTGTTCCCGAAGAAAGATGGGGTACGGGCTGAGGAGATTCCGCCGGCGCTGGAATGTACGGCGCAGGTGCTGAACATCAATTTCGGCCACAACCGGGGGCTGATGGAGCGGTGCCGGAAACTGTACGAGTATTCGTACTTTATCGACGCGGTCCGTCGTCATCTGAGGGAAGGGCTGACCCTGGGAGCAGCCCTGGACCGGGCGGCGGACGAATGCATCGCTGGGGATATCCTGAGGGAATTTCTCTTGAAACACAGAGCGGAGGTGGCGAATATGGTAATGCCGGAATTCGATGCGGAACTGCATGACCGTACGACGCGGGAGATCGGGTATAACGAGGGGTATGACGAAGGCAGAGCCGCTGGGATTGCTGAGGGCATCGCTGAGGGCAGAACTGCCGGGATTGCCGAGGGCAGAACTGCCGGGATTGCTGAGGGCAGAACTGCTGGGATTGCTGAGGGCAGAACTGCCGGGATTGCCGAGGGCAGGGCCGCCGGGATTGCAGAGGGCATAGCTGAAGGTAAAGCCGGAACCGTCTGCGACATGCTCTCCGATGTCGGACTGCTTCCGGAGGTATGGCGAGAGCGGATCATGGCCGAGCGCGACATCGACACGCTCGATATATGGATTCGGACCGCCCGGCGTGCCGGGAGTCTGGAAGAATTCCTGGCGAAAGCCGGGCTGGAGACATGACCGCGGCCCGGAAGTTTTTCTATACATATTTTGGAAACTGTGCTATAATTCCAGGAAAGGCGCGTGATGGGGGCGAGCGCGCGCATATGGAGGTGTGTCTGGATGAGTAAGAAGCAGAAGAAAAAGATATACAGGATCCTGTTCCTGCTCTCGCTGATCATTTTCCTGATCTGCGCAGGGATGCTTCTGTGGTTCTGGTGGGATTACCGCAAGGCGGAGGTCGAGTACGACCAGGTAGCGGAGAATGTGGTGTCGGTCCGGCCGCAGGCGCAGGAACCGGAGGGGGGCGCGTCCGGCGAAGAGGCGCAGGGCGGCGCGCAGGCGCCTGCCGAGGATAAGGACCGTCCGGCGCTTATCATTGATTTCGGGGAACTGGCGCAGATCAACGACGACGTGGTGGCGTGGATCGATTTCCCGGGACAGGACATCAGCTATCCGGTGGTGCAGGGGGACGATAACAGCCGTTACCTGCGCTGGTCGGTGAACGGTACCCGAAGCTCGTCCGGCGCGATCTTCGCGGATTACCGCAATGAGGGCGTGATGAAGGACGGCAACACGATCATTTACGGGCATAATATGCGCAACGGCTCCATGTTCGGTACGCTGAGAAGGTACCGGGAGAAGGAGTATTGCGAACAGTTTCCGTATTTTGACGTGTATACGCCGGAGGGCGTGTACCGGTGCGTGATCATCGTGTCGAGTCAGGTGCGTCCCTATGAGGACAGTTACCGGGTCGTGTTCTCGGATGCGGACGATCGGGACGCGTATATTTCGCTCGTGAAGGAGCGGCAGTATTATGAGCTTCCGCAGGTGGAGAGCGACGGGAGCGTGCCGGCGGCGGATTTCATGAAGGTGCTCGGCAGAAGCGGCTCCGGGGAAGGCAGCGCGCCGCCTCTGGTGCTTCTGTCCACCTGTACGGGTTCGGGGCATGCGTATCGGAACGTGCTGCTGGCGCAGGTGCAGAAGTTCTATCCGGCAGAAGATGAGTGATGGGATGAATATGGGCAGAGCGTCGCGGCGCTCAGTCTGCTTGGAAATACGGGCAGAGCGTCACGGCCGCTCTGCCCGCATGGCGATAAGAGAGCCGGCGGCGTGGAGAGCCGCCGGCTTTTCGGCCTTAAACGCAGGGAAGGCTGCCGCTCGCTTCGGATATGCCGAAGTGAAGCGCGGGGCGGCCGCGGCGTGTCTCCGTGTCAGAAATTCGTGGGCGTCATGACCTTGCCGGCGAGAACCTCTTCGTAGTCTTTGAGATTCCTGGCCAGAAGCTCCGGCGTGTTCAGCCCGTAGGGGCATCGGGAGACGCACTGGTTGCAGTGGAGGCAGTCCTTGATCTTCATCATCTTCTCCCGGCCTGCGGGTGAGAGATGGCCTGCGGAGGGAGAACGGCGCAGGAGCAGGGACATGCGGGCGCAGTTGTTGATCTCGATCCCGGCCGGGCACGGCATGCAGTAGCCGCAGCCGCGGCAGAAGCCGCCTGAAAGCTGGGCGCGGTCGGCGTCGATGACGGCGCGGTACTCCGGCGACATGGCGGGAGGGTTGTCGATATAGCTTAAGAATTCGTCCAGCTCAGTCTCCCGCTGTACGCCCCAGATGGGCAGGACGCCGTCGTACTGAGCCAGATAGGCGTAGGCGGCCGCGGAATTGGTGATCAGGCCGCCGGAGAGGGCTTTCATGGCGACGAAGCCCATATCATGGGCCAGGCAGGCGTTCACGATGGCGGTGTCCTTGTCCGTGGCCAGGTAGCTGAACGGGAACTGCAGGGTGGCGTAGAGACCGCTCTCTATGCACTCGGAGGCGACGGAGAGGCGGTGGTTGGTCAGGCCGATGAAGCGGATTTTGCCCTGCTTTTGCGCCTCGAGGGCCGCGTCGTAGAGCCCGTCCTCGCCGCCGGGCTTCGGGCAGAAGGACGGATTGTGGAACTGGTAGACATCGATGTAGTCGGTCTTTAAGAGCCGCAGGCTGGTCTCCAGGTCCTTACGGAACTGCTCCGCGGTCGAGGCGGTGGTTTTGGTCGCCAGGAAAAGGTGGCTGCGGACGCCGCCTTCGAAGGCCAGTCCCAGCTTCTCCTCGCTGTCCGTGTAGGCGCGGGCCGTATCGAAATAGGTGATTCCGCGGCTGTAGGCTTTCCGCAGCAGGCGGACCGCGTCTTCCTTCGGGATCCGCTGGATGGGCAGAGCCCCGAAACCGTTCCGGTTCACGGTGATCCCGGTCTTTCCGAGAGTAACAGTGTTCATGGCTGTCTTCCTTTCTTTTCTTTTTTTGCTTTTAAGTATACTATAGGCGGGGCGCCGTGTCTATAACAAGGTAGACGAAAGGCCGGAATTGTGTTATAATCGGTATGCGGAAGGAGATTCTGAGATGAGATCGAGAAAAACCATAACAGGACAGCTCAGGCTTTATATGCAGTGGCCGGTTCTTCTGGCGGCGCTTGTGATCGTTATGAACGTGGTCGTCGGCTTTGTCGACATGGGCGCGGCGCTGGCCATGTGCGGGTTTACCATTGTATATGTGATCGTCTCTGCCCTGCTTTTTGTATTTTCCCGCAGAAGGCTCATCCAGGGCATGGTGGAGTTCTCGGCGGATTACGCGTGGATCCAGAAGAGGCTGCTGTCGGACCTGGACGTTCCCTATGTGGTCACGGACCAGAGCGGACGCTTTCTGTGGATGAACGAGATGTTTACCGGTATGATGAAGGAGGCGCGCGGCAAGAGCGGTTCTCTTATGGCTATGTTTCCGGAGGTGACGAAGGAGATCCTTCAGGGAGCGGAGGAGAAGACGAGCCTTCATATCACGTTCGGCGACAGGAACTACCGGATGGATTTGAAGCCGGTCCCAATGGAGGATCTGGAGCCGGAGGCCGCGGCCGGAACGTCCGGGGCGCAGGCGGGGACGGCTGCCGCTGCTCCGTATGAGACGCCGGATCTGATCGCCGTCTATCTGTTCGAGGAGACGGAGCTTCTGCGCTGCCGGAAGGAGATCACGGATCAGAAGATGGTCGCCGGGCTCATTTATCTGGATAATTACGACGAGGCGCTGGAGAGCGTGGAGGAGGTGCGCAGATCGCTCCTGATGGCGCTGATCGAGCGGCGCATCAACAAGTACATCGCCACGATGAACGGCGTTGTGAAGAAGATGGAGAAGGATAAGTTCTTCTTCGTTATCAAGCAGCAGTACGTGGCGGAGCTGCGCGAGCAGCGGTTCTCCATTCTGGAAGAAGTGAAGTCGGTGAATATCGGCAATGAGATGGCCGTGACGTTAAGTATCGGCCTCGGTATGGACGGCGATTCCTACGGGCAGAATTACGAGTTTGCGCGTATGGCGATCGATATGGCGCTGGGCCGCGGCGGCGACCAGGCTGTGATCAAGAGCGCGGCGGAGATCGAGTATTTCGGCGGCAAGTCGCAGCAGCAGGAGAAGACCACCCGCGTGAAGGCCCGCGTGAAGGCCCACGCCCTGCGGGAGCTGATCAGCACCAAGGAGAAGCTGCTGATCATGGGCCACCGTCTCGGCGATATCGATTCTTTCGGCGCGGCGGTGGGCATTTTCCGGATCGCTTCGGCGCTGGACCGGAAGGCGCATATTGTGATCAATGATATCACTTCGTCGGTCAGGCCCATGTACGAGCGGTTTACGCCGGCGGCCGGCTATCCGGAGGATATGTTCCTCAAGGGCAGCGAGGCGCTGGAGATGGTGGATGCGAATACCCTTCTCGTGGTGGTGGACGTGAACCGGCCGAGCATTACTGAGGAACCGGGGCTTCTTAAGAAGGTGAGGACGATCGTGGTGCTGGATCACCACCGCCAGAGCAGCGAGATCATCGATAACGCGGTGCTCTCCTATGTGGAGCCGTACGCGTCGTCGGCCTGCGAGATGGTTGCCGAGGTGCTGCAGTACATCGCGGACGGCATCAAGATCCGGCCGCAGGAGGCGGACGCCATGTACGCGGGTATCGTCATCGATACGAATTATTTCAATAACCAGACGGGCGTAAGGACGCTGGAGGCGGCGGCCTATCTGCGGCGCTGCGGCGCGGATGTGACGCGCGTGCGCAAGGCGTTCCGCGAGGAGATGGTGAATTATCAGGCCCGCGTCCGCGCCGTGGGTTCGGCGGAGGTCTTCGAGGATGCGTTCGCCATCAGCGAATGTTCGTCGGAGGGGATCGAGAACCCGACGATCGTGGCGGCCCAGGCGGCCAACGACCTGCTGGGGATCAAGGGCATCAAGGCGTCGATCGTGCTTTCGGAGTATAACGGGATCATTTTCTTAAGCGCCCGTTCCATGGACGAGGTGAATGTGCAGGTGATGATGGAGAAGCTGGGCGGCGGCGGCCACCGTTCCATCGCGGGAGCGCAGCTTAGGGACACGACGATGGAAGAGGCGAAGGAGAGACTGAAGGCTGTGATCCGGGAGATGATCGAGGCCGGAGACGTGAAATAAGGGGCCGGGAGGAATGGGTCCGTCGGGACGCCGGCCGGGATAATGGAATCGAATCGGATATGACAGGAGGATTAAGACTATGGATATCGTATTGCTGGAGGATGTGAAGGCGTTAGGGAGGAAAGGGCAGGTCGTGAAGGTGAGCGACGGATACGCCCGCAATTTCATCCTGCCGAAGAAGCTTGGCGTGGAGGCTACGCCGAAGGCGCTGAACGAGCTGAAGCTGCAGAAGGCGAACGAGGAGCGCCTGGCGGCCAGACAGCTGGCGGACGCGCAGGCGCTTGGCGGGAAGCTGAGCGCGGCGAAGGTCACGCTGGCGATCCGGGCCGGAGAGAACGGCAAGGCCTTCGGGTCCGTGTCGGGCAAGGAGATCGCGGCCGCGGCGGCGTCCCAGCTGGGGCTGGAGCTGGATAAGAAGAAGCTGGTGCTGCCGGAGCCGATCAAGGCGCTGGGAACCTACGATGTGCCGGTGAAGCTGCATAAGGACGTGACGGCGAAGCTGACGGTGGAAGTCGTGGCGGAGTAGGCGCTGACCGGAGAGGCGGGATGCATCGGGCGGCGGGATCCGGAGGCGCGAACGGAGACCGGTACGAGTAAAAGGAACGGAGGCAGATCGATATGCCGATGGATGACGCATTGATCAAACGTGTGCTTCCCCACAGCATTGAGGCCGAGCAGTCGGTGATCGGCTCGATGCTGATGGACCGGGAGGCGATCATTACCGCCACGGAGACTGTGGCGGCGGAGGATTTCTACCAGCATCAGTACGGCGTCATGTTCGAGGCCATGGTGGAGCTGTTCAATGAAGGCAAGCCGGTGGATCTGGTGACGCTCCAGGACCGTTTGAAGGAGAAGGACGTGCCCCCGGAGGTGTCGAGCCTGGAGTTCGTCCGCGATATCATCACCACGGTCCCGACCTCGGCCAATGTCCGGTATTACGCGAATATCGTCCGGGAGAAGGCGATCCTGCGGCGGCTGATCCATATTAACGAAGACATTTCCAATAACTGCTATCTGGGGCGGGAGCCCATGGACGATATTCTGGGAGACACGGAGAAGCGGATCTTCGATCTGCTGCAGAGCCGGACGAGCCGGGATCTGGTGCCGATCCGGCAGGTGACGCTGGATGTGCTCGATAGGATCGAGGAGGCGTCCCGATCGAAGGACGTCGTGACCGGCGTGCCGACCGGCTTCGTGGATCTGGACTATAAGACGTCCGGGTTCCAGCCGTCGGATCTGATCCTGCTGGCGGCCCGGCCTTCCATGGGGAAGACCGCGTTTGTGCTGAATATACTGGATTACGTGTCGGTGCGGCGGGAGAAGCCCTGCATGGTCTTCAGCCTTGAAATGTCCAAGGAGCAGCTGGTGCAGCGTATGATCGCCATGGAATCCAATGTGAACACCCAGAAGCTGCGCACCGGCAACCTGACGGACGCCGAGTGGGACGCGGTCGTGGAGGCGGTGGGGCTGATCGGCAGCTCGAATATGGTCATCGACGACACGCCCGGCATCACCGTGACGGAGCTTCGCTCCAAGTGCAGGAAGATGAAGCTGGAGCGGGGGCTGGATATGGTGATCATCGATTACCTGCAGCTGATGAGCGGCAGCGGCCGCGCAAGCGACAACCGGCAACAGGAGATCTCCGAGATATCCCGGTCGCTTAAAGCGCTGGCCCGCGAGATCAAGGCGCCGGTGGTGGCGCTGTCGCAGCTGAGCCGCGCCTGCGAGAGCCGTCAGGATCACAGGCCCATGCTTTCGGATCTGCGCGAGTCGGGGGCCATCGAGCAGGACGCGGACGTGGTCATGTTCCTTTACCGCGATGATTACTATAATAAAGATTCTGATGTTAAGGACACGGCGGAAGTGATCATCGCCAAGCAGCGCAACGGCCCCATCGGAACGGTCAATTTGCTGTGGCGGCCGGATATCACGAGATTTTTGAACGTGGCGAGACAGTGAACGGACGGGAACCGGACTGTAACGAGACGGTAACGGAACCGAAACAGAGAAGAGGCGGGCTGCCGGGATCATCCGGCGGCCCTTTTTTGAATGCGCCGTTTTCTTCGCGCGCGGCCCGCGTCTTCCGGCGCGTTCGCGGATGCTTTGGTTTTCGTTGCGTTCTGCCGCATTCTGGCATAATATCCGTTCTCAACGCATATGTATAGTAACAAGGTACGGAAATCACGTCGCCTAAAGGAGAGGTTTGAATGGCTGAGGCACGCTACTTGATATCGGACGCGGCCAGGCAGGTTGGAGTAGAAACGCATGTCCTGCGCTACTGGGAGGACGAGCTGGAGCTTGCCATTCCACGCAATGATATGGGACACCGGTACTACACGGACTACCACATCCGCCTGTTCTGCCAGATCAGGGATCTGAAGGACAGGGGATACCAGCTGAAGGCGATCAGGAACGCCTTGAACAAAATGTCGGGCGCGATGGAAAATATTACCATCACCGAAGATCTTATGGAGGAAGAGATGAAAGCAGCCTGGAAGGAAAATCACGCGAGAGCGGAGCTGACCAAGGAGAAGGCCGCGGGCGGAGCGGAGCGGCAGAGTGAGGCGGAACGGCGGGAAGGCCGGGATGAAGTCGGACAGGCCGGACGGAACGAGGCTGCGGACGGTCAGATCCTGCGAAGCGGCGGGGCCGGGCAGGCGGCGCGGGGCGGACAGGCCGGAAGCCCGGACAGGCCGTGCGGTAAAGACGGGGAAGCGGTTCAGGAGCTTCGGGTGGAATATGACGGGGAGGCGGAACCGCCGGAAGGGTCTCCGGCGGAGGAAAGCGCCGGCGGCGGAACGTCCGGAGTCAGTCTCGTTCCCGCCGGGGATCCGGAACCGGCGCAGCTTCTGAATGCCGAAGAGAAAATGGTCCGTTTCCAGGAGATCATGAATCATATCATCGGACAGGCCGTCGAGGCCAATATGGCCCGCATCAGCCGGGAGATCACCGAGGATGTAAGCGGCGCGGTCAGTGAAAATGTGACCGACCGGGTCATGAAGGAAGTGGAATATCTGCTGCGCGTCAGCGATGAGAAGGAAGAGGAACGCTTTAAGCAGCTGGATGAAACGATCCGCGCTTATCAGAATAAAGGAAAAGGCCGGGCGGAAGCCGCGGCCGCGAAAGCTCCGTTTTTCAGGAAGAAGAGGTTCGGCAGGAGCGGAAGGAAGCTGTTCTGAGGCGCGTCAGAACGTCTCTGCCGACGCTTTTACAAGCGCTTTGAACAGGTTCATCGCCGCCGGATCTTCCTCCCAGAGATATTCCGGGTGCCACTGCACGCCGATCAGATACGGATAATCCTTCATTGTCACGCCTTCGATGATGCCGTCGGGGGCGACGGCGCACGCCGTAAGCCGCGGCGCCACGTCGCGGACCGCCTGATGATGGGTGCTGTTGACGCGGATGGCCGCCGCGCCGCAGTTCTCCTCTCCCAGGAAGCGTCCGCTGATCACGTCCGCCAGCAGGCTGCCCTCCGCGATCTTCACCGTGTGCGACGGCACCCGGTGCGGGAACGGCTGCTGATGGGCGATGGGGAGGACCCGCTCCACCTGCGAGGGGATATCCTGGTAAATGCTGCCGCCCAGGCCGATATTGATCAGCTGGATCCCGCGGCAGATGCCCATGACGGGCTTTCTCTGTTCCATGGCCAGCTTGAGGAGCGCAAGCTCCATCCGGTCACGCTTTACGGAGACGCTGCCGCAACCGTCGCGGGTCTCCTCCCCGAAGAGGAAGGGATGGACGTCCGGGCCTCCGGTGAACAGGAAGCCGTCCAGAACGGATACCAGCTGCCGCAGGTCGTCTTCGGAGGCTTCGAGCGGCAGGATCACCGGGATGCCGCCGGCCGCCAGGACGGCGCGGGGGCAGTATGGGGTCTGGATGGTTTCGTCGGTCCGTATGTCGTGGGATGTAGTGAGGCCGATGAGGGGCTTTTTATTTGTCATGGTTTATCTCCTTCTCCTTTTCGCCCGGAAGCTTTGAAACGTCCGCTTTGCGGCCGGCGCGTGCGTCCGCGGCCGCCGGCCTCCGGCCCAGTCCTGCCTGCAGCCGGCTGACGCCGTCCGGACGCTTTTTACAGCAAAACGCCCTTCCCATGGCGTTACGGGAAGGGCGTTATGTAGGAATCGATCAACCCTCGCTGATAGCTCCGGTCGGGCATGCCGCTTCGCAGGCCCCGCAGTCGATGCAGCTGTCAGCGTCTACTACGTACTGTCCGTCGCCCTGGGAGATAGCGCCGACCGGGCACTCAGCCTCGCAGGTTCCGCAGGATACGCAAGCATCACTAATTACACGTGCCATAACAAATACCTCCTTCAATGTTCTTTACATGTGTAATCATTCTATAACAGATTCATAAAATATTCAAGAGGAAAATGTATATACAAATGTATTAAATTAGGAGGGTGAAGTGAAAAGTTAACTTCCACTTCTGAGGGGCCCAAGTAGAAATTAGTCTTTCTCCAACCTCCACTTGAAA
>CANQBX010000032.1 GCA_947589095.1 uncultured Lachnospiraceae bacterium
TCGATACATTTCACTCTGCCATCCTGGAACTTCTCATAATGCAAACTATCAGAAGAGCAGCTACGCAATTTCTGTTATTGTTTTATGCAGAAATGGATGCGTCAGGTTATGGCAATCCCCTGCTTTTCAGAGTATTTTGACTTGTCATGACGTGCCGCTCTGTGGTAAAATTTAGCTGTCATATTGCGGTCGGCAGAGGCCGGCCAAGGCTGGCCGATCAGGGCGGCAGAGAGGAGATCGAATACAGTATGAAACCAGTGATGAGAAAGGATGTCCCGGAAGAACTGACCTGGGATTTATCGGCGCTTTATAAGACCGAGGAGGATATGTACGCGGAAGCGGAGAAGCTGGAGGCGATGAGCCGAAGGATCGAGACGGAGTATAAGGGGAAGCTGACTGCCCCGGAGCGGATCAACGCATGTCTGGACGAATACAGGAAGCTGAGCGAGCGGCTGAACCTGGTCTACAGCTACGCGGATCTGTCGGTGTCGGTGGATTACTATGACGCCCACAACCAGGAGCGAAACGATAGGATCGGCGTCAGGATGTCCGCCATTGAGAGCCGGCTGAGCTTTATCGACAGCGAGATTTTAGAGCAGGACGACAGTGTGATCCGGGCGGCTGTCGATCTGGCTGCGGACAATAAGCTGTATCTGAAAAATCTCCTGCGGGAAAAGCCCCACCGTCTGGACGCGGCTACGGAGAAGGTGCTGGCGGCGCTGTCCAACACGTTTAACACGCCCTACCAGGTCTACAACATGGCTAAGCTGGCGGATATGAAATTTCCGTCCTTCACGGTGGACGGGCAGGAGTTCCCGATGGGCTATTCGCTCTACGAGGACGATTATGAGTATGACAGGCGCACGCCGGTACGGCGTGCCGCTTTCGACGTCTTCTACGGGAAACTGCGGGAATATGAGAATGTAACCGCCGCCGCGTATCAGGCTCAGGTGCAGATGGAGAAGACCTTCGCGGATCTGCGGGGCTTTGAGACCGTTTTTGACCGGAATCTATTCACGGACAAAGTGGACATTTCCCTCTATAACCGCCAGATCGATCTGATCATGGAGAAACTGGCGCCCCATATGCGCAAGTACGCCCGCCTGCTCCAGAAGATCCACGGCCTTGAGAAGATGACCTACGCGGATCTGAAGATCGCGGTGGACCCGGAGTACGATCCGCGGGTGACGATCGAGGAATCGCAGAAATACATTGTCGAGGGACTGTCGGTTCTGGGAAAGGAGTACCAGGAGATGGTGAAGGAAGCCTACCGCAGCCGGTGGGTGGATTTTGCCAGGAACCAGGGCAAATCCACCGGCGGCTTTTGCGCCAGCCCTTACGGCAGCCATTCCTATATCCTTTTGAACTGGAACGAACGGATGTCGGACGTGTTTACGCTGGCCCATGAGCTTGGGCACGCGGGGCATTTCAAGGCGTGCAACGAGGCCCAGTCCTATTTCGATACCAATGTATCCGGCTACTTCGTGGAAGCGCCGTCTACGATGAACGAGCTGATCATGGCCCACTATCTGCTGAAGACGAATCCGGATCCCCGGTTCAGGCGCTGGGTGTTAAGCTCCATGGTGGGACATACCTATTACCACAACTTTGTGACCCATCTGCTGGAGGCGGCTTATCAGCGGGAAGTGTATCGGATCATCGAGGCGGGCGGAAGCGTCCAGGCGGAGACGCTGAACCGCTTGATGCGGGAGACCCTGGAGAAATTCTGGGGCGACGCGGTGGAGATCATTCCCGGTTCGGAACTGACCTGGATGCGGCAGCCGCATTACTATATGGGGCTGTATTCCTATACGTACAGCGCAGGACTGACTGTGGCGACCCAGGCCTGCCTGCGGATCGAGCGGGAAGGGCAGCCGGCGGTGGACGACTGGAAACGGATGCTGGCCGCCGGAGGCACGAAGACGCCGGTGGAGCTGGCGCGGATGGCCGGCGTGGATATCACGACGGATCAGCCGCTTCTGGATACGATCGAGTATATCGGCGGAATGATCGATGAGATCTGTGCTCTGACGGAGGAACTGGGAAAGTAAGCAGAGAAGCACTTGTGGTAAGAAGGAGAAAGTGCAGTATGAAATTATATGAAACATTCGAGTTGGAATTTGCCGGAGAGAAGCTGTCGGAGAACTGGGCGTCCGTGGATGTAACCGCAGTGTTCACCAGTGGAAATACAAAGGTTACAACGAGGGGATTTTACGCCGGGGACGGCATTTACAAGGTGCGGTTCCTGCCGGAGAAGACCGGGATCTATACATGGAAGGTTACCGGGTGCGTGGAAGGAGAAGGCGAGGAGAACTGCGAGCGGATGGTGGCCGGAGCGGCGGCAGGCCGGGCTGGAAGCGGGGCGGAGACGCATGCGGCCGCTATGATCGGAGCCGCGAACGATGCGGGAAAGTCTGCGTCAGCGGCAGGCCGGTTCTCCATGCGCGGGCAGACCGCGCCATTCGGCCGGCCGAGTCATGGCGTCGTCCGCGCTGCAGGGACGCATTTTGAGTACGAGGACGGAACCGTTTACAAGCCGTTCGGCACCACGATCTACGCCATGATGCACCAGGATGAGGAACTGATCCGGACGACGTTCCGGACGCTTCAGACGGCGCCGTTTAATAAGGTGCGGTACTGTCTGTTCCCCAAGTCCTACGACTATAACTCCAACGAACCGCAGTATTACGCCTTCGAGAAGGACGAGAATGGAAAATGGGATGTGAACCGCCCCTGCTTCGCCTTCTGGGATCATTTTGAGACAGGGATCCGGACGCTTCAGGGCATGGGGATCGAGACGGATCTGATCCTGTTCCACCCTTACGACCGCTGGGGATTCGCGGAGTTTGAGACGGAAGAGTGCCTGATCTATCTGGACTATCTGCTGCGGCGATTTGCCGCGTTTCCGTCGGTTTGGTGGAGCCTGGCCAATGAATACGATCTCTGCCGGAAACGGACGATGGAGGACTGGCATCTCTTCGAGCAGTTTATCGCAGATCACGACCCGTACCATCATCTGATGGGCAATCACAACTGTATCGCCTACTATGACCACAGCCGGCCGCTGATCACCCACTGCTGCATGCAGACGGCGTGGATGGAGAAGGCCGCCGACTGGATGGCGAAATACCGGAAGCCGCTGATCTACGATGAATGCTGCTACGAGGGCGATCTGCCCCAGAACTGGGGGAACCTCTCCGGCTTCGAGATGGTGAACCGGTTCTGGCAGGCCAATACGGTGGGCGCTTACTGTACCCACGGAGAGGTATTTCTGTCTGACGACGATATTCTTTGGTGGGCCAAGGGCGGCGTGCTGAAGGGCGAAAGCCCTGCGCGGATCGGATTTTTACGGCAGATCATGGAGGAGATCCCCGGCGCTCTGGAGCCCTGGACGGAGGAATACCTGGAGCCGGAGGAACAGAAATGGCGCGAGCAGGGAGAAAAGATGTTCGGCCATCTGAAGGAATCCCTGTCGGAGGCGGAGCTGGACGCGTTAAACCGCAAGGATATGGATTTTAAGGGACATCTGGACGAGCGGGTATTCCTGGTCTATCTGGGGCGCCGCTGCAACGCCCTGTTGCCGTTTAGGCTGCCGAAGGGCCGTTCGTACCGGATCGAGGTGATCGACGTCTGGAATATGACCCGGGAGACGGTATTGACCGGCGTAAGCGGCGCGGTGGACGTGAAGCTGCCGGGACGGGAAGGAATGGCCGTGATGGCCGTGGAAGAGATGGCCGCGGAAGAGCGGGATGTGCGGACAGAGAGCGCGGAATGAAATGAATCTCATTGAAGGAGGATCAGAATATGCAGGTACAAAACATTGACAGAGGCTGGAGGTTCGGGCTGGGAGTCGCGAATTTCTTCGGCATGGTTCGGGGAGAAGATACGGATGCTGCCGTGAATCTGCCCCACGACTATATGCTTTCGGGAGAAGTGACGCCGGACGCGCCGGCCGGGCCGGCCGGCGGATACTATACGGCGGGAGTGGCTCATTACAGGAAGGCGCTCATGATCCCTGCAGAGTGGGAGCAGGAGAAGGTCTTTCTCCGCTTCGACGGCGTGATGATGAATGCAACCGTGGAGATCAACGGATCCAAGGCGGCGCTGCATCACTACGGGTATTCGCCGTTCCTGGCGGATATTACGCCGTACATCTACTTCGGGAGGGAGAATAATGTAGTCGTCACGGTCAATCCCAGTATGCAGCCCAATTCCAGGTGGTATTCCGGCGCGGGGATCTTCCGCTCGGTGGAGCTGCTGCACGGGCCGGCGGTCCATATCGAGAGCGACGGCATTTATGCTTATACGAAGCGGATCGAGGGAAACGGCGGTGAGGCGGCAGCAGACCCCGCGGCAGGCGGTTTGGCGGACGGAGGCCGGCAATGCGGTGCTGAATGCGGACCGGAAACGGCCGGGACGACCGCGTATGTGCAGACGGAGGTTACGGTTCGCAATACCACCGGCGCCGATCATATTGCCGCTGTTGAGGTGGCGCTGGTCGAGGACGCCGGCGGTCGGACGTTGGTAAGCCGCCGGACGAAGATCCAGATCGACGCGAACAGCTGTCAGACAGCCCATATCGCGATGACGGTGGAGAATCCGCTTCTATGGGACGCGGAGAATCCGAATCTGTACCGGGTAGAGGCGAAGGTGACGGATCTCGGCATTTTCCGGACGCATTTTGTGGAGTCGGAGGTGAAGACGGAGGACGCGGACAGCGTGCTGTTCGGAATCCGCACCGTCACAGCGGATGTAAAGCACGGCCTGCGGATCAACAGCCGGACCGTGAAGCTGAAGGGAGGCTGCGTTCACCATGACAACGGCCTTCTGGGAGCGGTTTCCCTTTATGACGCGGAGGTCCGCCGGATCCGGACGATGAAGAAGGTGGGCTTCAACGCGATCCGCACGACCCATAATCCGCCGTCGAAGGCGCTTATGGAAGCCTGCGACCGGATGGGTATGTACGTGTTCGCGGAAGCCTTTGACGCGTGGGGCATGGGCAAGCAGCCCGGCGATTACAATCAGTTCTTCGCTTCCGACTGGGAGGCGGATCTGACCGCTTTCATCACGCGGGACCGGAACCATCCTTCCATCGTGATCTGGTCCACCGGCAACGAGATCACCGAGCGGGCCGGCCTGAATCACGGCTATACGCTGGCGTCGGAGCTGGCGGCGAAGGTCCATGCGCTGGACGCGAGCCGTCCCGTCAGCAACGGGGTCTGTTCCTTCTGGAGCGGCCTGGACGATGAGCTGATGAAGAGAAATCTGGAGAAGATGGCGGAGAAAGCGAAGACAGAGCTTCAGAATGCGGACGTCGGCGCGGCGGACCTGGATTGGGAGGAGATGACGGAAGCTTTCACCAACGGTCTGGATATCGTGGGCTATAACTATCTGGAGGACAAATATGAACAGGACCATAGGCTGTATCCGGACCGGATCATGCTGGGTTCCGAGAATTTCCCGAAGGAGATCGGAAAGCGCTGGCCCATGGTGATGCGCACGACTTATGTGATCGGGGACTTCACCTGGACCGCGGTAGATTACATCGGCGAAGCGGGAATCGGCAAATCCGTGTTCCTGGATCCGGATGATCCGCAGCTTGCCGCTGGGGCGTGGGCGCTGTCCTCCCACGCTTCCGAATTCCCCTACCGGCTGGCCAACGACGCGGATATCGATATCAACGGTTTGATCCTGCCCCAGGGCTGCTACCGCAGCGTTGTCTACGGCTCCGAAGCGACCCATGTATTCTCCTATGATCCGGCGAATTACGGCAAGAAGGAGATCCTAAGCCAGTGGGGCTTCCCGGCCTGCCAGAGAAGCTGGAACTGGCCCGGGGCCGAGGGGAAGAATGTGGCGCTTCTGGTATTCAGCCGCGCCGAGGAGGTGGAGGTCCTGGTAAACGGACGTACGCTGGGAAGAAAGAAACAGGGAGAGGCGCCCGGCGTCGAAGAGATGCCGTGTACATTTGTGTTTGACGCGGTCTATGAGCCGGGAGAAGTGACGGCCGTCAGTTACCGCGGCGGAAAGGAGATATCCCGGGATACCATGAAGACGGCCGGGGCCGCCTGTGCGGTCCGTGTAAGCGCGGACCGGACGGAGATGGCTGCGGACGGGCACAGCCTGGTCTATGCCTGCGTGGAAGTGGTGGACGCGGAGGGAAAGCTGGTTCCCGACGCGCAGATCGCGCTGGAAGCGTCGGCGGAGGGCGCTGCGGCGCTGGTTGGTTTCGGCTCTGCCGCTCCGGTTACGGCGGAGAACTATACCTCCGGAAGCTTTACCACCTATCGGGGCCGCGCCTGCGGGATCCTTCGCAGCGGTTACGAGGCCGGGGAAGCGGTGTTCACCGTAAAGAGCCGGGAGTATGGCAGCGCGTCTGTGCGCGTGACGGTACGGTAAAGCGCGGCGGGGCCGCGCCTGGCACGGCAGAAGATTATAATTGCTTAACAGATTAAGAAAAAGTATATGCGGCGGCGGACGTTTCGCGAAGCGAGACGGCCGCCGCCTTTTCGCACGGAGGCCGTTCAGGCTGCCGTTGCTCTTCGGCACGTAGGTCTTGCCGGTGAACAGAGAAAATGCCGGTTTTTCGGCGAAGCAGAGTAAGGAAGGGCTCACGCGGCTATAGAAAACAATGCACAAAAACGGTATTCACACATTGTTCATATTAACGAAATGAATTAAATGAAAAGAAAGATATTGATTAATTGTTTAAGCAATGATATATTTATAATTAATTTAATAGTATCGGCACTTAACAAAAACTGATTTACAGACATACCGGAGATGTTACGAGCAGGAAAGGACAGGCGGAAACACATGAACGCGAGGGAGAAATATGAGGAGTGGCTGGAAAGCCCGTATTTTGATGAGAAGACGAAGACGGAGCTGAGGGAAATAGAGAGCGATGAGGCCCAGGTCGAGGACCGGTTCTATAAGGATCTGGAGTTCGGTACCGGCGGCCTGCGGGGCGTGATCGGCGCGGGTACGAACCGGATGAACATCTATACGGTCCGCAAGGCGACCCAGGGGCTGGCGAATTACATTATGAAAGAAAGCGGATCGTCCGGCCGCGGCGGGAAGGATGATGACGCACCGGCTGAAATCCGGCTGCAGGGCGGACTCCGTTTCGAGAGCAATCAGCAGGGCGGACTCCGTTCGGAAAGCCATCCGCAGAACGGGACGGAGACGGAAAAAAGGGACGCCGATGCGCCGGCCGTCGCGATCGCTTACGATTCGCGGCACATGTCGAAGGAGTTCGCGGATGAGGCGGCGTGCTGCCTGGCGGCCAACGGCATTCTGGCCCGGGTATTTCCGTCCCTTCGCCCGACGCCGATGCTTTCCTTTGCGCTTCGGGAGCTGGGCTGTATCGCGGGTATTGTTGTAACCGCGAGTCATAACCCGCCGGAATATAACGGTTACAAGGTTTATTGGGAGGACGGCGCCCAGATCACCGCGCCACGGGATCAGGAGATCATCCGGGAGGTGAACGCGATCACCGATTATGCTCAGGTGAAGACCATGGAGAAGGCGGAAGCGGAGAAGCAGGGACTTTACCGGCCAATCGGCGCGGAGGTCGACGACCGGTATATGGCAGAGCTTAAGAAGCTGGTTCTGGAGCCGGATATCGTCCGGGCGGAAGCGAAGAAGCTGAAGATCGTTTACACGCCGCTTCACGGCACCGGGAACCTGCCGGTGCGGCGGATCCTTAAGGAGCTGGGTTTTGAACAGGTCTATGTGGTGAAGGAGCAGGAGCTGCCGGACGGGGATTTCCCGACCGTCTCCTATCCGAACCCGGAGGATCCGAAAGCATTTGCGCTGGCGCTTAAGCTGGCGAAAGAGGTGGACGCGGATGTGGTTCTGGCGACGGATCCGGACGCGGACCGGCTGGGTATTTACGCAAAGGACGCGGTTACCGGCGAGTATATGAGCTTTACCGGCAATATGTCGGGGATGCTGATCATGGAATACCGGCTGTCCCGCAGGAGGGCGCAGGGGCGCCTGCCGGAAAACGGAGCCGTGGTAACGACGATCGTGTCCGGGAAAATGTCAAAGGCGATCGCGGAGGCCTACGGCGTAAAGCGGATCGAGACGCTGACCGGTTTTAAGTATATCGGCGAGCAGATCAAATTCTTTGGGCAGGAACATACATTTGAATACCTCTTCGGGTACGAGGAGAGCTACGGCTGCCTGGTGGGAACCTACGCCAGGGACAAGGACGCGGTGTCGGCGGTGATGGCTCTCTGCGAGGCGGCCGCCTGGTACCATTATCACGGGCTGACGCTGTGTGATCAGATGCGTAACCTGTACCGTACCTACGGGTATTACCGGGAAGGGTTGTGTACAGTTACTTTGAAGGGGCAGGATGGCGCGAGGAAGATAAAGGCAATCATGGAAAATGTGCGTGCCTGCGTGCCGGAGAAGATCGGCGGCGCAAGGGTGACGCAGTTTCGGGATTACCGGGAGAACCTGGTGCTGAACTGTGAGACCGGCGTCCGTACGGCTTCAGGGCTTCCGAAGTCGGATGTGCTGTATTTTGAGCTGGAGGGCGGCGCCTGGTGCTGTGTGCGGCCTTCCGGCACGGAGCCGAAGATCAAGTTTTATATCGGCGTGGTCGGGAGCGATGAGGACGACGCGGCGGAGAAGCTGGAGCGTTTAACGGCGGCGGTGCAGAAGCTGGCAGAGTGACAGAGAGTGCGGGAACTGAAGCTGGCGGAGAGACAGCGGGTATAGGAGCAGACGCAGGAGCAAACGCACGGGAAACAGAGCAAAGACAGAAGATCGGCGCATGTATGATGATGAAAACGCATGGGATGTACGCAGCAGAAGCGTGGAACCGCGGAACCAATAAGAATCAGCCTGAGAAGTGCATGTTTTGCGGAACCTGCGGTCTGCGCAGCGTAACGAATGATCGGAAGCGCAGGCAGTGAGTGAAAACGGAGGAAGCAGATTATGGGTATCGTGAGATTAAAGCCGAGCTGCAAGGATTATATCTGGGGAGGACGGCGTCTGATCGAGGAGTACGGCAAGCGGTACGACGGAGATATCCTGGCGGAGTGCTGGGAACTGTCCTGCCACCCGGTCGGGCCGTCTGTGGTGGACAGCGGACCCTGCGCCGGCATGACGCTTCCGGAGTACATACAGAAACTGGGAAAGGACGCCCTCGGCAGCAACTGCCGGCGGTTTAAGGATTTCCCGATCCTGATCAAATTCATTGATGCGAAGGATAACCTGTCGATCCAGGTACACCCGGATAACCGTTACGCCCTGCAGCATGAGGGCCAGTATGGGAAGACGGAGATGTGGTACGTGATGGACGCGGGGCCGGAAGCATTTCTCTACTACGGGTTTAAGAAGGAGATCAGCCGGGAGGAATTCGCCCGCAGGATTCAGGAGGATACGCTTCTGGAGGTCCTGAACGCGGTGCCCGTGCATAAGGGCGACGTGCTGTTTATCGAGGCGGGAACCATCCATGCCATCGGGAAGGATATCCTGATCGCGGAGATTCAGCAGAATTCCAACGTGACTTACCGGGTCTATGATTACGGCCGTGTCGGGAAGGACGGCAAGAAGCGGGATCTCCACATTGAGAAGGCGCTGGCGGTCACGAACCGGACGCCGATCATAAAGAACAGCGGAAGCTATCCTCATGTGGCCGACTGCGATTATTTTACCGTCGACCATGTGACGCTGGACGGGCGGATGATGAAGACGCTGGAAGGAACGGTGTCGGAGGAGTCATTTGCAAGCATTCTGGTGCTGGACGGTGAGGGAACGATCACCTGCCGCGGAGACTCCCGTGCTGGAAAAGGGACGCCGGACGGAAGAGAGGAAGCGCCCGGCGCGGAAGGTCTGACCGCCAGCCGGGGAAGAGCGGCGGCTGCAGGCACGGCGCTTTCGGATCGGGAGGAATCTCTGTCTTACAGAAAAGGGGACAGTCTCTTTCTGACCGCAGGCAGCGGCGAATACCGGATCGAGGGCCGGATCGACGCGCTGATCACCCGGATCCGAGAGAAATCGGCGCCGGTGCGCATCGGCATCGAGATCGGCGGGACGCATACAAGGATCGGTCTGGTGGATATCCATCAGAAGCTGATCACGGATCTGATTATGCCGACGAATCCGGAGCGCGGCGCCCAGAGCGTGTCGGAAGAGATCGCGGCACGGACGCAGCAGCTTCTGGAAGAGACCGGCATCTGCGTCGATCAGTGCGTCGGCGTCGGAGTCGGCGTGGCTGGAACGGTGGATCGTATAAACGGTATCGTCCGCTATTCCAATAATATCCGCTGGGAAAATGTGAATTTGGCGGAACTATTTGGCAAATGGTTCCCGATCCCGGTGCGCGTCGCCAACAACGCGGACTGCGCCGCCCTTGGCGAGCTGGTGGCCGGCGCGGGAAAAGAATGCCAGGATCTGGTGCTGCTGACGCTGGGGACCGGGGTCGGCAGCGGGATCATTCTGGACGGCGAGATCTACGAGGGAGGCCGTGTGGGCGGCGCGGAGCTGGGCCATATGGTTATCGTGGAGAACGGCGAGCCCTGCAGCTGCGGCCGGAAGGGATGCCTGGAGGCGTATGTGTCGGCCGGAGCGCTCCGAAGAGAGGCTGTGAGGGCGAAGCTAAGAATGCTCGAACAGGATGCAGAGAGGTCAGCCGTGGAGTCGTTTAAGCAGGCGGCCGGGAAGGCGACAGCGCCGGGCGCAGAAGCTTTAGTTGGTTGTACGGTTGGCAGCTCGGATGGCAGTGAACTGACGGCTGAATCTATTTTCGCGACGGCCGCAGCAGGCGATGCGTCGATGCAGGCAGTTGTAGATGCCTATGTCCGCAGGCTGGGGATCGGTATTGTGAACATCATTAATATTTTCCGGCCCCAGACCGTGCTGTTGGGCGGCACACTGTCGGCGCAGATGGAACCGCTTCTTAAACCGCTTAAAGAGATCGCGGCCCGGAACTGTTTCGGAGGCGGGGAGGGAGAACTGCCGGATATCGCCATCGCGGCGCTGGGAGAGAAGGCAGGGATGATCGGGGCGGCGAACCTGTAAGATTTTAAAATGCAGGAAACCGGCGTAACTGTTTGGCCTGTTGTGGTAGAAAATAGAGAAAACGCGCAGGAATGTCTGCATTTTTTGACTGCTTGTGTTGGATGGCCGCCGCGGCGTCAGCGCCGTGGGCCGTGATAGCCGGCAGATACAGGAAAGCTGACATGGCTGGCAGTGGCAGTTGCGGAAGAAGGAGGTTCTTGATATATGCTTCAGGATGAAATGAAAACGCATCTTCTTAATAAACTGATCCCTTTCTGGGAGCGGCTGCGGGACGAGGAATATGGCGGGTATTACGGGTTTATGGATTCGGATCTGCAGGTGGATGAAAAGGCGGTAAAGGGCTGCATTCTCAACAGCCGGATCCTGTGGTTTTTCTCCAACGCATGTATGTGTCTCGGAGAGGAAGCGCCGGACAATCTGCGTGGATATGCGGACAGCGCCTACCGATTCCTGCGCGATCATTGCCTTGATCTGGAAAACGGCGGCGTATACTGGTCTGTAACCTATGACGGTAAACCAGATGATACGACGAAACATACCTACAATCAGGCCTTTGCGGTCTATGCGCTTTCGTCCTATTACCGGGCGTTCCACGAGGAAGAGGCGTTCCTGCTGGCAACTTATCTGGTCGTCATGATGGAGGCGAAATGCTTCGACCAATACGGCTATAAGGAGGCGCAGAGCCGGGAATTTCGGCCGATTGCAAACGATAAGCTTTCCGAAAACGGGGTTATGGCGGACAGGACCATGAACACCCTGCTTCACGTATTGGAGGCGTATACAGAGTACGTGGTCGCCTGCAGGGAAAGAGCGGAATATGTGGAATCTGCCGGCGGGAACAGAAAGGAAAATGTGGAATCTGCCGGCGGGAACAGAAAGGAAAATGTGGAGCTTGCCGACGGGAGCAGAAAGGAGAATGTGGAGTCTGCCGTTGGGAGTGAAAAGGAAAATGTGGAGCTTGCCGGCGGGAACAGAAAGGAAAATATGGAATCTGCCGCCGGGAATAAGTTGGGAAATGATAAATCCGGCAATGACAGAAACGCAGGGAAAAACGTATCGGACACCGAAAATATGATCTCCGACTACGGCGCTGTCGCGGAGCATAAGCTGCGCTGGATCCTGAATCTGGTGGAGAAGAAGGTTTACAACCCGGCAAAGCGCCGTCAGGAGGTATTCTTCGACAATGATATGAACAGCCTGATCGACCTGCATTCCTATGGTCACGATATCGAGGCCGCCTGGCTCATGGATCGGTGCCTGGATGTCCTCGGAACGCAGGACATGCTGCCGCGGCATCTGCCGCCGCAGCCGATACAGGCAGCGAGTTCCCGCCAGGTTCTGGCGGCAGAACGGAAGGGGAACGGCCTGGCGGATTCGGCTCTTGGCTGGCGGATGCGTCCCATTCTCCGGTCTCTGGAGGAGCAGGTGTACATTTCCGCCTACCACACCCATTCGCTTGACAACGAGTGCGAGCGCGGCGTTACGGATACAAAACGGATCTGGTGGGTGCAGGCGGAAGCGGTGGTTGGATTCTATAACGCCTGTCAGAGGACCGGCGAGGAGAAATACCGTGCGGCGGCCGAAGACATCTGGAATTACATAAAAGAGCATATTGTTGACGCCCGCCCGGATGGAGAATGGTTCTGGTATACGACGAAGGAAGGCGCGCCGGCCATGGAGAAACCAATCGTGGAGCCGTGGAAATGTCCATATCACAATGGGCGGATGTGCATGGAGATCATGAAACGGACGGGTGCATGGAACTGACAGAACGCGTTTGGGAGAAATTGGGAGTTTGGAATCGCAGGAATATGATTGAAGAAAGAGTCTGGCAGCCGCGGATTGTCAGGATATGGTCAGGGCGAGAAGCTGAAGGCTGCAGATAGCTGGAGCACGATCGACAGAGGAAACGGAGAGTCGTGAGGTGCCGGAATGCATGTAAAAACTGAGAAAAAGAATTGAAGATAGAGAAGAAAGACAGAAAAACGGAGAGGAGTGTGAAAGATATGGATTTTCAGGAGAAATACGCCCGGGAACTGGCAAGGCAGGAAGCCCTGCTTTCCCGCGACAATCAAGTGGACGATTCTTTTCATAACGGGATCTATGAAAGATACAAATATCCGGTTCTCACCCGTGAGCATGTGCCGCTTACCTGGCGATACGATCTGAACCCGGCGACGAACTCCTATTTCATGGAGCGGCTGGGCGTCAACGCGGTCATGAATAGCGGTGCCATTTATCTGAACGGAAAATTCTATCTGATTGCGCGTGTGGAGGGAAACGACCGGAAATCCTTCTTCGCGGTGGCGGAGAGCGACAGCGGGGTCGATCATTTCCGATTCTGGGATTATCCGGTAGTGCTGCCGGACACCTGCCCGGAGGAGACCAATGTGTACGATATGCGCCTGACGCAACACGAGGACGGCTATATCTACGGCGTCTTCTGTTCCGAGAGCAAGGACACAACGTCTTCCGACCTGTCCGCCGCGGTGGCGGCCGCCGGGATCGTGCGGACGAAGGATCTGAAGAAATGGGAACGCCTCCCGAACCTTAGGACTCTCCGTTCCCCGCAGCAGCGGAATGTGGTCCTGCACCCGGAGTTCGTGAACGGAAAGTACGCCTTTTATACCAGGCCGATGGACGACTTCATTGAAACCGGCTCCGGCGGAGGCATCGGTTTCGGACTCTGCGATGATATCATGAATCCGGTCATCGATGAGGAGCGGATGACCAGTTGCCGCCGTTACCACACGATCACCGAATCCAAGAACGGCGCCGGCGCGGTGCCGATCAAAACGCCGCGGGGCTGGATCCATATCGCCCATGGCGTCCGCAATACGGCAGCCGGGCTCCGGTACGTGATCTACGCGTTCGCTACGGCTTTGGACGATCCGGCCAGAGTGATCGCGGAACCTTCGGGATTGCTGATCGGACCACGAGGCGGCGAGCGCGTCGGCGACGTATCCAATGTGGTGTTTACCAACGGCGCGGTAGCGCTGCCGGACGGGCGGGTCTACATTTATTACGCGTCCAGCGACACTAGGTTGCATGTGGCTGCGACGGATGTGGATCGGCTCTGCGATTATGTGTTCAATACGCCGCCGGATCCGCTGCGCAGCGCGGACTGTGTGCGGCAGAGATGCGGGCTGATTGAGAGAAATCTGGCGTACCTTGCAGGGAAGGAAGAAGGCTGAGCTGGATTTCTGAAAGAGTGGGAAACCGGGCCGGATTGAAGGAAAATGGAAGATGATCCCGATTGCGGGGAAAAAGAAAGCTGATTCGGGTTGCAGGGAAAAAGAAGGCTGATTCGATTTGCTGGAGAATAAGACGACTTTGCTTCCTCAAAAAAGATGAATGGATGAAAAGCAGATATATCAAAAATTTTATAGAATGAGAGAGGAGAATAACTATGAGCAAGTACAAAATGATCGCGCCGGCGGTTCCGAATATACCGTGGCAGGAGGGGCCGTCGTCATTTACCGGGGCACCCGTGTGGCGTTACAGCGAGAATCCGATCATCGGCCGGAATCCGCTGAAGAACGTGGCGCGTATCTTCAACAGCGCTGTTATGCCCTATGAGGACGGATTCATCGGTGTGTTCCGCGGCGAGCAGAACAACGGAATCCCCTACATTTATCTGGGCCGGAGCAAGGATGCCATTCACTGGGAATTCGATGAGAAGAAGATCCCGTTCGTGGACGAGGAGGGAAAGCCTTTCATGCCGGTCTACGCCTACGATCCGCGTCTGGTGAAGGTGGAAGATACCTACTACATCATCTGGTGCCAGGATTTCTACGGCGCGGCCATCGGCATGGCGAAGACCACGGATTTCAAAACATTTACACGGCTGGAGAATCCGTTCCTGCCCTTTAACCGCAACGCGGTTCTGTTCCCGCGGAAGATCCACGGCAATTACTGCCTGCTGAGCCGTCCGTCGGACAGCGGCCATACGCCCTTCGGCGATGTGTTCTTAAGCGAGAGTCCGGATCTAGTGTACTGGGGAAAGCACCGTCATGTGATGAGCAAGGGATTTGAATGGTGGGAATCCTTAAAGATCGGCGGCGGCGCGGCGCCCATCGAGACCAGCGAGGGGTGGCTTCTGTTCTACCACGGCGTTTCCGGCACCTGCAACGGCTACGTCTACAGCATCGGCGGAGCGATCCTTGACATTGACGATCCGTCTATCGTAAAATACCGCTGTGAGGATTTCCTTCTGACGCCGGAGGAATGGTATGAGGAGCGTGGATTTGTGCCCAATGTCTGCTTCCCCTGCGCGACGATCCACGACAGTGGGACCGGCCGGATCGCGATCTATTACGGCGCGGCAGACAGCTATGTAGGACTGGCGTTCACGCGGCTGGACGATATTATGGACTATATCAAGGATCACAGCAAGGTGAGCGCTACGGATACGGAGATCGGAAGAAGATAAATGGAAAATGCAGCCGGTCAGGACCGCGGACAGAGAGATGTGCCGCGGGCTGGCCGGCTTCTGCGTTAAAAATCCGACAGAAAGGTATGGAATGACAGAATGGATAACAGAGAGAGGACAGAAGCAAAAGAAAATGCGGCCAGAAGGGCCGAAGAGGGGAGAGAGGCGGCCGGGAATGCCGGAGCGGGGAGAGAGGATTCTGCTGTCTGGAAGAGTAAATTAGCATTATACGCGCAGCCCGGCGATATTCTGGTCTCTCCATGGGACGAGCTGCTGCAGTACGAAGGCAGGATCGATTTCAGCGGAGACGCGGGGCCGGTGTGGGTGTACCCGGCAACCTATGTGCGGATGCGGTTTATAGGGGACAGGTTGTCTGTGGTACTGACCAACGAGCACGCTTATTGGGACAATTATCTGGGATATCTGCTGGATGGGAAGCAATACTGTGTGAAATTGCCGGAGAGCGGGACGGCATGCGTGGAACTCGTGGGCGGAGCGCAGGAGAGAAACCTGCATGACATTCTTCTCTTCAAGCGTCAGGACTCCTGTCATATGGTCCAGATCCACGGTTTTATCGGAAGCGGCGATCTGCAGCTTCTGCCCTGTGAGCCGCTGCCCTCACGGCGCATCGAGGTCTACGGCGACTCCGTGTCCGCCGGCGAAGTATCGGAAGCGGTGGCTTACTGCGGTCTGCCGGATCCTGACCATCACGGCGAATATTCCAACAGCTATTACTCCTACGCCTGGCTCACCGCCCGCAGGCTGGGGGCCAGACTTCACGATATCGCTCAGGGAGGCATCGCGCTGATGGATGGCTGCGGATATTTCATGGAACCGCAGTCTCTGGGGATGGAGAGCACGTATGACCTGATCCAGTACCAGCCGCAGATCCTGGCCGGACGTCCTGCGGTGAAATGGGATTTCGACCGTTACCGTCCCCAGGTGGTCATCGTGGCCCTGGGGCAGAACGACGCCCATCCGGTCGATTTCTGCGGTGAGGATTATGAAGGAGAGAAATCTGCGGCGTGGCGGGAGCATTACGCGGAATTTGTGCGGAAGCTGTGTCGGATCCATCCGCAGGCGCACGTGATCTGCATGACAACGATCCTTGGTCATCATCCCAACTGGGACAGGGCCATCGGCGAGGTATGCGAGCAGCTTGCCAAAGAGCAGCTGCCGGTGCATCATTTCCTGTTCAGCAATAACGGCTGCGGAACCCAGGGCCATATCCGAATTCCGGAGGCGGAGCGGATGGCGGAGGAGCTTTCGGCTTTCATCGACGGTCTTGGCGAGGATATCTGGCGCGATACGTCCCGGCTTCAGCGCGTGATGGAGCGCGCGGCGGCCGGAGAGAATATAACGGTCGGTTTTCTGGGCGGTTCCATTACGCAGGGCAGTCTGGCGTCAGAGCCGAAGAAATGCTATGCCGCGCTGACCTTTGACTGGTGGCGGAACCATTTCCCGGCGTCGAAGGCAAAATATGTGAACGCCGGGATCGGCGGGACGACGTCCCATTTCGGCGCGGCGCGGGTGGAAGAGGATCTGCTTTCACAGCGGCCGGACGTGGTGTTCGTGGAATTCTCGGTCAATGATACGGACGAGGCGCATTTTATGGAGACCTATGAGGGGCTGGTCCGTCGAATCTGGTCCTGTAATTGTCAGCCGGCCATTGTGCTGATCCATAATCGGTTCTATGACAGCGGCGCGACGGCGCAGCCGATCCACGACCGGATCGGCCGGTATTATGAGCTCCCGCGGGTCTGCGTAGGCGATGTGCTCTATGGGAAGCTGCAGGCAGGCGAAATGAAGATGGAAGAACTGACGCCGGACGGTCTGCATCCCAACGATAAGGGCCATGCGATGATCGCGGAGATGATCTGCGCATTTCTGGAGAAGGTGGATGAAAAGCGGCGTGAGGAAGCCCGGAAGGAGACGCTGTCCCAGGAAAAAATCGGGCAGCATGGCTGGAATCACCAGACAGAAGCAGCGCAGCACAGCCTGAAGCAGCAGGCAGAAACGAAACAGTATAGCCCGAATAGCCAGGCAGATCCTGCGCCTCTCACCCGCAACCGCTATGAAAACGCCAGGCGCCTGCGCGCCGCGGATATCGCGCCCGCAGAGATCAGCGGCTTCGAGGCGGATCCTGCGCCCCAGCAGGGGATCACGGATATCTTTAAGCGCGGCTGGACCGCCATCGGAAACGGAGCGGAGATCACATTCCGCTTCCGCGCGTCCTGTATCGCGATCCAGTACCGCCGCACGATCCGGGGACGTGCGCCGAAGGCACAGGTCTGGTTGGACCGCGCCGGGACGCAGGTGGAGCCGCGCATGATCCTGGACGGCAATTTCGATGAAACCTGGGGAGACTGCCTTGCGTTGGAGACCGTCCTCGAAGCAGAAACGGAGGCTGACCACACGCTGACGCTGCGGATCATTGAAGCAGATGGGGCGGTGATCCCGTTTTATCTGGTGTCGCTGATCGTTGCTTAAGCATGGTAGAATGACATTGATGGCTGAACTGTTACCACGAACTGTTGCCGCGGAGATGAGACAGAGATGGGAATTCTAGAAAGCGGTTGAAATGTGATGGCGAAAATGGTATATTGGTATCGTGGCGAAAGCCATAGGAAAGTGCCCATGACAGGGCGCTAAGTGTCCGGTGGACGCTTGGTTAGCGCCGACCGGAGCGAAGCGTAGAGGTAGCCTCCCAACGCTTAGTGACCGGCTTGCCGGAATACATAGGAAGGGAGGTGGCGTTATATGACAGCTTTTGAAATCATTTCGATTTTCATTGGCATATTAACTTTATTATGTGCCTTTGGTAGCCTGATTGTAGCGTTGCTTGCCTTTCTCTCAAAGAGAAGGAAAAAGCGAAAATAAAAATGCCTATCCTGTCTGGTCCACAGGATAGGCGGTGTCCGTAAGGACATGTACCAACTTGGGAGCATCCACTTTGGAGTGGGTGCTTTCCTTTTTCGATTACACTATACCACACTTTCCAAATACATTCAACAAAAATTTTCAGGTAAATAGCAAGCCGAGATTCCCGTTTTGTAAATGAGATTCCCGCTTTGTAAACGACTTTGCCGTTTTGTAACCGAGATTCCTTACTTTCCTTTTCCGAACCGATATAGTATAATAACGAGGAAGGCGCCGATGACGCTTGCGTCAACTCCGATTTGTAAATTGGGAGGAATAAATTTGGAAAAAAGGGAAATTAAGAATTGGACAATAGCAATTATCGTTGCAGTTATATATTTAGTAGTAAGTATAGTATTTAATATTTGGGAATATTCTTGGTTGATATGGGTGGCTTATGCCATATACAGATTCATAGTAAAATAGAATGATAAATTCAAATTGTGGGAGGAATGAATATGAGCAGCACAGGAATTATAATTTTGGGAATTATATGGATTCTTTTATCGCCGTTATGGTTTTGGGCAGAAAATACCACAATGGGTATTATATGGTTATGCGCGGGAATTATTGAACTGATCGTCGCATTCATAAGACGCAATAAAGAGAAGAAAAATAAGTAAATTTTAGTACGTGGAGATATGTGTATAGTCTAGTCTATTATGATAAAACTTCGATACGGGAATACAAATACATTTTTGCTATGTGGTAATGATGCCAATTTACTGATCGATACAGATTACGCCGGAACGCTGCCGGCATTTTACAAAGAGATCAAAAAGCACGGCATACATATTCATGATATAACGTATGTGATGGCCACGCATTATCATCCGGATCATATCGGCCTTATCGGTGAGCTTATGGAACGCGGTGTAAAACTGCTGCTTCTTGATACGCAGACCGAGTATGTTCATTTTTCTGATGAAATCTTCAGCCGGGAAAAACAGATAAAATATATTCCGATAGATGAAAGCCTCGCCACAGTTATAAGCTGTGCTGAAAGCCGTTCGTTTCTCCTCTCCATCGGAATCAACGGAGAAATCATCAGCACGCCAAGTCATAGTGTGGACAGCGTTTCCGTAATTCTGGATGATGGGGAGTGTATTGTCGGAGATTTGGAACCGATCGGCTTTTTGGAAGCTTACGAAAATAATCCAGGGCTTGAAAAAGACTGGAGCCGTGTTATAAGCTATAAACCAAGGCGGATTTATTATGCCCATGCAAACGAAAAAATAATGATGTAGTGTGATTGACTGAGGTTCCTGCTTTTCGGGAAGTGGAGCAGAGTGAAGAATCGGTATTTGAAAGAGAAAAACATACAATGCTTTTTATCAAGAACCTGGAAACGCCAAGACTGACGATTCGTTCCTGGAAGAGGTCCGATAAAGACTTTACGCTGTCTCTATGGGGAGACAAAGAAAACGGAAAGTATATGAGCGACCCTGTCCGTGAGAACATGAATGAGTCGTATCTCAAATGTGTCGATGAGATGGAGGACAACCCAGAGGGATATTATCTGGTTGCTGAATGGAAAGAGAATGGTACGCCTGTCGGTACCTGCTGCATATTCCCTGAAAGCGGGAATTACGATATCGGGTACTGCATCGCAAAAGACCATTGGAAAGAAGGCCTCGGAACCGAAATGGTTGATGCGGTCATTCGCTGGGTTAAGGCGGAAGGCGGCAAGTCCATTACGGCAGAAGTAGCTGACAGCAATCTTGCGTCGGTTGCGCTCCTTCGCAAATTTGGGTTTTCAGAGGACAGAAAAACGCGCTATAAAAAATGGGGGGAAGAAACCTATTTTGATGCTCATTATTATAGGCTGAACTTAGGGTGAGGGTGAACAACTCTGGCCTTCCTTCTTTCAGCATATTAATATTTTTAGGCAAAGTGATATATCATCCAATAAAAATGAGTATGATGTGCGTATAGTAAATGAGCAAGCTTATTTTTTTAAAAAGTGATCAGGACAAATGGGAGATTATTATGAAGAAGAAAGCAGTCATTATCGCGTTACTTGGGGGAGCAATGCTGTTGTCAGCGTGTAGGATAAATGCAGCCAACCATGAAGTAGAAACGACGCCGACCGGTTTTTCCTCGGAGGACAGCTACGTATCCGAACCGGTTACGTTCGTATGGGAGAAAGTCGGATTTGGCGGCGACTTTGTTGTTACGCTGGAACCGTTTAACATGTTCCAAATGTGCGAAGGGCCTCTGAGCAGTACGGTCTACAGAGGTTATTTTCATGTGGACGGGGATGTTGTTACGCTGAGAGACTCCGCAACATCGGCGGAGTATAAGGATTTCCTGTTCCGTATCAATGACGATAAGACGGAGCTGACGTTTATCGCCGACGGTTCCGATGAACTGCCGTTTAGCAGGCTTGAAGACGGCGCCTTTTTCAGCACAGAAATCCATCATGATGTCAGCGAATACTGGGAATCAGAGCCGGCGCAGGCCGCTGCGTCTGAGATGGATTATGTGTCATATGAAGATGTCTTCGGCGAGGTGGAGTAGGTATGGCAGAAGTACGTTTTCTCCCGCCTGCGGCGAAGTACCTTAAGAAGATAAAGGACAAACGGCTGAAGGCCCTTTACCAGGAAGACATCCGCAGAAACGATTTTCCCGCACTTAACCAGGAAATTCGGACAAAATAATAGTATGAAAATCACACTGCTTACAGAGTCATCGGACAGGATGGCTTTTTTTGTGTGCTTTTCTGCAGAGTAAATAGCAAAACAATAATTATGGTTGACATTGTAGCATAATATATATATAATTTAAATAGAATACTACTATAGAATAAGAAAGGGAATGTGATGATGAATATTCGCCCATCTGCCGCAATCCGGCAGAATTATAATGAAATAGCTGATTTGTGCCGAAAAACCGCAGAACCGATTTTCCTTACGAAGAATGGCGAAGGAGATTTGGTTGTTATGGATATAGAGACCTTCAACCGCAGAGAAAAGATGCTGAAGCTCCGTGAAGAACTGCTGGCGGTTGAAGAGGACAGGCTGGCAGGCCGTGACGGCTGTACTGTGGATGAACTGGACACTTATCTGGATGAAGTGCTGGCCGGGGTATAACTTTATGGAGAAGAAACAGTATCAGATTATGATTTCCGACCGGGCCAGGCGAATGCTGGGAGAGCACATCCGTTTTATGGCTCAGGTTAACAAAGAAGCCGCGAAAGCAAAGAAGGATCAGATCATGGCTGCGATACGGTCGCTTGGCAGGATGCCCGAGCGTTTTCCGTTCTTTAACGAGCCATATATACCGCCGAACAAGTACCATAAAATGTTTGTAGAGAACTGGTATTTGGTGCTTTATCAGATTAAAGATGATATAGTGTATGTTGAATATATTCTCGACTGCAGAAAGGACTATAACTGGCTGATCAGATAGGGGAGTTTGGTGTGAGATCGCCCTCTGATACCCAAATCTAAAACTGAATACCAGCCGCCAGCCGGCGGCGCTGCCGGGCAGATAGTCTGAAAAGATTATCTGCTCTTTTGGCAAATAAGCAAAATCCATTTCCGTCCATACCGACACTTTCCTTATGGAGACCGAAGAAGCGCAAAGGAAATGATATCATGACCCCGATCGAGACCTTCACAAATGAATATCCGGGCCGGCTCTATTATTACGCCCTCAAAAAGACCGGAAGCGAGCAGGACGCCGCGGATCTGGCCGCCGACATCTGCTATGAGGCGGCGTGCGCCCTTCTGCGGGGACTTGCGCCGCAGAATCTGGACGCATGGGTTTGGGCCGTGGCCCGCAACCGTTGGGCGCGGTGGGCGAGGAAGAATTATTACCGTGCGCCCGGCACAGAGGATCTGGCTGACTACGCCGAAGAACTGGCGTCAGAAGACGACGTGGAGGCGAATGTCGTCCATGCGGAGGAGCTGGCTCTGATCCGCCGGGAACTGGCGTTTATACGCACCGATTACCGGCAGATCCTGGTAGCGCATTATTTTGAAGAAATGAGTGTGGCCGAGATTTCGAGGCGCTTCGGTATCCCGATCGGAACTGTCAAGACGAAACTGCAAAGCAGCCGAAGACTCATAAAGGAAGGTATGAATATGGCAAAAGAATTCGGAACAAGAAGCTTTCAGCCGGAGACATTCGGATTTGTCGCTTCCGGCAATCAGCCGGGCGGACTTCCCTGGAGCGCGATCCGGAGAAAGATCCCTGTCAATATCCTCTGCACCGCCCACAATAATCCGTGTACGCTGGAGGAACTGTCCATGGAGCTGGGCGTCGCCATGCCTTATATGGAAGAGGAAGTGTCCCTGCTGGAAGACAGCGAACTGATCCGGCGGCTGGACAACGGCCGCTATATCACGAACTTTTTCATTTCTCCGAAAGAGTGTCAGAATGAGATCAATGAGCTTTCCTGCCGGTTCGCGGAGGAGCATTACCGCGCCATTTGGGAGCTGGCGGGAGAGGTCCGCGCTCTGGCCGCCGCCCGCGGCGCGTCAAACGGCGCGGTTCCTGCGATCGACGAGCAGATGTATTTCGCGTTCTTTGTTGAGCAGCAGCTGGGCGGAGATGTGCTGCCGCCCAACAGCTTCGGCCATTTTTCGCGGCGGGACGGCGGAAACTGGGGGCTGATCGGCCACGAGCAGGGAAGCGTCTGCCGGCTTACCGGTACATTTTTCAATAATAACGGCATAGGCGGCGGAGATCTTATGTGGGACGGCTATCAGGCGCATCCCGGTTCCGGCTATGGGGACAGGCCCTACGCGCAGGACTGCCCGGATTATGGGACCCTGCGCTATCTGCGGGCGGTTGCCCTGGGCCGCGGGGAGAAGGAGTTTTCCGCGGAGGAATGGGCCGCCGTCGAGACCCTGCTGAAACAGGGCTTCTGTGTGCGCACAGAGAACGGAGGCCTTTCGGTCGCGGCGGTGCTTTTCGCGGACGGCGCGCAGGAGGAGCTGAGAAAGGAGATTCGAGACCTGGCGGCGTATCAGGCGCTTCTGGAGGCCGAGCGGGCTCACATCGGAGACGTCCGGAAGGTCGTCGCCCGCTACAGCGTCCCGTATCTGGCGGACGATTTCGATTACTATGTGGCCATGTCCGTCAAAGACCGGGAGATCTTTGCGCAGTTGTGGAAGGATAAGGGGCTTTATATCGGCGGAAAGCAGCAGTTCTGTGCGTTTATCTATCGGACTGATCAAATGTAGGGAGCCGGGCCATACGCAAAAGCTGGAAGCAGAGCGAAAGAGGGCTAAGGACAGCGGCGGACTAACGGTAAACAAATACATTGAATTTGCGGATTATCAGACACAAGCTGCCTGGTAATCCGCTTTTTGTGTTCGCCTTCAAAACACCATTCTTTTGTTTGGCGCCAGCATACAGAATGTCTGCCGACGCCGGTATTATTGCAGATTAATTTTAAGTAAGTGTTTGACAAAAGCCTGTAATTAAGATATAATTTAAGTAAATTAAGTAGTTGTCATGGTTTAACAAATAAGAGAGCGGATGGAATGGGGGTTATTTATGGCAAAGGTTCGTATGCAGGACATCGCGGATCGGTTAGGGGTCAGCGCGGTGACCGTGCACAACGCCCTTACGGGCAAGCGCGGGGTCAGCGACTCGGTTCGCGAGAAGGTGCTGAGCACCGCGAAGGAGATGGGGTATTTTCAGGAGCGCCGCAATGCGGGCAGTCTCCGCAATATCGGAGTGATCATTTCGGAGAGATATCTGGCGAATTACACCACATTTTACTGGAAAATGTATCAAGAGCTGATGATGGCCGCCTCTGGCTTAAACTGCATGGTCAGCGCCGAGATCCTCAAATGGGGGGCGGAGAGGAACCTGCTTCTGCCTCGCTTCGTTGAGGAGAACGCGGTGGAGGGGCTGATCGTCATGGGCGAGATCAGCAGGGAGTATATCGCGTTTCTGCGGGGCAAGGTCAGGCAGCCGGTGATCATGATGGATTTCTATTATAAGGAAGTAGCCGACGACGCGGTGATCACCGACGGTTTCTACGGCACGTATCTGCTGACGGAATATCTCTATAACAAGGGTTTCCGCGAGATCGCGTTCGTGGGATCCATCCACGCTACCAGCAGTATTATGGACCGGTACTGCGGTTATTACCGTTCCGTGCTGGAACACGGCCTGACGTATTATGAGGAATGGCAGATCGAGGACCGCAAAGAGGACGGTGAGATCGTCTTAAAGCTGCCGGAGCATATGCCGGAAGCCTTCGTCTGCAACTGCGACCTGGTGGCCAGCCATCTGATCGATGTTCTGAAGGAAAATGGATACCGCGTGCCGGAGGATGTCTCGGTGGTCGGTTTCGACAATTACCTGTATCCGGGACTTCCCAACCGGGATATCACCACCTACGAGGTGGATATGCGGGGGATGGCGGACGCCGCGCTGCAGAAAGTCGTGAGGCGCATCGAGGCCCCGGACGGGCAGGGAAGGCTCAGTCTGATTTCCGGTTTTATCGTGGAAAAGGGAAGCGTGCGGTAGGAGAGAACAGATAATATAAGTATTGCTGTGGAATAAACGCCTGGGATGTGCGGATCCGGATCTGTTGCCGGATTCTGCTGTTCCGGGCGTTTTTTATATTTCTGGCAGACTGTCAGCAAATGCGCAGTGATTCTATCACAAATTCCATTTCTAATTAATCAAGCATTAAGCAAAAGAAATCCTTCCATATATATCCATATTCATACAATCCGGCCGAAATCTTCGGGAGCAACCCTCGCATTCAAAAATGAATCCATTCATATTCTGCATATATAGTGCATTTTCAACAAAAAATTTCCAAACAAATATACAACATGCTGAAAACCAACTTAAGTATTGACAAAACAGATGGTTAAATATACAATTAATTCTAAAGCTATACATAATTAATTTTTTAATAGGAGGAAGTGGAGGATGATGAAACGGTTACAGAAAAGTCAGATCTGTCTTTTCGCGGCCAGCGTCTTCCTTGCGGCCCTGTGTCTGAGCGGGCTTAGCGGTATCGGCATTACCGCCCGCGCTGCGACAGACAAGTCTTTGGAGGATTTCAAGGACGTGCTCAACTATACCGCTGAGTACCAGGACTATGGGGAGTACCAGGCCCAGTATCCGGACAGCGTCTGGCCGGAAGATGTCTATGAGATCGAAGGCGGCGACTTCGTGCGAAGCGAAGGAAAAGAGGAGCCGCAGATCCTCACGGACTACATGGGCAGGACGGGAAAGTCCGTCTATACCTATGATACCGGCATGGTCGAGTACCAGGTGGACATCCGCACGTCCGGCATGTACCAGCTGGCGCTGACCTATTATCCGGTCGAGGGCAACGGTTCTTCCATCCAGCGTGGTTTCTTCGTGGACGGCGAGCTGCCGTACCGGCAGATGGCCGAGGTGGAATTCTCCCGTGTCTGGGTCAATTCCGTGAATGAGTGGGAATCGGACAACCAGGGGAATGATCTGAAGCCCACCCAGATCGAAGCGCCGGAATGGATTACCAGCCAGTTCTACGATGTGGACGGCTATGTGGTGGAGCCTTTGAGCGTCTATCTGGAGGCAGGGAGCCACACGATCACCGTTGTTTCCCAGAGAGAGCCTATGGTCATCGGCAGTCTGATCATCAAGAACGAGCCCGATACCTTAAGCTACGCGGACCAGCTTGCCGCCTGGCAGGCGTCGGGGGCAAAGGACACCGCGGGACGGACCATCGAACTGCAGGCGGAATACGCGCAGAAGAAATCGTCCAGCATGCTTTATCCGACGCAGGACCAGTCGTCCCCTGCGATCCTTCCCTACAGCGCGAGAGCCCTTAAGAACAATACCATCGGCGGAGGCGGCTGGAGCCATACGGGCCAGTGGATCGAGTGGGATTTCGACGTGCCGGAGGATGGTTTCTATAATATCGCCCTTCACGCCAAGCAGAATTTCGTAAAAGGCATCTACGTATCCCGCAAGATCATGATCGACGACGCGGTTCCGTTCAGCGAGCTGAGTCATTACGGATTTACATACGACGGCGACTGGAAGATGATGAAGCTTTCCGACGCTTCCGGCGAGGCGTACCGCTTCTATCTGACGGCCGGCCATCACTCCTTAAAGATGCAGGTAGTCCTTGGCGATTTCGCCCAGGTGGTCAGCGACGTGCAGAACGTGGTGACGAAGCTGAACAGCACGTACCGCAGCATCATCCGCATCACCGGCGTGGCGCCGGATGAATACCGCGACTACCAGATCGAGAAGCGTCTTCCGACCCTGACCGCGACTATGACAGAGATCAAGAACGACCTGGACGCGATCCTGGCGAAGCTGGAAGCGCTAAATGTCCGGGGCAGTGAGGAGAACGTGATCATCACCATGCGCGACCAGCTGGAGGACATCGTGAAGGACACGGAGAAGGTCACCAAGATGGTGGGCGACTTTAAGACCAACGTCAGCGCCCTTGGCACCTGGATCTCCAACGCCCAGTCCCAGCCCCTGCAGCTGGACGCCATCTATATCCTGTCTCCGGACCAGAGCCTGCCGAAGACAAAGAATTCCTTCTTAAGCAAGCTGGGTCATGAGTTCAAGAAGCTTTATTATTCCTTCATTGTGGATTACAACGCCATCGGCAATATCGCCGAGGAAGGCGAGGATTCCCGCACGATCACGGTCTGGGTCGGCAGCGGCCGCGACCAGGCCAACGTGATCAAGGCTTTGGTGGACGAAACCTTTACGCCGAAGACCAATATCAATGTAAACGTTATGCTGGTAGACATGAACACTCTGCTGCAGGCGTCTCTGGCCGGTCAGGGTCCCGATGTGGCTCTGCAGGTGGCCAACTCCGGCGGTGCGGTGGTTACCTCCTCCACCGGCACCACCGGTTCCTCCAACGACCTTCCGGTCAACTACGGACTGCGAAGCGCCGCGGTGGATCTGAGTACCTTCCCCGACTGGGAAGAAGTGGCGTCGCGGTTCCGCGACAGCGCCCTGGAGCAGTTCAGCTTCGACGGTTCTCTCTATGCGCTGCCGGAGACCCAGAACTTTGAGATGATGTTCTACCGCAAGGATATTTTAAATGAACTCGGCATCGAGGTGCCGAAGACCTGGGATGAGATGAAGGTGGTCATCTCGGAGCTGTCCAAGAACCAGATGAGCGTGGGCATGCTTCCGTCGGAGCTGACCTTTACAAGCCTTCTGTTCCAGCACGGCGGTGAGCTGTACAACGAGGACGGCACGAAGTCGGCGCTGGATTCCGAGGCCTCAATCAACGCGTTTAAGACCTACTGCGAGTACTACACTGATTACAAGCTGGACCGCGCCACCAGCGTGGAGCAGCGGTTCCGTACCGGCGAGTCGCCGATCATCATCGCCGACTACACGACCTATAACGTGCTGGAGGTATCCGCCCCGGACATCAAGGGCCTGTGGGGATTCACCACGCTGCCGGGTGTCGAGCAGGAAGACGGTTCCATCAATAACCTTTCCGCCAGCACCGGCCTGGCCTGCATGATGATGAACGGCAGCGAGGACAAGGCGGCTGCCTGGGAATTCATGAAATGGTGGCTGTCCGCCGACACCCAGACTTCCTACGGCAAGGAGATGGAAGGTCTGATGGGCGAAGCGGCCCGGTATCCCACGGCGAACGTGGAGGCATTTGCCAACCTGCCCTGGCCGTCGGACGATTTCGAGGCCCTGGAGTCCCAGCTTAACAATGTAAAAGGCATCCGTCAGGTGCCCGGCAGTTATTTTACATGGAGAAATGTGAACAATGCGTTCTACACCGTGGTGGCGGCCGACGAGGACGAGAAGATGCAGCCTCGCGAGGCTATGAATGAATTCATCGAGTACATCAATTCCGAGATCACCGGCAAGCGTCAGGAGTTCGGTATGGTGACCGCGGAAGACCTGGAAGAAGCGCAGGGCGCGGCGGGCGGCAGCCAGAGTGCCGCAGCTTCCCCGGACAGTTCTGGCGCGGCGGAGGCGCTAGCGGGCAGTGGCCCAGATATGGTGGCGGCCTCGGCAGGCAGCGGTTCCGGCACAGCAGAGGCGCCGGCGGGCAGTGGTTCGAGCGCGGAAGCGTCGGCTCCTGCCGGATTTAGGATCGCAACACTTGATTCTCTAAATATGACAGGGAAGCCGATTTCAGTCGGCACTCTGAATTAGGAGGTGACCAGGATGGAACACAAGACGAAATGGCAGTATCTGAAGGAAGATTTGTACCGGTGCCGGACCTGCTACGTGATGCTGGCCCCCTACTTTATCCTGTTCTTTATCTTCACCGTACTTCCGGTGGCGGCGTCGGTCATCATCAGCTTCACCGACTTCAACATGCTGGAAGTCCCCCATTTCGTGGGGTGGAAGAACTATATCAAGCTGATCCTGGACGACGACGTGTTTAAGAAGGCGTTCAAGAACACGATCATCTTCGCCGTGATCACAGGCCCGTTAAGCTACATGATGTGCTTTCTGTTCGCCTGGATCATCAACGAGTTCAAAGGAAAGCTCCGCGCCTTCCTGACCCTGATCTTCTACGCGCCGTCCATTTCCGGCAACGCGTTCATGGTCTGGTCCATCATCATCTCCGGCGACCGCTACGGCTATTTAAACGGCTGGCTGATGAAATGGGGCTTCACCTACGCGCCGATCCAGTGGATGCAGACGGAGAAATACGTCTTACCCATATTGATCATCGTCCAGTTGTGGCTGAGTCTCGGTACCGGTTTCCTGACCTTCATCGCAGGCTTACAGACCGTGGATAAGAGCCTGTTCGAGGCCGGCGCCATGGACGGTATCAAGAACCGGTGGCAGGAGCTGTGGTACATCACGCTGCCGTCCATGCGGCCCCAGCTGATGTTCGGCGCGGTCATGCAGATCACCCAGTCCTTTGCGGTGGCCGACATTTCCATCAACCTGGCCGGTAACCCCAGCGTCAACTATTCCGGCGCCACCATTGTCACGCACCTGATGGACTACGGCAGCGGTACCCGGTACGAGATGGGTTACGCCTGCGCCATCGCCGCGATCCTGTTCGCGCTGATGGTCGGCACCAACCAGCTGATCCAGACGCTGCTCCGAAGGGTAGGTGAGTGATATGGCAGAAGCGAAAGTAAAGCGCAGGCTGTTCCGCAAACATAAACAGAAGCAGCTGAACCGCTCCATGGCCGGCAATACGCTCCTGTTCGTGATCATGGGCATCTGCGGCGTGTTCATGGCGCTGCCGCTTGTCATGATCATCAACAACGCGTTCAAGCCCCTGGATGAGCTGTTCCGCTTCCCGCCCCAGATCTTCGTGCGCAACCCGTCCTTTGACAACTTCGGCGACCTGTACGTGCTGATGAGCAGTTCCTGGGTTCCGTTTACCAGGTACATCCTGAACACGATCATCATCACCGGCTGCGGCACCGTGGGCCACGTGCTCTGCGCGTCCCTGGCGGCCTACCCGCTGGCGAAATGGCAGTTCCCCGGGAAGAAATTCCTGTTCCAGATGGTGGTGCTGTCCCTGATGTTCTCCTACAACGTGACGGCCATCCCCAACTACATGATCATTTCCTGGCTGGGGATCAATAACACCTACCTGGCGGTGGTGCTTCCGGCATTCGCGTACGGCTTAGGTCTTTACCTGATGAAGCAGTTCATGGAACAGCTGCCGGATTCCCTGATTGAATCCGCGAGGCTTGACGGCGCCGGTGAATTTAAGATCTTCTTCACAATCGTCATGCCGAACGTGAAGCCCGCCTGGCTGACGCTGGCGATCTTTCAGTTCCAGTCCCTGTGGACCAATACCGGAAGCGGCTTCTTGAGAAGCGAGCAGTTAAAGCCCCTCCAGTACGCGCTGTATCAGATCGTAGGCGGCGGCGTCGCGAGGCAGGGAGCCGGCGCGGTGGTTCAGCTGATCATCGCGGCCATCCCGATCACGTTCTTTATTATCTGCCAGAGCAACATCATCGAGACGATGACCACATCCGGTATGAAGGATTAAGGAGGGCGGAAGATGAGAAAGAGATTAAATCGGATCGTGAAAGCGGCGTCTGTCACGGCCTTTGCCTTCGCCCTGTGCGCCTCGGACTTAAGCGTCCAGACGGCGTTTGCCGGGCAGAACGTACCGTATGAGACTTATACCTACGATTACTATGAGGATATCAAATACACGCCGGCGGCTTATATCCCGGACGGTGCCCTGACCGGCGCGAAGATCGGATGCGGCGATTTTGCCAGTCCCCAGGATCTGAACACCGACGAGGAAGGCAACGTCTACATCGCCGATACCGGCAACAGCCGGGTGGTGATGCTGGACTCCTCGATGAACCTGGTGAAGATCATCGATTCCTTCGATAACAATGGAACCGAGGATCATTTCTCTTCGCCCCAGGGCGTGTATAAATCCTCCAATGGGAACCTCTACATTGCCGACAGCGGCAGGAACCGCGTCGTGGAACTGGACGGAGACGGCAGGCTGGTGCAGATCATTGAGAATCCCCAGTCGGATGTGCTGGCGGAAGGGTACGTGTTTACGCCCCTTAAGGTGGCGGTGGACTACGCGGACCGCGTCTACGTCATCGCCCAGAACCAGTTCGAGGGCATCATGGCCTTCGACGAGGCGGGAGATTTCATCGGATTTACCGGAACCATCAATGTGCAGATCTCGCCGTGGGAGATCTTCTGGCGGCGGTTCTCCACGAGAGAGCAGAGGGCCAGACAGCAGCTGTTCATTCCCACCGAGTTTACCGGTATGGAGATCGATGAGGACGGCTTCGTCTACGCCACCAACATCGACTCGGAAGGCGAGCAGTCAGTCCGCCGCTTAAATCCCAGCGGCGAGGACGTGATCCAGAAGGCGACCACGCTGTCCGGCGATCTGACCTGGCGCCTCTCCGGCACCTACTCCGGCGCGTCCCGCATCGTGGACGTGGTGGTCAGGAACCAGGGCATCTACTCCATTCTGGATTCCTCCCGCGGACGTATTTTCACCTACGACCATGAGGGCAACCTTCTCTACATCTTCGGCGGCCTTGGCAGCCAGGAGGGAACCTTCACGATCCCGGTAGCCATCGATACCATCGGCGAGCGGGTGCTGGTGCTGGATTCCAGCAAGAACCTGATCGATATGTTCGCGCCCACCCGCTACGGCAGCCTGATCAACCAGGCCGTGGGCCTGCGCTACGACGGCGACGAGGTCCAGGCCGTGGAGTGCTGGAAGGAAGTGCTGAAGCTGGATTCCAACTTCGAGCTGGCTTACACCGGCATCGGCAAGAGCTACCTGGCGGCCGGCGACAATAAAGAGGCCATGCGCTGCTTTAAGATCGGCAACAACAAGCAGTACTATTCCATCGCCTGGAAGCGTTACCGCAATGAGATCCTGAAGGATAACCTGAATTACATCCTGACTGTGGTCATTATTCTGGCGGTGCTTCTGGTGGTCTGGAAGAAGGGCCTGAAAAAGACGGTGCTTAAGAGACGCAGGGAGAGGAGGCTGAGCCATGTTTAAGGAAAATCTGAAATACGCGTTCTATACCATCACGCATCCCATGGACGGTTTCTATGAGATCCGCCACAGGGGGCGGGGCAGCGTGCCGCTTGCGGTCCTGTTCGTGCTGCTCTTCGGCATCTGTTTCTCCGCCAATCGGCAGTACGCGGGCTTCGTGGTGAACTTCGTCAATCCCATGGCGATCAACAGCTTCGCCGAGGTATTGTCCGTGTTCGTCCTGTTCCTCCTGTTCTGTGTGGGCAACTGGTCCATCACCTGCCTGATGAACGGCGAGGGGAGATTCAAGGATATCGTTACCGTGACCGGCTACGCCATGCTGCCGATGATCTTTACGTTTATCATCGGGATCATTCTGTCCCGGTTCGTGGTGGCGGACGAGGAGGCATTCTACTACATCCTGCTGGCCTTCGGGATCGTGTGGTTCGCGCTTTTAGTGATCACCGGAATCATGACGGTTCACAATTTCACCGTGGGCAAGACCCTGATTACGATGATCCTCACCTTTGTGGCCATGCTGATCATCATCTTCCTGGCGACGCTTCTGTATTCACTGGTCGGACAGGTGATTTCATTCTTCGTCAGCATCTATAACGAGCTGATGCTGAGAGTCTAGGCGATCGGAGGGGAATGCGATGATAAAGAAAAAGAACAGATGGCTGCCTGTAGCTGTGATCGTGATCGCGGCGGCTGCCATAGCGGCCTTCGCCGGAGTGATCGTGACCAGGTATTTTAACTACAACGTATATAAGCAGTATGTACAGTCTTATGAAGTGGAAGAGGGCGGAGAGTTTACAGCCCTGCCCGATACCGGCGACGGCGTGGACGGCATGGTGCTGGCCGCCGAGAACGAGAATCTGAAGCTCTACACGAACTTAAAGACGACGGAGATCGCCGTTATGGAAAAGGAGAACGGACATATTACCTACTCCAATCCGCCAGACCGCGACGAGGATCCGATCGCTTCCGGCGTCAACAAGCAGCTTCTGAATTCCACGCTGAACCTGGTGTATTATTCAAGCGCCCGGTCCAGAAGTACGATGAATAACTACGATATGAGCATCCAGTACGAGCAGTTCGAGGTACAGGCGCTGAAGGACGGTATCCGCTACGTCTACACGCTGCAGGATCCGGAGAATTCCACCGGGATCATCCCGCTGCAGATCAGCGAGGAGAGGATGCAGAATCTGATCCTCAGCAAGCTGGATGAGAAGGACGCCAGGACCGCCAGAAATTATTTCACCCTGAAGGACGGCGTCTACACGTTAAATGAAGCCGCCATGGATTCCAAAATCAGTATGAGCCGTCTGAATAAGTTCTTCGAGCAGTGCGGCTATACGGTCGAGGATTATGAGCTGGATATGGAGGGTATGGAAGGAGCGGAGAATATCTCCTTCACGATCCCCCTGGAATACCGGCTGACAGACAACGGCCTGGAAGTGTCCATCCCCGCGGGCGAGATCAAAGAGGGCGGCGGCGCTTCCATCGCCAGGATCCAGGTACTGCCCATGTTCGGCGCGGGCGGAACGGATGACGAGGGCTACATCGTGGTTCCGGACGGCTCCGGCGCGCTGATCGATTTCAACAACGGGACGAAGAACTCGCCCTACACCCAGAACGTGTATGGCATCGACCCGGAGGTACAGAGCTACACGGTGACGGAGCTGACGGAGAACGCCCGGCTGCCCATCTTCGGTATCAAGAACGGCGATTACGCCTTCCTTGGCCGGATCACCGGCGGGGACGCGCTCGGCATCATCAACGCCAATGTCTCCGGCAACACCAACAGCTATAACTTCGCATACGCGGAATTCTCCACACGCGAGATCGAGCTGTTAAATATGTTCGGCGTCTCCGGCAACCAGTCCGACGTGCCTGTGGTGGAGGATGAGCTTTACGACGAGAAGCTGAGCGTGACCTATACCTTCCTGGACGGCGACGACGCGGATTATTCGGGCATGGCCAACGCCTACCGCAGCCAGCTGATCGCGGAAGGAACGCTTACGAAGCAGGCGGCCGGCGGGACGACGCCGTTCTACCTGGATATTCTGGGAGGCGTCGAGATCCAGAAGCATGTCATGGGCGTGCCCTATACCGGCATCTATCCGATGACCACCTACGAGCAGGCGGACCAGATCCTGGATATGCTCTATAAGGCCGGCATCAGCGATGTGCGGATGAGTTACCAGGGATGGTTCAACCGGGGCGTCTACCATGACGCGGCCGATAAGGTGAAGCTGATCAAGGCGGTGGGAAGCAAATCGGAGCTGGAGGCCTTAAGCACGCGTCTGGAGGAGAACGGCGGAAAGCTGTTCCTGGACGTGGCGTTCCAGCAGGTGCCCTACACCTCCAAACGCTTTAACGATGTGCTGGAAGCATCTAAATATTTTTCCGGCTATGTGGTGTCCATGGGCGCCTTAAACCCGGCTACGATGCGTCAGACCAGCACGCTGACCTGGTACGACGAGCTGTCCTACTTCATCATGTCGCCGCGGTTTTTGCCCTGGTATGTGGGACATTTTAGGGACGCTGCGGCGGATATCGACGTATCCGGCTACAGTCTCCGGGATCTGGGCGATGTGCTGGCCTCCGATAAGAAGAGGACGGACGTCATCGACCGGCAGGAGGCGGAAGAAGTGGTTATGGGTCAGCTTAAGGACCTTAACGCCACCGGGAAGAGCCTGATGGCAAACGGCGGCAACGCCTACGCCTTCGGCCAGGTGACCGATATCGTCGGCGCTCCGACCCAGTACAGCAAGTTCTATATCGTGGATCAGCAGATCCCGTTCTACGAGATGGTGATCCACGGCTGCATCGATTACTCCGGCCAGTCCCTGAATCTGATGGATCAGGACGCGGATGAGGAAATGGTACTCAGCTTCATCGAGTACGGCGTGGCGCCCAGGTTCACCTTCTCCTACGAGGATTCCAGCAACATCAAATATACCTCGTCGGCGGATATGTACTCGGTATGCTACACCACCTGGATGGAGGACGCCCAGGATATCTACGAACAGATCAGCGGAGCGCTTTCTAAGGTTCAGGGAGCGGAGATGATCCATCATGAGGTATTGGATAACGGTCTGGCGGCGGCAGAGTACGATAACGGCGTAACGATCTATGTCAATAAGACGGATAAAGCCCTGGACGCCGGCGGCGTGACGGTGGAGCCCATGAGCTACAAGATCACAGGAGGTGCGTCATGACAAAGAAAAAGAGAAAACTGTCTTTGCTCGATAAGCGCGCGATCACCGGATTTTTGTTTGTCCTTCCATGGTTCATCGGATTCCTATGGTTCTATGGAAAGGGATTTATCCAGGCGATCCGCTTCAGCTTAAGCAACCTGACGATGCAGGAGACCGGCGGTTATCTGCTGGAGTTTGTGGGACTGGATAACTTCAAATACGCGTTCCTGCGGGACGCCACCTTTAACCAGACGCTGGTAAGCTCCATCGGCAACATGCTGATCGATGTGCCGCTGATCATTTTCTTCAGCCTGTTCATCGCGATCCTGCTAAACAGCAAGTTCCACGGCAGAACGCTGATGCGCGCGGTCCTGTTCCTGCCCATCATCATGAATTCGGGAGCCATCCAGGCTTCCATCGAGCTGGCGCAGCAGGCGGTAAACGGCGGCGTGACGGCGGTCTCTTCGGAGGCGGCGGTGTCAAGCGGCGTCAATGTGGAGTATCTTCTGGACATGATGACAGAGCTGGGAGTTCCGGCGATGCTGACGGACTACATCGTTCTGGCGGTGGGACGGATCTTTGATATCGTGCAGGCGTCCGGTATCCAGATCATCATCTTCATCGCGGCCCTGCAGTCGGTGCCCGGCGCCCTCTATGAGGTGTCCAAGATCGAGGGAGCGACGGCCTACGAGACCTTCTGGCGCGTCACCTTCCCAATGGTATCGCCGCTCATTGTCACCAATGTGGTCTACACCATCGTAGACGCCTTCATGAACAGCGAGGTGGTGCAGGAGGCTTACGATATGGCGTTTACCAACTTTAACTGGAGCGTCAGCGTGACCATGAGTCTGATCAGTTCCTTCGTTGTCTGTATCCTGCTGGCCGTCATCGTCAAGATCATTTCCAGCAAGGTGTTCTACTATAACTAGGGAGGTGGAGAAAGATGAAAACTGCGGCAATCACAAACAGTTCCGGAAACACCGCGGCAGTCCCCGCAAGCGGACGCGCCGCGAAGAACGGGCAGAAGGCGGCGGCATTTTCCTTCTCCTCCGTGGATAAGGTGCAGATGAAGAAATTCGGCCGGCGGATCCAGGCGATCCTCCTCGGACTGCTGAAATTCTGCATTCTGGTCGGTATCGCCTACATCATCCTGGGGCCGTTAATCTCCATGCTGTCCAGTTCCTTCTTTACCGAGAAGGACCTGTATAATCCGGTGGTCATTCTGTTCCCTGTGGAAGGCACTCTGCAGAATTATGCGGATACCTACCGGGTCATGCAGTATCCGCAGACGCTGCTTACCACGGTTTTATACGTGGCGAGTCTGACCTTTATCCAGGTCATCGTCTGCTCGATGGCGGGCTACGGCTTCGCGCGGTTTGATTTCCCGTTCAAAAATGTGCTGTTCGCCTGCGTGATCCTGACCATCGTGCTGCCTACGGACACGCTGATGCTTCCCTGGTACACGGAGTTCCGTAACTTCGATATCCTGGGCATCCTGCATCTGACCACGGGCCACGGCGTGAACCTTCTGACCTCGCCGGTACCCATGTACATTATGACGCTGTTCGCCTGCGGCCTGCGGTCCGGCCTCTTTATCTACATCTTCAACCAGTTCTTCCGGGGACTGCCCAAGGAGATCGAGGAGGCGGCCTTCGTGGACGGCGCCGGGGCGCTGTACACCTACTTCCGCATCATGCTGATCAACGCCATGCCGTCGGTTCTGACGGTCAGCATCTTCTCCATGGTGTGGCAGTACAACGATACGTTCTACGCAAGACTGTTCGGTATCAGCAACCGGCTCCTGATGAGCATGAGGATCTCTACGGTCCAGGAGACCATCTCCAACTCCAAGAAGATCCTGGACAGCTCGGTGACCCAGCTTTACCTGTACGCCGGCATCATCATGATGCTGGTGCCCGTGATTGTTATCTACTGCCTGCTGCAGAAGAAGTTCGTGGAAGGCGTGGAGCGGAGCGGTATTGTCGGATAATTGATCCGGCGGCTGTATGTGCCGTCGGCGAAGAACATGCAGTCGTGACAGCCTTAGCGCCGTCGGCGGAGAACCTGCGGGCGCGACAGCTTTAGCGCCGGCGGCGGAGAACACGCCGGTCGGGACGTTTGCGGGTCCGGCGGCATATTTCACAAGCGTTTCACGGGGAATGGGGACGGTAATCCCCGTTCCGCCCCGTTCCCCGAAACGGATACAGCTTTCATTATGAAGGCAGATCAAAATGCATTTAAAAAAGAAGGAGGTAACAAAGTTATGAAGAAAAGGACACTTGGAAGGATCGGGTCCGTCCTGATGGCGGGAGCCATGGTAGTTTCCCTGGCAGCCTGCGGAGGCGGCGACAGTTCATCCACCGCGACGACGGCAGCGGCCGGCGGCACGGAGACCACGGCGGCAGCCGACACGACGGCAGCCGATACCGCGGCGGCAGAGGAGACTACGGCCGCGGCCGAAGACGGGGGGGCAGTTACCGGCGAATTAAGCAACTACGAAGCCAAGGATATGGGCGGACGTACCATCAAGATCGGTCTCTGGTGGGATATTTTCTATGACAGTGAATTCCAGACCCTGGACGACATCACGGCGGCCGGCGGTACCTACGACAACGCGGAGACCGCGCAGATGCAGCTGGACGCGGTACGCGCCGTAGAGGACAAATGGAACGTCAAGATCGACTATGTGAACCTTGGATGGGACGGCGTTATCAGCAGCATCAACACCTCCGTTACCAACGGCACGCCTGACTGCGATATCTATCTGACCGACCCGCAGTTCGGTATCCCGGCGGTAGCCAACGGTTACGCGATGAACCTGGAGGATGTGGCTCCGGCGGATTCCGATATCCTGAATGAAGAGAACGTATTCACCCGTTTCCCGGTTCTGGGCAACGAGAACTATCTGTTCTACACCAGCACGACGGTTCCCACCGGCGCGGTCTATCTGGCGTACAACGCGGATATGGTAGACGAAATGGGCCTGGAGGCTCCGGAAGCGCTGGCCGAGAGAGGCGAGTGGACCTGGGATAAGTTCGCTGAGTACTGCCAGACGCTGACCCGCGATACCGACGGCGACGGCAACATGGACGTCTATGGCTACGGCACCACCCAGACCAAGACCATGCAGGGCTTTTTGGCTTCCAACAACGCGATGATCGCAGGAACCACCACCGAGGGCTTAAGCGATCCGAAGTCCATCGAAGCATTTAACTTCATCGACCGTCTGTACAATGTGGACGGCACTGCAAGACCATATACCACCGACTGGAACGACGACAATGAGGCTCTGTTCCAGAATAAGGTCGCGTTCGGCTTCGTACAGTTCTATGAGCTGGTAGGCCGCGACATTGACTATGAAGTGCGTATCTGCCCGGCTCCGATCGGCCCCAGCGGCGACGGTTCCATGACTCCCAATGAGCTGCATAACTGCTACTTCATCCCGGTGGGCGTGGAAGACGCGACGGCTGTCTATGAGATCTTTGAGGAACTGAATAACTGGCATATGGGAGACACCTTCTATCGTGATGATCCTGCCTGGTTCGAATCCGGATTTGTGGATGAAGATCAGCTGGAGCTTGGTTACACCGAGGGCTACAAGGCCAACGCGGATATCTTCAATTCCGTATCCAATAACCCGATGGGCGACGTGTGGTACGCGATCTACGTCAACAAGGAGATGAGCGTTTCCCAGGCGATCGAGTCCTACAAGCAGCAGATGCAGGATGCGATCGATGCCCTGTCGGCGAATATGGAGTAAAAGCGCGGATCTGATCTGTTCTGAGCCGTTTTGTTTGGCGGCGAAGGCAGGAAGCGTACCGGCTTATACGTTTCTCCGGCCGGCCAGCGGGGTGACCGGCCGGAAAATGAACCGAAATGGAGACGGGCCGCGCGTCAGGGCGGACGGGCGGCCCGTCCGGACTTATAGATCAGTGACAGACGGGGAGCGGACCTTAGGCGGACGGCCTAAGGTCCGTGTCTGAAAATGCTTAAGTGTATGAAGTCAGCCGGCATCAGACTTTTGCGTTATGATAGTGTGCGACAGGCAGTGCGGCGGTGTGTTTCATGCGGCACGTCAGTATGCAGGGCAGTGTGGCGGCGATGCGCTTTATACGGCTCGTCACTATGCAGGATGGTGCACCGGCGATATGCTTCATGCGACGCATAACCATTCGGGGCAGAAAGGATGAATTCATATGGACAGGTTCTTCGGGCAGGACACGCCGTTTTTCCGTTTTATGACGGTGATGGGCAACGTGATCGCGGTATCGCTTTTCTGGCTTTTGTGCTGTATCCCGGTGGTGACCATCGGTCCGGCCAGTATCGCCATGTACTACACGATGGTGAAAATGGTGCGGCACGGCGAAGGCTATGTGACCCGGGAATTCTTCGGCGCGTTCAAGCGGAACCTGAAACAGGGGATCCTGATGACACTGATTTTCGCTGCGCTGGCGGCGGTGCTGGCGCTGGACCGGACTTATATCACGGCCATGTACGAGCAGGGCGGCGAGGCGCGGATCCTGGGACTTCCGATCGGCAGCCAGGCAGCCGCGGCCATGAGTCTGGGCTATACGCTTCTGATCCTGGTGGTTCTGGGCGTATTCCTCTATATCTGGCCGGTCATGTCCCGCTTTACCATGGGGATGTGGGAATGCTTTAAGCTGGCGCTTCTGATGGTATTTCGGCATCTGCCTTATACGGTGGTGTTCGCTGCGATGTGGGTGCTTTGCCTCTTCGGCGTCGTGCTGATCCCGGTGCCGATGATCTTCGTGCTGCCGGGGGCCTGCTGTTTTGCGGAGACATTTCTGATGGAGAAGCTCCTTCGTAAATACATGGCGAAGCCGGAGACGGAAGAGGATCTGGAGAAATGGTATTACCGGGATGAGAGGCAGAAGAAGGATGCGGAGAAGGGAGGAGAGGAGTAGTGAAAAGCAGGGAAGTAAAGAGTGACGAAGGAAAGAGCAGAGGAAATAATGATAGTCTTAAGGACCGGGGAATACGTGCCCTTGTAAATCTGCGGGGACGCGGTGTCAGCGCCGCTTTGGCGGCATGCCTGCTGGCGGCGGGCATAAGCGGCTGCGGCAGCGGCGGGGTGCCCGCGGAGACGACAGGACAGGAGACGGAGGCTTCCGTAGCGGCAGAGAGCGGGTCTGCGGGAGATTTGGGGATGGGCTTGCCTGGTGGGAATGGTACGGCAGATGTTCTGACGGATGCTGCGGGAGCGAATTCTGCGGACGCGGCAGACGGTACAGGTAATGCGATTGGTGATAAAAACGCGGCATCGGAAGACGGCACAGAAAACGCAGGAGGCGATGGAAGTGCCGCGGCTGCGGATAGCGACAGTGGAAGCGCTGCGCCGGCAAACAGCGCGGAGAGCGCGGCTGAAACCGCGCAGGCGGAGGAGCAGGAGGCAATTTCTTATATGTTTGACGCATCGGAAATGACAACAACCGGCAAAGTAAAGCTGGATCATTCGATAGAAGGTTACACCGGTGAAGGTTACCTCACCGGATTTGAGGACGAGAACGACGGCTGCTCCTTCACCGTGGATGTGCCCTACAGCGGCAGCTTTGACATCCATGTGGTAAGCGCGGGCCTGGGCGGGGAGAAGATCAACGATATCCAGGTGGACGGCACGACTGTGGGTACATTTACCACGAAGGACGAGACCTTCGGCGAATCCGTGCTGCGCCGGGTCTATCTGGAGGCCGGGGAGCACAGCATCGGCGTCCACAAGAACTGGGGCTGGATCGCCCTGGACAGCATGACGTTCGCCTCGGCGGAGCGGCTGCCGGACAGCACCTTTGAGGTGGAGCCGGTGCTGATCAATCCGAACGCTTCGCAAAGCGCGGTGAACCTGATGAAATACCTGACGTCGATTTACGGCGAGTACACCCTGTCGGGGCAGCAGGCGGACAACGGCACGGCAAGCCCTGAACTGATTGCCATCAAGAACGCCACCGGCGGCAGGCAGCCGGCGATCCTGGGACTCGATCTCATGAATTATTCGTCGTCCTTTGCCAGCCACGGAGCGGTCGGGAAATCGATCGAGCAGGCCATCGAGTATGATAAGCTGGGCGGGATTGTCACCTTCTGCTGGCACTGGGGCGCGCCGGAAAAATATGCGAAATCCGGAGCCGCATGGTATAGGACGTTTTATGCCGACAGCACGGATATCGACCTGGCGGCCATCATGGACGGCAGCGATGAGGAGGGATACGCATTGCTTCTGGACGATATCGACGTTATCGCGGAGCAGCTTAAGATCCTCCAGGACGCGGACGTGCCGGTTCTGTTCCGGCCGCTTCACGAGGCGTCCGGCGGCTGGTTCTGGTGGGGCGCGGCAGGCCCGGAGCCCTGTAAGGAGCTGTGGAAGCTGCTCTATGACCGTCTGACCAATGTTCACGGCCTGAACAACCTGATCTGGGTCTGGAACGGCCAGGCCGCCGACTGGTATCCCGGCGACGAGTATGTGGATATTATCGGCGAGGACATTTATCCCGGCAATTATGTGTATTCTTCCCAGAGCGGGAAGTTCGCGGAGGCCGTCGAGTATCCGGACCATTACCCGGAGACCGCCAAGATCGTGGCGCTTTCGGAGAACGGCTGTCTCTTCGATCCGGATCTGGCCTGGCGCGA